>JBBDSV010000017.1:0-1131 GCA_040904785.1 Nitriliruptoraceae bacterium
CGTCCGTCGCGCATGACGGCGACACGGCTGCCCACGACGAGCGCTTCGGCCCGATCATGGGTGACACAGATCGCGGTGACCCCCTCTTCCCGGAGTGCGACCACGGTGTCGTGGCGCACCTGATCCCGCAGATTGCGGTCGAGGTTCGAGAACGGTTCATCGAGCAGCAGTACCTGCGGCCGTGGTGCCAGCGCGCGGGCGAGCGCGGCACGCTGCTGCTCGCCGCCGGACAGTTCGTGCGGGTAACGGTTGGCGAGCTGTCCAAGGTCGACGAGTTCGAGCACCTCGGCGATGCGCCGCCGTGACACCTCTCCGCCCGACAGTCCGAAGCCGACGTTGTCTCGAATGCGCAGGTGGGGAAACAGCGCATGTTCCTGGAACACCACGCCGACGCCGCGTTGCTCGGGCGGCACCCATGTGGCCTCGTCGGCGACGATGGTGTCAGCGATCGTGACTCGGCCGGCGTCCGGCCCGATCAGCCCGGCGATGAGACGAACCAGACTCGACTTGCCGCAGCCCGACGGGCCGACGATCGACATGATTTCGCCACGATTGACCGTGAGGTCGAGATCGTGGATCGCCACGGTGTCGCCGTAGCGCACCCGCACGTGCTCGAGCGTGAGCTGCGGCGTCGACGTCGAATCGAGATCGCGACTCATCGAACGTCCCTTGTTGTCTCGCGGGACCCCGCAGCGGCGGGATCGAGGATCACCGGTGTCAGCACGGTTCGTGTCCCTGGCGTGTCGCCCTGGCGCAGTTGCGTCCGGAACACGGTCACGACGGGAATGGCGGCCACGGCGATGATCAGCAGAGCGGGGGGGCCGGCCAGTTCCCAGCGCGCCTCGGCCGCCGACCGGTAGACCCACAGCGAGAGTGTCTCGAAGCCGAACGGGCGCAGCAACAGCACGATCGGCAACTCCTTGAGCGCGTCGACGGCAACGAGCACGACGGCGACCCCGAGCGAGGTGCGCAGCTGCGGCAGGTGGATCCGCCAGGCCACCCGACGTGGCGATGCACCGAGTGTCAGCGCCGACATCGTCGACGCCCACGACACCCGTTCGAGTCCGGCGTCGAGGCTGTTCGTCGCCAGCGCGAGGAATCGCACACCGTAGGCGATCGTGACCGCGAACA
>JBBDSV010000017.1:1141-1625 GCA_040904785.1 Nitriliruptoraceae bacterium
CCCCCCCCCCGCCCATGTCCAGGCCGGCGGCGGCCAGCGCGCGGTCGACGCCAGCGAGCAGCAGCAGGGTGCCGATGGCGATCACCGGACCGGGGAGCGCGTAGCCGATGTTGGCGACCCGCACGAGCCGGGGGGTGAGGCGGTCCTGGCTCAGCCGCAGCGCGTTGACGAGCACGAGTCCGCCGGCGGCGCACACCACGGCGGCGATCACCGCGAGGATCACACTGTTCGTCAGGTGTGAGGCGATCCGTCCGGCGGTTTCGGCCAGTCCGCCCCCGGCGACCGTCCAGACGACGAGTTGCACGACCGGGGTGACGACCGCAAGGCCGAGTACGGCGATGCACGTCGCGGTCGCGAGTTGGCCCCGCCGGCCGCGAAGCACGATTGGGGCGATGCCTTCGCCGCGTCCCCGCTGTTCGAATCTCGCCCGGCCGCGCAGCAACCGTTCGGCGGCGATGATCAGGATGGCGAGCGCGAGCACGCT
>JBBDSV010000018.1:0-50633 GCA_040904785.1 Nitriliruptoraceae bacterium
GGCCAGCCGCGTCGGTTCAGCCGGCGTTGGGAGCAGGTCGAGTGCGTCTTCGAGGTCTTCGCTGCGCCCGTGGAACAGCGTGAGGAGCAGGTCGGGGTCGTGGTAGAAGTGTTCACGCGGATAGCCGAGGATGGTGGAGGCAGCGGGGTTGATGTAGTCGATCTGCATCAGGCCGTCGGTGTCGACGTGGAGTTTGGCAACGATGTCCGCGGCCTTCTCCGCAAGCTCGCGGAACTCGTTCTCGGCGAGTGCGAGCGCCCGCAGCATCCGGTTGCGCGTGGTGACGTCGCGAAGGACGGACAGGTGGACGCCGGGCTGGATGTTCGACACCGTCCGGTACTCGGTCTCGACGACGCGGCCGTCCTTATGCCGCAACGCGAACGCCCCCGACTTGGATCCGGCGCGCATGAAATCGTCGAATTGGGTGGCGACGTCAGCAGGTTGCTGGTCCGGCGTCGCCAGATCGGCGGGCTGCATTCGCAGGAGTTCGTCACGTGTGTAGCCGGTCAACTCGCTGACGGCCGGGTTGACCTCGATGTAGTGGCCTTCGTCATCGGCCAGCACAATCGCATCGATGGCGTGCTCGAACAGCGACTGCAGCCGTAGTCGACTCATTTCCAACGCGTGTTCCGCGCGCACGCGCTCGGAGATGTCCTCCGAGATCGCCACGAAATGCTTGACCTCCCCGCGTTCGCCGACGACGGGCGTGATCGTCTGACTCTCCGTGTACAGCTCGCCGTCACTGCGGCGGTTGACCAGCTGGCCACGCCACACCTTGCCAGCGATGATCGTCTCCCACAGGTCCCGGAAGAACGCTTCGTCCTGTAGCCCCGAATTCAGTATCCCGGGCGTTGCGCCGACCGCGACCGACGACGGATAGCCGCTCATCGCCTCGAACGCCGGATTGACCCACTCGATGGTGCCGTCGATGCCGGTGATCACCACCGCGCTCGCCGTGGCGGACAGCGCCGCGGCGGGCAGACGGTCACGAGATCGGCCTGCGATCGGCAGCGGTGTCGTCGTGTCCGTCGACATCGCCGCTGCGTCCCATCGGTCCGCGTGACGTCGGACCGCAGCCTGGAGGGCAACGGTGGTCACCGTCACGAACACCATGCCTGTGCCGACCTGCACGACCCAGCGGGGAATCGATGCGATCTGCGTGACCGCGTCGGCCACCGGACCGCTTCCCAACATCCAGAGCGCGCCGGTCACGGCGCAGACGAGTGCCGTCAGCCCGATCGGGAGTAGACGCCGGTGTTGTCCGGGCGTACTGGCGTGGTGACTTGCCTGTGAGGAGGCCACCGGGCACTCCGTCTCGAGCGGACCTGCGGTGCTCAATCTGAACTGCAGACGCTTGCATCCCACGGTATCCGGCATCGACCCAGACGTCTGCCTACTGCATGCCTGAGAAGCGCGGTCACGTGGCTGTAGTTCCGGGCGCTTCGGGCTCGCTCGCCGTTCCGTCGAATGGGTGGCCGGATTGGTCGATGTGCTGCGTTGCTCGCCAGGTGACCACCAGGATGGCCGTGCCCCAGGCCGCTGCGAGTGATGCCCAGACGGGCGACAGTGCGGAAGCTGACGATGGCTCGACCAGCGCCGCGATTGCGAGGGCGATTGCGGCAGTTCCGGCGGTGGTCGCCGCGGGCCTCCAACCGCGACCGTGCAGGGATGCGGCGGCGATGACCAGGACCACGAGGAATGCGAGCACCGACATGGCATACCAGTGCGCCTGGTGGTGCGAATCTGCCATCGGTGGCCAGGTGTTGCGTTGCATCAGCCCCTGGTCGATCCCGTACCAGACCCACGGCAGGCCAAGCGCGGCGAGCACGAGCAGGTGCGGTCGGCGTATGCCGCCCTGTCTCCATGCGTGCCATGGGTGAGCCGCGGCTGCCGCTGCCAAGGGCGGCAGCGCCAGCAGGAGAAACGCCGGATCGATCAGGAGTCCCTGCCCCCCGTGGTTGTCGGGGTCGCCGACGACGCCGGTCGTGAGCATCATCGCGATGGCTGCCGCGCCCGCGTGTGTGGCGGAACCGGCGCGTTGCGGATGGATGATGAGCCCGATCAGACCTGCTGCGCCGACGACGACGCCGGCCGTCGCACCCGCGATGTGGACGGTCTCACCCGGATGGTCGGCGCCGAGCTGGGCTTCGGGGGATCCAGCAGGCACAAGTTCGTGGACCTGATCGATGCGTCCCCAGGCGCCGGAAAGCACGAACAGCAGCATGAAACTGAAACTCGCAAGGCCGAGAGTGGCCAGCAGCCGAACCGTTGCGCGGTGTGGCCGCGAGAGGTCGACGATGTCGCTACTCATGACGACTCTCCAGCACGGCCGAAGCGACTTCGGGAGAAGCGTGACGGCGTCTGCATCACGACGTCGTCACGCAGACGCCGTGATGCAGACGCAGTATTCCCGGAATGCGCCACAGATGCTGTCGATTACGCGTCTCAGTGGGGTGCGATTTGCCGCCGTGCGTGCGGTGCCGTGGTGCGCAGCACATCAGTGACGATCGTGCGCCCTGCGCGACGACTGTCGACAGCTCGGCGCGCTCACCCATGCCTCCGAAACGGCACCACCATGCGCGACGACGTACGTCGCGCATGGTGGTGGCTTGGCGCCTCGTTCCGTGGTTCAGCGGGCCTCTGGCGTTCGAGTCGCGATGGTCTCGGTGTCGCGCACCTCTTCTTCGGTGCTGGCGACCTGTGCGCGGCCGTCGCTGGCCATCTGCGCGCGTCGACGTGAGGGGCTGAAGCTGCTCCAGAACACCAATGAGATCACGAGACCGATGGCGCCGACAACCATCAGGATCATGCCGGTCGTGCCGAGATTGATGCCCTCGACCGAGGTCTCCAACGCGAACCGAAGGATCGCTCCGAGGGCGATGAGGAAGATGCTTACACCGATGCGCATTGCCTACTCTCCGTTGAACCTGGGATCGGTCGTGCAACCGGCTGGCTCTCAGCGGCAGGCTCGATCCCATCGTGCCATGGGCACGTCACCGTGGCGTGACGCCGGCGTGACCACATCAGCTCCCTCGGGGTAGCCAGCTGCCATTCCTCTCGACGGCTACGGCGGAAGCGCCGGTCTCGAGGAACGTCCGTACGGTGTCGACGACGAGGTCGATGTCGGAGAACGTCATGGTCCCGTGGAACCCGGACGGCGGGTCCGTGGTCTGGCGGATGTCGACGCGGAGCGGCGCAGCCGAGCCTTCTTCGGTCCACACGCGAAGCACCATGAGCCCGGTCTGCTGTTGATTCATGCGGACACCATGCCCGTCGGCCGTGACGGTGGCGTCACCGTCGCTCGTTCACCAGCGCCTGGATCCGGGCCGTCGGCTCGAGGCCGAGCTCTCGCAACAGCAATTTCCGGTACTGCGCGAATTCTCGGATCGCGTCCGAGACGTTGCCTTCGGCCAGGTGGACGCGAACCAGCGCGGCGCGCGGACTCTCCCGCAGTGGGTCGGCGTCGATCGCCGCCTGTGCCGCCGATGCCGCCTCGCCGAAGGACCTGTTGCCCCGCAGGTCGTCGGCGAGCGTTTCGAGTGCGTGCAGGCGACGCTGCCGCCACGCCTCGGCCGCCACGATCGCCCAGTCCTCATACCAGTCCGGGAGAACGTCGAGGCAGAGCGCGTCGATCGCGGCGGATGACGATCGGCCGATCGTCAGCGCGTCGTGCGGGCTCGCCAGCTTGCGAGCGAGCTCTTCGGACTCCCACAGGTCAACGGCGATTCCTCCGGACATTGCCAACTGCGAGGGGGTGACGGTAAGTGCCGAACGTGCGGCCTCATCGAGCCGGGTGAGCGTGGAACGCAGGCTCGAATTCGCATGCTCCTGACTGACGTCGGGCCACAGGACGCCGGCGGCGAATGTGCGCCGCACCGGGCGCCTGCGCAGTGCGAGGAACGCGAGCAACCGCTGCGGAGCCTCCGAGATCGTGATGTCGACGTGTTCGTCCGAGAGGGAGAATCCGCCGAGAAGTCGGATACGCAGTCCGACCGAGCCCCTGGTTGTGGCTTGGGGTGATCGCCCGCCCCGCACGTCGATGGAGGTCACCGGTCTTCTCGAATCTCAGGAGGCCTCGCCCCGCAGTCGACTGGTGGAAGTGCGACGACGGCAACACCGCGCAGGCCCGCGGACGATTGCTCACGAACACGCACCTGGAGTTCGCCGAGGTCAGACGCGCAGGACACCCCGGGCGCGACCTCGATCCTCACGGACGCCAGGTGCAGCT
The DNA here is from genome assembly GCA_040904785.1 of Nitriliruptoraceae bacterium. Taxonomy (GTDB): domain Bacteria; phylum Actinomycetota; class Nitriliruptoria; order Nitriliruptorales; family Nitriliruptoraceae; genus JBBDSV01. Next base: position 4,229 of record JBBDSV010000018.1, read on the forward strand.
TGCTGCGGGGGACGACGAGTTGCGCCGGGGTGACCGACACGGAACTCGATCCTGGTCGGGAGGGCAGGATGCTGAGGTCGACATGCAGCATCGGCTCGCTGAATCCTGCGCGACGTACGGTTCCGAGCGCGAGGTCGTTGTCGAGGGCGAGGCGGAACTGTCGCTCTCCCCCCGCGAGCAGCGTCTCCTGTGTCTGGACGTGTACGCGTAGGGGGGCGACATCCGCCATCGCCGCTTCCTGCGTGCGGACTTCCGTGGCGGCAAGCGAGGCAAGAGCGTAGTGCCCGGGGCCGCGCGTGATCCGTTCGGTCCCGGTGTCCAGCGCGGAACTCATTCTGGTCACGCCGAAACCGGCGATGACCGACATCATGCACACCGCGACGAGTGCGAGGAGTGCGAACCGTCGGAGCGGGGGCATGGCCAGGACACCCACGCGGCGTGCGCCGTCAATCGCGTCGGCGTAGCGCGACCGCCGCTCGGTGTCCTCAGGCATGCGCCGGTCAGCGGCACCGACGACTGACGGTCGAACATCGGGCACGGTGTCGAGAGCGGTTGTGCTTCCCGCCGCTCCGCGTCGGTCATCCGACAACCGGAACTGCACGTGCTTCGGCGGCGCGGGAAGTCGACGCACCGTCCGTGGCCTGCTCGCGACGTCTGCTGCGATCAGCAACATGGTGCGGTCGCTGACAGTCGCCGCTGGCGAATGTCTGGGCGCGAAGTTCGGCGAGAGTGTCATGGAGTCCCGGCTCTGCTCAAGGCTGTCTATAGAGAAGGTCGATAAGCGTGGTCGGTCGTCGCGACGTCGTGTGACGTCGAACGTGAGCACTGCCATCTACGACGAGGCGTAGACGACGATGTTGTCGCGGTAGTGCCTGACATTGCGGTCGAACTCGCCACCGCACGTGATCAGCGTCAGCAGCGCCTCGTCGGTGGTTGGCCAGATCGTGTCGACAGGTAGGCGGTCCTTCGATGTCTGTTCACTGGATTCGACGACGAAGTTGGCCACTTCCGCGGTGTCGTACACGACGTGAGACGGTGCGGGCGTCGTTAGCGGCGTCGCCTGCTGAAGCCGAAGCCGCCGAAGACAAAGAGCAGGACGACGATGAGGATGATCCATGCGGTGGTGCTCATGAGTGCTCCTTCTTGGTTGGTTGCCGTGGCGCCGACTACAGCGCCTTCTCACGGGTTGGGGATTCGTTCGGTGTCACGAGGCCGCCGCTTCCGCCGGCGAGTCGGACGTGCTGGCATTCGCGTTGTTCGCGCCCTCGATCGAACGGAGCTTGTCCATCGCGTGCTGGTAGGTGCGCGTCAGCAGCCACGTCTGGGCGCTGGCCCGTTGCGGATCGAAGGTGTCGGCGTCTTCGAGCACCTCGGCGAAGATCTCTTCGGTCACTGCCTCGGATCGCGCGGCGTCATCCAGGATCCGGCGGACGTTGACGCGGACAAGACTGGCCATGCGGCTCTGGAGGGCGACGAACGCGGCGTGGTTGCCGTGCGCGACCGACTGCAACAGCGCATCGACGGTTTCGACGGGTTGTCCTGCGACGATGAGCTGCGAGGCCATCTCCTCGCCGGCAGGCGCGAAAGCGTCGCCGGTGTGGCTCGTGTCGATCGAGTGTGCGACGCTGAGCGTGCTCGGCAGTGTCGGGCCACCGATGTGGTCAACGGACATCGGAGTGACTTGGCGCGTTCGCCGCGACGAGGCCGCGGTAGCGGGAGATGGCCCAGGGCGCGGCGTCGAGGAGCGCGAGTCCGCGCAGGTAGTAGCTGGCGGATCGAAACGACCGGCAGCGCGGACCTTGGGGATCGACGACCGCGTGAAGCAGCGCTTCCACCGCGGCCGCGATCGTTGCGCCTGGCGGCAACCCGATCTCCGCACACGCGGACTCGGTCAAGTCGGTCGGCGATTCTTCGAGTTGGTGCGCCAACGCCATCATGGCGATGTGTCGGTCGTGGCCAAGTTCGACGAGGTCCGGTTTGGTCGGGCCACGGACCCAGCTGACGAAGGCGTCCTCGAGTTCGTCCAGGCGAGGTGCCGTCGAGCGGACGGACGGATATTCGAGGAGAGACATGTGTGCTCCGGTCGGGACGACTCCCAGTGGGATGCCGCGCCGAGGTCCGGAGCACGAGATGAAATCTGAACTTGCACAACGACTGTACGGCAGGACCGACCGTGCGTCAACGGGCACAATCCGCGGGACGTCGGTCGGCGCTGCCGTCGCGTCGTCGTTGCGCTTGACGTCTGCCTTCGATTGCGTCCTGCGCGCGCTTGCCGGCGAGATCGTCGGCCACTGACTGCTGCGGCCGAAAGGTCGGTATCGACGGATGCGGTTCGTGTCCCTACTGTGTGGGTCAGCGTCCTGTGTGGGTGAGCGTCACCTGGCGCTTGCCCTGCCCGAGACCCCGGCCGGCACCCATGCATGTCTTGGGAAGGTGCGGCGATCGGTGCGTCTCGGAGTCCTCCTGTCGGCCCCGGTTTGTGCGCGTCCGGGGTGTGCTCCGATGGTCGATGAAGACACCGCCGATCGCGGCAGCCGCTTCCAGGCGGTGCTCGATTCGGTCATGGGGCAGACCGCGGGGCCGCGGCCGGACATGGTGTGCGGTGCCGCCTTGCTACGGCTCGGCACCTCCGGCGTCGGCATCACCGTCGCCGTCAGCGAGCAGTTGCTTCAGAATGCCTCGGCGGCGGGCACCGGCCACGTCGGTGACGGAATACAAGCCGAGCTCGGCGAAGGCCCCGCATATGCCGCACACGTGACGGGGTGGCCGGCGCTGGCGGCGGACCTTGCGACAGACGACCGGTGGCCTGCGTTCGCGCTGGCCGCCGGTGAGGCCGGAATCCGCGCGAGCTTCTCCTTTCCGATCCGCAGCGGCGAGGTCCGACTCGGAACGATGAATCTCTATCGTGGTGCGGCTGATCCGCTCAGTGACGGCGAGTATGCGGACGCGCTCATCTTTGCCCGGTTGGCGCTCGACATGCTCACCGCACCGGGCGTCGCCGGCGAGCCGACGTCGGCCTCGAACGGGCACGCCCTGCTCGGTGGGGGACGCTCGACACCCCAGGTGCACCAGGCGACCGGGATGGTCTCGATCCAACTCGGCATCGACGTGGCTGGTGCACTCGCGGCCTTGCGCGCCCGCGCCTACGCGTCGGAATGCAACATGTCCGACATCGCCGCCGACGTGGTCGCGCGCAGGCTGCACTTCGGTGAGGACACCTAATGGATCGCGTGCCATATAACCTGCCAGGACCTAGAATCGACAGTGATCGCGGGGCAAGTCCGGCATCATCTCGAGCGAGGAGACACCGTGACAAGCCATCCGGAAATCGACGGCCGTGAGTTCGTCAGTACGTTCGTGACCCTTGCGGACACGTTGGTGGACGAGTTCGACGTCATCGAGCTGCTGCATCTGCTCGCGTCGCGGGTCGTCGACTTCACGTCTGCGGACGAGGTCGGCATCCTGCTGTTGGACGAGGCCGACTCGTTGCAGTGCCTCGCCGCCTCGTCCGAACGCACGCGCCTGCTTGAACTCTTCCAGATCCAGAACTCCGACGGGCCGTGCCGCGACTGTGTCGCCTCGGGTGAGCCGGTGGAGGTCCTCGATTTGGCGACCGACCGTGACCGGTGGCCGCTGTTCGCGCCCGAGGCTCTCGACGTCGGGTTTCGTTCGGTCCAAGCCGTTCCGCTTCGGCTTCGCGGCCAGGTGCTCGGTGCGATGAACCTGTTCTGCAACCAGACGGGCGGGATCGGATCGAGCGGGCGGCTGGTGGCCCAAGCGATGGCCGACGTCGCGACGATCGGCCTGTTGCAACAGCGCGAACTGTTCCAGGCACAGACGGTCGCCGGTCAGCTTCAGCAAGCGTTGCGCAGCCGCGTCGCGATTGAGCAGGCCAAAGGCGTCATCGCCGAGCAGGGCAAGATCGAGATGGATGACGCGTTCGACCTCCTGCGCCGGTACGCACGCAACAACAATCAGACGCTGGGCACGGTCGTCAAGCAGGTGATCGACCACTCGGTCAACCTGGTCGAACTCACCCGGCAGTGAACGTGCCGCCGCGTGGGCCGGCGGTGGATCAGGCGGTGACGGCTTCATGCACGAAAGCGTGTGGACGTGACGTACGACCTCGTCGTGCGGGATGCACGACGGCTCGACGGCCGCGTCGTGTCAATCGGGGTCCGCGGCGACACGATTGCCGCGGTCACTGACGGGCGACTCGACGGCCCGAACGTGATCGACGCCGCCGGTGCGATCGTCACCGAAAGCTTCGTCGACGGCCACCTGCATCTCGACAAGGTCTTCACGTTGTCGCGCGTCGGTGACGCCGCACTCGACGAATACACCGCGGGCAGCATGGGTTCGGCCATGACCGCGATCGAAACCGCGCGGCAGGTCAAGGCTGACTACGACCGCGGCTGGATCTCCGAGAACGTGCGCCGGGCGATGCTCGAGTCGGTGCGCCACGGGGTCCTGCACATGCAGGCGTTCGTCGACGTCGATACCACTGCGCAGCTCGAGGGACTCCAGGGGGTGCTCGCCGCCCGCGACGAGCTCTCGCACCTGCTGGACGTGCAGGTCGTGGCATTCCCGCAGGACGGGGTGCTCCGCGATCCCGGAGCGGCCGAGCTGTGTGAGCAGGCGCTTGAGCTCGGTGCGGACGTCGTCGGCGGCATTCCGTGGATCGAGCACTCGGACCGTGACGCGCAGCGTCACATCGACTGGGCATGCGACCTTGCGCAACGGATGGGACGGCGCGTGGCCATGCTCGTCGACGACGCGGGTGATCCGTCGCTTCGAACGACGGAGATGCTGGCTGTCGCGCTGCTCGAGCGCGGGCTCGTCGGCCGCGGCGTCGCCTGTCACGCGCGTGCGGTGGCTACCTATGCGCAGCCATCGCAATTGCGCCTGGCCGGCCTGGCCAAGCGCGCGGGACTCGCGTTCGTCAGTGATCCGCAGACCGGGCCGGTGCACCTTCCGGTGGAACTGTTCGACGAACTCGGCGTCGCTGTCGCGCTCGGTCAGGACGACATCGAGGATGCCTACTACCCCTTCGGACGCCATTCGATGCTCGAGGTCGCCTTCCTCGCGGCGCACTCGCTCGGCTGGCTGTCGGCGCCGCGGCAGCGGCGGCTGATCGACCTGATCTCGACGCGCGCTGCAGACGTGCTGGGCATCGATGGCCACCGCCTCGAGGAGGGCAGGGTCGCCAACTTCGTCGTGCATGGCCATGAGCGGCTGGTCGACGTGCTGCGGGAACACGCGGCACCGCGATGGGTGGTCAGCCGGGGCGTCGTGGCGGCGGCGACGACGTCATCGACCGAGTTCCACGACTCGATCACCTCGGTGCCGCCGGTATCAGCCTGAAACGTCGCACGGGGATCACGCATGGGAAGATGCGACGAGTGTGGGACGCTGGAACGCGACGGCCAGTGCTGCCGGCAGCAGTGGGGCGAACTTCTGGCGCTCGAGTTCTCCGATGTCCGGGCCGGCAGCGTCCACTTCCTCACCGTTGCCAGCTACCAGCTGCAACACCCGGCGTCGTTCCCGCTCCAGCCCGAGGCCTTGCGCGACCTCGTCGCCGCACTGCGTGACGCCGTCATCGACGGCCGCGACGTCACCAGTGTGCGCGACGCGATGCAGCGCCGCTACGACGGGTCACGGCCCGTTGCGGCCACCGCCGGTGACGTCGTCGCGCAGCGCCGTTGGACACGTACGGTCGCCGACGTTTCGCCACCCGACCCAGCAGGCCACGTCGAGCGGGTCATCCGATGGGCCGCGGCCGTGGTCGACGACCTCGCGGTCGACGACGTCCCGGGGACGCCTGGCTGATCCGTCCGGGGACAAAACGACGCTCCGGGCCGCACGACGAGCCGGCAGGTCATCCACCATCGCGTCCCCGCGACGAGATCTGCTGGACGGCCCACCCGTTGCCGTCGGGGTCACCGAAGAACACGAAGCCGACGTTGTCGAGCGGATCGCCGTCGGGGTCGGGATTGGGGTCCTCGCCGAGCACTTGGACGTCGCTGACCTCGACGCCAGCCTCGACCAGCTGCGCATGTGCGGACCGGATGTCGGGGACGACCAATTGGAGGCCCTGAAGGCTCCCGGGTTGCATCGGCGGCACCACCCCCTCACCGATGACGATCGAACATCCGGATCCTGGCGGGGTGAGCTGCACGATCCGTGCGCCATCGGCGATGCACGTGTCGTGGTCGACGACGAATCCCAACCGGCGTTCGTAGAACTCCCGTGAGCGATCCACATCGGACACGGGTACGACGACCACTTCCAATGTCCAGTCCATCACGCTCTCCGTGCGATGGTCACCAACCGCGGACCCCAGCGCTTGACCGAGTGTGCATCATGATGCACGATGCATGCGAGGAGGTACCACGATGACGAAGGGTTTCACTGTGCGTCTCGAAGAGGACCAGGCTGCGGAGCTCGAAGCGATCGCGAAGGCAGATGGCGTGTCGGTTGCAGAAGAGATCCGCCGGGCGATCACGGTGCGGATTGCGGAACGCCGGGGCGACGCTGAATTCCAGGCGCGTATCCGCGGGCTGATCGAGAAGAATCAGAAGATCCTCGACCGGCTTGCGCAGTAGATGGCGTGGCGTTCCCTCGATCTTGCCGATTTCTTGGTGATCGCCGAGGCGGTGTTGGCCATCCCCGCCGAGGAGTTGGTGCGTGCTGGTCGGATGGCGCTCGCCGAGTCCGCGTTGCACGCTCCCGCGGCGGAATTCGGCGGTGTGGAGTCCATCCCGACATAGCGCGAAAGACAGCTGTGCTGGCCGCACGACTGATTGGTAATCGTCCCCTGCCCGACGGCAACAAGCGCGTTGGTTTCCTCTGTACGAGCGAGTTCGCGTTGCGCAACGGTCGGACGTGGACGGCACCACCTGATGATCCGGAGGGGGACGAGACGGTTGCGATCATCGAAGGGGTTGCGGCCGGAACGATTGACGAAGACCAGCTCACCGCCTGGATCAAGGAGCGTTTCGCGTATGGAGATCCGGTTCGTCGCAGGATTCTCGCCGATCATCGACGGCACGGCTGCAGCACACGCGTTGTATCGAGACGCGCTCGGAATCGACTTCCCCGGTGGTGAGGGCGACTACATATTCACCGAGTCGCTACCGGGCGTTCCCCACTTCGGTCTGTGGCCGCTCGCGGACGCCGCACGCAGTTGTTTCGGCTCCGACGAATGGCCCGACGACGTGCCGGTGCCGCAGGCGACAATCGAGTTCGAGGTCGCCGATGTCGACGTTGCGGCACGCGAACTCGTCGACTCGGGTCATCGGCTGCTGCATGAGCCCAAGGACGAACCGTGGGGGCAGCGGATCGCGCGGTTGCTGAGCGCCGACGGACTGCTCGTCGCGGTGTGCCAGACGCCGTGGCTGAACGTCGCGTCCACGACCGATCGCGACTGACGCTGCCGCGGGTCACGCGTCGGCGCGCCCATCGCGGACGAAGCCCAGTGCGACGCACGCTCCGACGGCCACCATCGCCGCCGCCACATACATCGCCGCGGTGAAGCCGTCCGAGACGCGTGCCGGATGAGCGAACGAGTCGCCGGTCAGCCCGACGAGTCCGGGGACAGCGGCGACCGTCAACAGCCCGGCCGTCCGTGCGACCGCATTGTTGATCGCCGAGGCGATCCCCGACCGGTGCGTGCCCGCGGCCTCGAGCACCGACGACGTCAGCGGCGCAACCATGATCGTCAGACCGACACCGAAGGTGGTGACCGGGATGAAGACGTCGGTCGCGAGCGAGGCGCTCTGGTCGATCCGGGCGATGCCGACGAGTGCGCCGGCCATGATGAGCGGACCGATCACCAGGGGTCGCCGCGGTCCGATCCGGTGCGCGAGCGCACCCATGCGGGCTGACAGGGTGAACATGAGCACCGTGACGGGTAGCAGCGCCGTTCCGGCGACGAACGGTGAGACACCGACGACGACCTGCAGTTGCACCATCAGCAGGAAGAACACGATCGCCATGCCGCCATAGACGACGAACGTCACGACATTGATGGCGGAGAACTGTCGGGAGCGAAACATCGACAGGGGGACGAGCGGTGCATCGGCGTGCCGCTCGATGACGATGAACAGGGCAAGCGCGCTCGCCCCCAGCAGCGCACTGATGATGACGGCACTGCTCGCGCCGTCGGCGCCACCGGTGATCAGCGCCCAGGTGACCGCGCCGAGCCCGCACGTTGCCAGTGCTGCGCCTCGCAGGTCGAAGCGTGCTGCAGGGTTACCGGATCGGTGCTCGGGAACGTGTCGAAAGGTGATCCACAGCACTGCGACGGCGATCGGCACGTTGGTCCAGAAGATCGACCGCCAGCCGAGTGTGGCAACGAGCCAGCCGCCGACCATCGGGCCGACGGCGCCAGCGATCGCACCGAGCCCCGCCCACGCGCCGACCGCACGGGCGCGGTCGGCAGTCGCGAATGTCGCCTGCAGGATTGCGAGGCTTCCCGGGGTCAGCAGCGCACCGCCGATGCCCTGCAGCACGCGTGCCACGATCAGCAGCAGCGGCGTCGGCGCGACGGCACACAGCAGCGAGGCGACCGTGAACCAGACGATGCCGAGCGTGAAGATGCGGCGGCGGCCGAAGCGGTCTGCGAGCGAGCCGGCGAGCAGCATCAGCGATGCGAGCGCGAGCGTGTAGCCGTTGAGCACCCACTGCAGGTCGCGCACGCGTGCGCCGAGGTCGAGACCCATCGCCGGCAGCGCGACATTGACGGTCGTGCTGTCGAGCATCGCGAGGCTGCTGCCGCCGACCGTCGCGGCAATCACCCAGCGGGCAGCCGGTGATCCCCAGCGAAGCTCCGTCTCAGGCGCGACGTTTGACGCCACGGATGCTCCTCATCGCCCGAACGCGGCATGTGCCCGTCGAGCGACCGCCATTCTGTCCGGTTGCGCGTCGTCGTGCCCGCGATGTCAGGCCGCGTCCTCCGCGATCTCGATGTTGTCCATCATTGCGTCGAGCACATCGACGTCGGACTCGTAGTCCGTCTCCCCCACCGTGCTCGTCGTCGCCACGAGGATCGAGGAATCGAGGTCGACGATGTAGGTGGTGCTCGACTCGCCCTCGGGCAGCATCGCCGCGCCGGTGGAACGGCGCTCGATGCGTACCGCGTCGCGACCGTCGACCGTCACCTCACGACGGTCGAGTTCTTCGTCGAGCGAACTGCCGGTCGCATCCTCGTAGGCGACGGCGTCGATGTAGATGCGCACCGCGTAGTGGAAGCTCTCGTGCTGGAACTCGATTGGCTCGGGATGGAACACCCGGCACGGCGGGACCTCTTTGGCCGTGATGATCGTCCAGTCGGCGGGATAGTCCACGGTGATCCCGGCACCCTCGCAGGTCGCGGCCGTGAACGTGGGGTCGTCCCCGGCATCGGTGTCGCCCGTCTCGTTCGGCTCGTCGGGGTCGCGACTGTCGTCAGCCGGCTCGTCCGCCGGTTCCTCTGATGGTGCGTCGGATGCGGGTTCGTCGATTGCCGGTGGCTCGGCGCCCGATCCGCATGCGGCCACCAGCAGTGCAGCGAGCGCGATGGTCGCGGTGGCGAGGGGTCGTGGGCGGCAGAACATGGCGGACACTTCGGTCGAGAACGCATGCCAACCACACAGTGTCGGGATCCTGCGGCCGCGGCGTGCCCTCGGTACTGGCCGTTCGCCCCCGGTCGCCAACGCCGTTCGCCGATGTCTGTGTGGGGTAGGACGGACCGGCCGAACGCCCCTGGTCGCCGTGGCCAGGGTGCGGCAGACTTGCAGGGCATCGGCGCAAGGCCCGCGTATCGAATGCGGGGACGTCGCCGACGCGACGACGACAGTTGGAGGACACATGTCTGCGACGGAACACGACGAGGTCGACATCCTGGCGCTCGCACGCGACAGCGACGATTTTCGCCGGGTCGTCACCACCGGTGAGCACATGCAGGTCGTCGTCATGACGCTGCAGCCCGGCGAGGAGATCGGCGCCGAAACGCACGGCGAACACGACCAGGTGCTCTTCTTCGTCGACGGACGCGGCGAGTCCGTGTTGGACGGTGTCACCGCGAAGATCACGCCCGGCGATCTGGTGTTTGTGCACGCCGGCGTGCATCACAACTTCGTCAACACCGGTGACGAGCCGCTTCGCATCGTCACCGCATATGCGCCGCCCGAACACGCACCGGGCACGCAGCACGCGACGAAGGCTGACGCCGAACACTGATCACTTCCCGTCCTATCGTGCTTGCGGCAACGGCGCGTGGGGCCTGAAGTAGCGGTCGCGCGTCCATCGTGGTTGCACGAGATCGCCATCGCCGCGGGTGTTCGTGGCTACGGTGAACTTGGCGGGCGCCCGAGCGGCCCGACTCCGGTGGCGGAGGTGACTGCGTGGCTGGCGGGAAGATCACGGTCACCGCGCACCATGACGCCCACGGGCAACATGATCGGTGGACGTCGCGCGCGTGGCGCGTTCCGCTGGCCTACGCCGTCGTCGCGACCGGGTGGATCTACATCTCGGATCGCGCCTTGGTGGGGGTGGTCACCGACGAGTCGCTGTTTTTGCGGTGGAGCATCATCAAGGGACTCGCGTTCGTGTTCGTGACGACCGCGCTGCTGTACGTGCTGATTCGACGGGACTTCGTACGTGCCGACCTCAGCTTGGACGTGCTGGCCCTCGACACCGAGCAGGAGCACCGAGTGGCCGAGGCGCTGCGACGCACACTCGCGCTGCAGCAGCAGGCCAACGAGGAATTGACGCAGGTCGCCGCGCTCCGGGATCGATTCCTCACCGCGGTGTCCCACGAGTTGCGCACGCCGTTGACCGTGGTGCAGGGATTGTCGGAGCTGCTGCGGCGGTTCGGCGACCGGCTCGATGTGGCCGAGCGGACGCAGATGCTCGATCGGCTCGACGCGAACGCACGGCAGTTGTCACTGTTGCTCGAGGATCTCCTCGACCTCAACCGGCTCAACGCCGGCCGTCTGGTTATTCAGGCCGAACGGCGGGATCTAGGTGTGCTCGTTGTCGAAGCGGTCGCGGAGGTCGACGTCGGTGGCCACGCGTGCACCGTCGAGACTGTCGCGTGCGAGGTCGATGTCGAGCCGTCGAAGATCCGGCGGGTGCTGGTAAACCTTGTGCGCAACGCGGTCGTGCATACACCACCGGGGACGCCCATCACCGTGTCCATGCGGGCCAGGGGCGGCACGGTGCAGGTCCGTTGTTCCGATTCGGGATCCGGAGTCGCCGATGGGCAGAAGTCGCGGATCTTTGCGCCGTTCGAGCAGGGCGATTCGCTGCAGACGCACCAACCCGGCACCGGCATCGGACTGAGTCTCGCCAAGGAGTTCGTCCGGTTGCACGACGGCCAGTTGTGGGTCGAGGACACCCCCGGTGGCGGCGCAACGTTCATCATGGAGCTTCCGAGGGTGGCCCGTACGGAAGTGTGACGGACACGCGTGTGCCGCCCAGCGGGGAATCGCTGATGGCGAGCTGACCGTCGTGATGAGCGACGACGCTGGCGACGATCGACAGCCCGAGCCCGGCACCCGCGGCTTTCGATGGGTTCGCGCCGCGTCGGAATGCGTCGAGCACCGCGTGCCGCTGGTCCGGTGGGATCCCGATCCCGCCGTCATCGACGTGGATGACGGTTGCGTGACCGTCGGACGTCGGTTCCGCATGCACGTGGATCTGCGGGGTCGCGCCTTCGGCGTGATACTTCTCGGCATTCTCCACGAGGTTGAGCAGCAGGCGTTCGAGCAGGATCTGGTCGCCCGACACCGCCGGGAGCGGATCCACGGTCACGTGAGCGTCGTTTCCGAGCTGGTCGACGACGTCGGCGGCGACGGCAGAGAGGTCGACGGCGGTGAAGTCGTGCGGCTTGCCGACTGATCGGATGAGCGCCAGCAGGTTGTCGATCTGGTCCTGCATGTGCACGGAAGCCGTCAGCGCCCGCATCAGCAGGTGGTGCTGTTGGTCATGGTCGGTGACCCGCCCGGAAACGACTGTCTCGACCAGGCCGCGCACGTTGGTCAGCGGGCCCTTGAGGTCGTGGGCCATGGCGCGTGTGAGCAGTTCCAGATCTTCGTAGCGGCGCTCCGCTTCGTGTTGTTCGGCGCGAACGCGCCCGGTCAGTTCGTTGAAGGTCTCGGCGAGTTCGCCCAATTCGCCCGGGGCGTCGATGTCGGCGGGGACGTCGATGCCATCACGGCGGAACGAGGCGGCGGCATCACGCAGGCTTCGGATCGGCGCGGTGAGCCAGTGTGAGACACCGATCGCTGCGATGACCGCGATCGCGGCGAGCAGTGACGTCGCGAGCGCAAGTTGTCGTGCGGTGTCCTGGATCGGCGCGAGGAAATCGTCGCGATCGAGTGTGACGATCAGCCCCCAGCCGGTCGTGTCGATCGTGCGGGTCGCTGCGACCATCGCTGCGCCGCCGACCGACACATCGACGAAGTCGCGGGCACTTCCGTCGAGCGACAGCGAGGCGAGTGGCGTGTCGATTGCCCCGGCAGCCGCGTCCTGCGCGGTCCGCGGATCACGCAACGCGTCACACCGGGCGGCGTGCGTCGGATCCATGGCGCCGACACTGACGATCGCACCACCGGACGTTCGGGCGAAGACGCAGGTTGTGATCCCGTGTTCGTGTTCATGCGCGGTGCTGGACAGCGGTAGCAGCGTGCCAGCATCAACGGCGACGACAGCGGCACCGACCGGTATGCCCAGGTGCTGCACGGGAGCGGCGAGCAGCCAGCGCGGTTGGTCACCGCTCTCGACGATCGAAACGGTCGTTGATGCAGCAGCGGCGTCGAGTTGGACGACGAGCGCCGCTGCTGCATCGGCGAGCGTCGGATCGGTCGTCGCGATGACGCCGCCATCGCGGTCGATCAGCGCGATCGCGGCGACGGTGTTCGATGCAGCGGCCGCGTCACGAATGTTTGCGTCCAACTCAACTTTCCGGTCGGTCGCACCCGCGGCGACGGCGGCAAAATCGGACCGCATCTGGGTACGGCTGGTGACGAGTCGGACGTGATCACGTGTCGATGAGACGACACTCGCGAGTCTGGCTTGCTGGACGTCAGCAACGACGTGCAGGTCGTCGACCGCGCGTTCGGTGAGTGCATCTTGTTGCGCCGCGCGCTGAAACGCGCCGACGGCGAGCACCGGTGCGACGGCCGTCACGACAAGCGCGACGGTCATCGGCCACACCAGGCTGATGCGACGGCGCGGGCGCGACGTCGTGGCGGTCACGGGTGCTCCTCCGTTGCCGGCCACGCGATGACGCGACCAGGTCCCCTACGTGGTCGGGCCACCCGTGGCGGCACGACGCACTCCCGCTCGGAAACCTACGTCGTGGTGGCGGCAGCAGGGAAACCGCGTGCGTGTGGTCTCGTCCGGGTCACTGCGGCACCGTCTCTTCGAACTGGTCGGCGATCGCGCGCCACCGCTGGCTGCGAGTCGCGATGCGGGTCTCGGCATCCTGCAGCGAGATGTCTCGCAGCATGGCGACGGCGGTCGCAGCGACCCGGTCCGCGAACGCCGCACCCTCTTCGCCGGGCTGCGGGCGATCGGGGACGACGACGTCGACGATCCCGTGGCGGCGCAGGTCCGTCGAGGCGATCGCCTGGGAGTTGGCGAGCTCTTCGGCCCGCTCGGTCGTGCGATACAGGATCTCGGACGCGCCTTCGGGCTGGATGGGCGACAGCCAGGCATGTTCACAGGCGATGACCCGGTCGGCCGGCAGGAGCGCGAGCGCGCCACCTCCCGATCCTTCGCCGAACAGCACGGAAAGCGTCGGCACCCGCAAGGCCGACAGCTCGCTGAGACAGCGGGCGACTTCGGCCGCGAGCCCCTCTTCTTCCGAACGGGCGCTGATGTCGGCGCCGGCGGTATCGATGATCGTCACCAGCGGCAGTCCGAGCTGGTCTGCGAGTGCCATCGCCCGGCGTGCGGTGCGATAGCCGGCGGCGGTCATACGCGCGCCGCGCTCGCCGGGTGGCCGGTCGGCCGCGATCACGACCGCGGGAATGCCCTGCACGCGAGCGATTGCCGCGATGCACCCCGGGTCGCGGCCCCCCTGCCCGTCGCCCGACAGCCGGGTGGTGTGCGTTACGCATGCGGCGAACAGCTCCCGGACACCGGGACGGTCGACGCGGCGGGAGCGGGTCACCGCTTCCCACGGATCCACGTGTGCATCTTCCGGCAGGTGCAGGATCTCTGCTGCGGGCGGGTCCGGGCGTGCGGGGGCGAGCACCGCAAGCGCTGTGGCGAAGACGTCGCGCATGTCGCTGCGGCCGACCACCCCGTCGATGATGCCGTGTTCGTAGAGGTTCTCGGCCGTCTGCACATGCTCAGGGAACGCCTCACCCGTCAGTGATTCGATGACCCGGGGACCCGTCAAGGCGATGAGCGCTCCCGGTTCGGCGAATGTCACATGTCCGAGCGACCCCCAGGACGCGAGCACGCCACCGGTGATGGGGTCGCGCAGATAGACGAGATATGGCAGGCGCTCGGCATGGTGCCGACGGACCGCCGCGGCGACGGCCGCCATCTGCACGAATGCCGGCGTGCCTTCCTGCATCCGTGTTCCGCCCGATGACGGCAGTCCGATCACCGGCAGGCGTTCGTCGCGTGCGCGGTCGAAGGCGCGGCACACGCGATTGCCCGCGGCGATCCCCATGGTGCCGGCCAGGAAGTCGAAGTCGGACGCGACAATCGCGCACGACGTTCCAGCGACGGTCGCCCGGCCGGTCCAGACGGCCTCGTCGGTGCCGGATGTTCTCCGGGCGTCGGCGAGCCGCTCGGTGTAGGGCTTGCGGTCGGTGAACCGCATCGGATCGTGGACCGTGACGCCTTCGTTCCACGGGCGCAGGGATCCGTCGTCGGCGAGATCGGCGACGATCTGCGGTGGGGTTGCGGACATGGGATCCACTCCCTCGGCGACGCCACCGGTGACGGGGCCATGCATGCAGTATCGCCGGATGTGGTCGCCAGCGCCTCGGCGGAGTGCGACGAAATTGGCCCGCGCGCGACCGCCGCTGTTGTGCATTCCGGCCGAGTCGCGCGGCGGCGGTGTCAGAACGCCCGGATGGCCTCGGGATGCCGTTCGGCACGTGACAGTGCCTGAACGGCGGCAAGCGCACCCGATCGTCGGGCGGCGGTCTCGCCGAGTACGCCCGCGGTGATCACGAGCACTTCGTCATCGATCATCGGTGTCCGATGGACACTAGTGGCGAGGTCGTCGAGGTGGACGACGAGTTCGACGAGCCGGGTGCGTAGATATTCGGCCGGGGTCATGGCGATGTTGTCGCGAACCATGATCGCCTCGGGAATGCGATCAGCGTCGACCGCGGCGACGAACGCGCTGCGTGCCTCCGCCATCCGGGAGAGCAGAACGTCTGGGCCGTCGGCGGCTTCGGCCGCGGATCGCGCGCGCGTGTCGCGGTGCTTGTCGCTGTCGACCGGATCGTGGTCGGCGAGCACGGTGGCGAAATAGCCGGCGGCGTCGACGAGTTCGACGTCGCTGATGCCGGCTTCGTCGGCGAGCAGATACTGCGCCGCCGTCAGCATGCCCCGGGCGAGATGTCCGGCGAGCCCCCCGACGGTGTACTCGGCGAGTGCGCTCGGCTCGTCCCACGCTGCGTGTACGGCCGCATCCTCGATGAGGTCGGCGGCTGCGTCGGCAGCGGCGAGCACCGGTGCGACAATTGACAGGTCAGGTGCAGGAACGGTCACGGTGTCGTCCTTTGCTATGCGCCGAACGCCAGTGCCGTAGCCGCAAACGTGGAGGCGGCAGCCCGGCGCGTCGCACGTACGAGCAACCGTACGACGACGATGAACGGATCGCCGGGTGCAGCGCGCAAGTGCGGCGCGATGGTTCCGGCGTCGGCGAGCTGGGTGAGCACCTGCCTGATGTCGCCGGCGAGCTCGCAGGCACCGTCAGCATCGGCGGTGTCGATGGACGCGGCGCGAGCCAGCAGTTGTTCGAGGTCGGCGGGTGAGGGTGTGTCGTATGTCGACATGGCGTGACCTTTCTGCCACGCACACGTTGGCGCGGTACCAACGGAAGAGACAGGGGAGAATCGGCCACAAACCGCCGGATTCACGCCACCGGCGGAGCGAACCGGACAGACTCCGCAAGGATCCTGCCATACTGTGGCGCTGCGGATCGCGGCGATCTAGCGTGTGGTAGGTGCCGGCGCGACTGCCGGGCACTCGAGGGGCAGGCGAGCCATGGCGCATCGAGTCACGACCTTGTTGCTCCCCGGCGCCAACCCGTTCGAGTTTTCGGTGGCTTGCGAGGTCTTTGGGTTGCGTCGGCCGGAACTCGACGTCGAGTGGTACGGCCACCGGCTCGCCGCGGCGACGCAGCCCCTGGTTGTCAGTGGCGGGTGGACGGTCGACACGCCGCATGGCCTCGAGGCGCTCGCCGATGCCGACACGGTCGTCGTGCCCGCATGTCCGTTCGAACCGCCACCGGCACCAGTGGCTGCGCTGCGCGCCGCCTATGACCGCGGCGCCCGCATCGTCGCGTTCTGCGCGGGGACGTTCGCACTCGCTGCCGCGGGCATCCTCGATGGCCGAACGGCGACGACCCACTGGATGTATGCGGCCGAACTCGCGCAACGCTTTCCGAAGGTGCGTTTCGAGCCCGACGTGCTCTATGTCGACGACGGGCAGGTTCTGACATCGGCGGGGACTGCGGCCGCGATCGATCTGTCGCTGCACATCGTTCGGTGCGACCACGGACCGGATGTCGCCAATCAGGTCGCCCGCCGCATGGTCGTGCCTCCCCATCGTGCTGGCGGTCAGTCGCAGTTCGCCACGACACCGGTGCCGCACAAGCCCTACCGAGATGCGATCCGCTCGCTGCTCGAGTGGCTGCAGGAGCATCTCGATCAGCCGGTCACGGTGGACGACCTCGCACGACTGGCCGCGATGAGTCCGCGCACCTTGGCGCGCCGATTCCGCGCCGCGACCGGGACGACACCAATCAAGTGGCTGACGCATCAGCGTGTCGTGCGAGCGCAGGAACTGCTGACGACGACCGCGCTGCCGGTCGAGGTCATCGCGCGTCGCGTCGGCATGGGTACGGCGGCGAACCTCCGGCAGCACTTTCGTGCGGCGACGGGCCAGTCCCCGGCGGCCTACCGTCGTCGCTACGCCTCCGTCGAGCGTGTCGCGTGACGACGATCTCGGGGCCGCAACTGGAGCGCGAGGCGTTGCAGCGGCGGACGATGCGCGTGCTCGTGACCTCGCAAGTCCTCGGTGGCGTCGGAGTCGGATCGGGTATCGCGGTCATCGCCCTGCTCGCCTACGACCTGTCCGGCACCGCGTCGCTGTCCGGACTTGCGCCGACGGCGATGACGATCGGCGCGGCGCTGGCGGCGGCGATGATCGCCCGTGTCGCCGTGTCGACCGGCCGGCGCCGCGGACTCGTCGCCGGCTACCTCATTGGTGTCGTCGGTGCCGTCCTCGCCATTGTCGCGGCAATCGCGGGCTCGTACGCCGTGCACATCGTGGCCTCGGTGGCGTTCGGTGCCGCCAGCGCCGCGAACCTGCAGGCACGCTACGCCGCGACCGACCTGGCGGCCGACGACCGCCGTGCGGGTGCACTGTCGACCGTGGTCTGGGCGACGACCGTCGGCGCGGTGCTCGGTCCCAATCTCACCGGACCCGGTGGCGACGTCGCCGCGATGCTCGGACTGCCGCCGCTCGCCGGTCCGTACCTGTTCTCGGTCGCGTCGTTCGCCAGTGCGGCGCTCGTGCAGGCCATCTTTCTGCGGCCCGACCCCTTGCAGTTCGCCCGACACATCGCGCGCGACGACGACGCGATTCGTGACCAGGACGGCGAACTCGCACCTCCGTCGGTGATCGGTGCGGTCACGCCGCGTGACCGCCCGCTGCGGCGCGCGATCACGACGATCCGCGCGGTACCCGCCGCGCTCGCCGCGTTCGTGGCGATCGGTGCCGCGCACGCGACGATGGTCGCGGTGATGGTCATGACGCCGGTGCACATGGAGGACCACGGTGCGACGCTGTCGCTCGTCGGCCTGACCATCAGCCTGCACATCGCCGGCATGTATGCCCTCAGCCCCGTGTTCGGTCGGCTCGCCGACGCGGTCGGTCGTCCCGCGGTCATCTTGCTCGGATGCGGCCAGCTCGTTGCCGCAGCACTGCTTGCCGCAACGGCGGCACCGACGGGCGCGCGGATGTTCCCCGTCGCACTCGTCCTGCTGGGTACGGGATGGTCGTGCTGTCTCGTCGCCGGTTCAGCGATGCTCACCGACGCGCTCGATGTCGCCGACCGTCCCGCTGCGCAAGGGGCGAGCGATCTCGTGATGAATCTCTCGGGGGCCGTGGGGGGCACGATCGCGGGAATCGTGCTCGCCATCGCGTCGTACGAGGCGCTGGCCTTCGGTGCGGTCGTGATCGTCATCACCCCCGTGTGGCTCACGCTTCGTGCGAGCCGGACGATGGCGGTCACGCACTAGTCTCGAGTGCCGTGAACGCCGACAGATCGCCACGCCCTCGCTCGACACCCGTCGCTGCCGCGTCCCGCCGCCTGGTGACGCTGTTGACGGGCACGATCTTCGTGCACTGGGTCGTCCGGCTCACGGTCGAACTGCACGTTCGCGTCGATGTGCCGGCGGCGGCCGACGTCGCGATTCGCACGGTCGCACCCGGTTTCAGCATCCTGGTGCTTGTCGCGTTCCTTGCGCTGGGCGCGCGTGTGGCCACGTGGCTGACAGCTGGATTCGTCGTTGCCTATCTCGCTGCCGTCATCCCACGGCTCGTCACCGACGTCGCAGCCGACGGATGGACGATCGCAGCCACCGATCTTGCCCGCGTCGGCGGTGTCGCCGCGGCACTCGTCATGCTCGTGGCGGCGCTTGCGCGACGTGTCGGTCGGGCAGACGCGGCGCAGTCGGGCGCCACGACGGCGGGGACGGTCAACTTCGATCCGGTGACGGGGCTGCTCGCGAGACCTGCCGCTGCCAACCGCCTGGGAGAGTTGGTCGAACTCGCGGGCCGTCACGACCGTCCGCTGACCGTCGCGCTGATCGACGTCGACGAGTTCGGTTCGGTCGCTGCCGCAGGTCACGGTGATCAGGTGCTGCGCGATGTCGGCGCGACGATCGCCAACCTGCTGCGGGCGAGCGACGTTGTCGCGCGCTGGGGCGATGACGCGTTCCTCGCCGTGCTGCCCGAGACGCCGGCCGCGCAGGCGGTGGCAACGATGCAGCGCGTGCTCGACACGGTGCGCACCGACGTCGTGGGCGGTGCGGCGCCGGTGACGGTGTCCATCGGTATCGGGCAACGCCGACTCGGTGACCAGCCCGACGAACTGGTCGATCGGGCACGCCAGGCGATGGACGTCGCACGTCGTGACGCGCGTGACCGTGTGGAAGTGGACGACTTCGGCCTCGAACCGCCGGCGCCCACCGAGTGACGCGGCCGGCCGTGCGGCAGCTCACACCCGGAATCATTAGCGATATACTCAACGTTACGCGCCAGAGTGTGCGCGTTTTCGACGACGAAGGACGCGGTATGAAGCGCACGAATCTCATTGCCGCCGCTGCGGGGGCAGCGCTGCTGCTCACCGGATGCGGCGGTGGCGACGCCGGTGGCGAGGGTGCCGCCAGTGACGGCGACGTTGCGATTGTGGCGACCGAGTTCGCCTTCGAGCCCGCCGCGGTTTCGATTGCCGCGGACACCGACGTGGTCGTCACGATCGACAACACCGGCGGTGCCGTCGAGCACGACTTCACGATTGACGAGCTCGACGTGTTGATTCACGCCGAACCGACCGAGGCCGCCTCGGGGACGATCAACGCGCCCGCGGGCACCTACACCTTCTATTGCAGCATTCCGGGACACCGCGCGGCAGGAATGGAAGGCGAGCTCTCCGTCGGTTGACGAACACCGCCGGCGAATCGGCGATCATGCCCCGAAGCGGCGAGCACGATGGCCGTTTCGGGGCGTCACGTCGCGTCGCGTGTCAGGCAATGGTTGCCGATGCGGTCGCGGGTGCACCCGGCGAGATGGCCTGCAGGAGATAGTGGATGACGTCGGCAGCACTGTATGAGGTGCTGCCTTCGCTCAGGTAGCGCCCGATCGCGGTGAGGTCGTCGCCGGCCGTCACCAGCTCGGACTCCTCGTAGCCATCATCGCGCTGCTGGGCGAGGCCGATCGTGGCGAGCAATCCATTGCACAGGCACAACCGGCCCTTGGTCTCCTCGATGTCGCCGCCCTTGGCGACGTAATCGTCGATCGGCTCCGAGGCGCACCGGTAGCCGATCTTGCCGTCGTCCCGGCGGTAGGGCTCGCGGAGATATCCGAGGTCGCACTTGCGGGGGCGCGCCTCGACGACGTCTTCGTGGCTGAGCGTTCCCTCGACTTCGGCGACCTTGAACGGGAATCCAGTCGGCGAAGCCTTCGCGTCGGTGCGCACGCGTGCCGTTCCGGCGAGCACCTTGTCGATGAGTCGCTGCTTGAGACTCGGCGCCAAACCGGACTCGTCGCACAGCGCGAACGCTGTGCCGACCTGCACGCCGGTCGCGCCGGCGGCGAGCGCCTCCCGCAGGCCTTCCGGCGTGGCGTACCCACCCGCGAGCCAGAACGGCTTGCCGAGTGCACGGATGGCGTCGAGATCGATGGCGTCACGGGGTCCGTACACCGGTTCGCCGGCGTCGTCGAGCTTCATGCGTCCGCGCGGCGGCGCGTTGTGCCCGCCGGCCTTGGGCATCTCGATCACGAAGCCATCGGGGCTTCCCGACGAATTCCGGTCGAGATAGGTCGCTAGCGTCGCCGACGACACGATGGCGAGGAAGTTCGGTCGACGGATTGCCGGCGGCTCCTGCTCACCGAAGAACGCCCGTGGGGAGAAGCGCGACTCGACCTTGGTGCCACGTTCGTCGCCAGCGATGTCGACCGGCATCGCGGCGTCCTCGTGCTTGGCGAGCCGGTCGATGATCGCGGGGATGCGAACCGGGACGCCCGCGCCCATCAAGACGTAGTCGACGTCAGCGAGCATCGCTCCGTAGAGCGAGGGGAGCGTGGGCAGTTGGATCTTCTCAAGGAGATTGACGCCGACCGGACCGTCGGTGCCCTCGCGTGCGAGGAACACTTCGACAAAGCTTGCGACGACGGTGAGTTCCTGCAGCGCGGGACCGGGGTCGACCGTGGGACTGGGCAGGCCGCGGAACTTCTGGCCGCCGGGACCGGAGCGACGGAAGTGCCGCTCGTAGACACGTGCCGCCATGTCCGCGATCGGGAAGTGGTCCAGTGCCCGGCGGATGTGTCCGCCGTCGTCACCCACGGCGAGGCGACGCGCCACGGTGACCGCGACCGCGGTCCCCGAGACGACGCCCAAGTGTCCGAGGCTCGCGACCTTGCGCGCGAGTTGCCACGACGACACGCCGACACCCATGCCGCCTTGGATGATGATGGGGTGCATTCAACCTCCTCGAGGTCTTGCTACGTCTGCGTTACTTACGCAAGCGTACGTTGTCCGAGGCCGGTCGTGCACACCCCTTCGTCCGAGAAGGGCGCTCAGACAAGTCCGAGTGCGACCATCGCGCGCCCGACGCGCAGGAACCCGGCAATATTGGCCCCGACCACGTAGTTGCCCGGGACACCGAACGCCGCGGCGGTCTCAAAGCACTGCGTGTGGATGTCAGCCATGATCTCCGACAACCGCTGCTCGGTGTGGCGGAACGACCAACTGTCGCGGCTCGCGTTCTGCTGCATCTCGAGCGCCGAGGTCGCGACGCCGCCCGCGTTGACCGCCTTGCCGGGCCCGAAGGCGACGTGCGCGTCCTGGAACGCGCGCACGGCCTCGTGCGTGCAGGGCATGTTCGCCCCTTCGGCCACGAGCGTGCAACCGTTGGCGATCAGCGTCGCGGCGTCAGAGCCCGTGAGTTCGTTCTGCGTTGCGCACGGCAGCGCGACGTCGCAGGCGATCTCCCAGATGTTGCCGCCGCGGACGAACGTCGCCGATGCGCGACGCTCGGCGTACTCGCGGACGCGGCCGCGCTCGACCTCCTTGATCTGTTTCAGCAGTTCGAGGTCGATACCGGCCGGATCGTTGATCGTGCCGTCAGAATCGGAGCATGCGACGACGGTCGCCCCCAACTGTTGGGCCTTCTCGATCGCGTAGATGGCGACGTTGCCGGAGCCGGAGACGACCACGGTCTTGCCATCGAACGACTCGTTGCGGGCGGCGAGCATGTCGCGGGCGAAGAACACGGTGCCGTAGCCGGTGGCCTCCGTGCGGACGCGCGCGCCGCCCCACTCGAGACCTTTGCCGGTGAGGACCCCGGACTCGTAGCGGTTGGTGATCCGCTTGTACTGGCCGAACAGGTAACCGATCTCCCGGACGCCGACACCGATGTCGCCGGCGGGCACGTCGGTGTATTCGCCCAGGTGGCGGTGCAGCTCGGTCATGAAACTCTGACAGAAGCGCATGATCTCGTCGTCCGAGCGCCCGCGAGGATCGAAGTCGGCGCCACCTTTGCCGCCGCCGATCGGCATCCCGGTCAGGCTGTTCTTGAACACCTGCTCGAAGCCGAGGAACTTCACGATGCTCAGGTTCACCGACGGGTGGAAGCGCAAGCCGCCCTTGTAGGGACCCAGCGTCGAGTTGAACTCGACACGGAACCCGCGGTTGATACGTGCCTCACCCGTGTCGTCCTGCCACGGAACGCGGAAGATGATCTGTCGTTCCGGTTCGCACAGCCGCTCGATGATCTTGTGGTCGGCGAACTCGGGATACTTGGCCAGCACCGGGCCGAGCGAATCGAGAACCTCGCGGACCGCCTGGTGGAACTCGAGTTCCCCAGGGTTGCGACGGACGACCTCGTCGTACATCGGTTCGAGCTTCTCGTCGAGCATGGGCAACTCCGTGGTGGGTCAGCAGTAGTCGGCGGCGTCGCTGCCGCGAGGTGCATCCGGCAAGAATGGGCGGATCGTGGGGCGAGCGGGCAAATTCTAGTCCGCTGGAGCGATCGCACGGCACGCGACGTCGTCGGTGGAGGCGGCCGGTGGCTTGCCCAGTGGCGTGTTTCGTGTCCGCCACAGGACGATGGCAACCGCGAAAACTTGCACGGCGCCGAGCGCGACGGTGAGGCGGACGAGTGCATCGGGCCACACGGTCGGGAACTGCGATGCGGCGAGCATCGGCAGATGGACGATTCCCTGATGGTAGGCGAGCGCGCCCGCACCGACACCGAGCGCGAGCCGAGGACCCGACGTCCCCCACCGTGCCCACAGCCCGCCGACGAGTCCCAGCGTCAGGAACAGCGTCGTGTGCAGCACACCGAAGAGTTCGTCGAGCAGATCGGCCGGGAACGCAGCGAGGTCGTCGACGAGGTGGATCGCGTTGACGGCGGCGACGGCGGTGACGACGACCGCGGCGCGTCGAAGCCCGTGGTCGCGCCATCGGGAGGGCAGGCCGAAGGCGACGGCGATCACGCCGGCCGCGGCGAGCAGCCACGGCAAGGCTGCCGGAGCGTCGACCCACACAAGCTGACCGGTGACCGGCGCATCAACCCCGTCAATAGCGACCGGCAGCTGCCAGGAGCTGAACGGGCCCGCGGCGTCGCCCGCACGGCCGACCGGACCGACGAGCTCGAGCCGCATCAGCGCGTTGAGGGCGGCGGGCGTATCGACGAATGCTGGTGCCGTGGGTGCCATCCAGTGGGTGCGGTGGTCGTGCCAGACCCACCGGGGTTCGTCGTGCACACGGCGCCACTTGGGCTCGGCGGTGGCATCGACCGAAGGGGGAACCGCAACGTCGCCGAATCGTGTGTCGTTGAGCCATGCGGCTGGCGAGCGCACGTTCTCCTCGACGCCGCGTGGCCCGACGCGCAGGTAGGGCTCGCCTTCGTAGCCGAGGACGGTCACCACCGATTCCGTGCCGTTCCGCAATTCGACGAGATACCCGCCCGTGTGGATTGTCACCTGGATGCCGGCAGGCAGAGCATCGTCGATGATTCGGCTGGCGATGTTCGTCGTCTCGCCGGTTCGGGTGTGTGCATGGGCGGCCGTCGACCCGGCCGCGAGTGCAGCGGCGACGACAACGACCACTGCGACGCGGGAAATCGCGCGCGTGGTGATGGTCACGTGAGCCAGCCGGCGACCGCGATGGCGAGGAACACCGTCGCGAGGTAGGCGTTCGATCGGTGGAACGTGCGCCACGCGATCGCGGGTGACGGCGAGATCGCGAACGCCCGCGCGGCGAACAGGAACCAGGCGCCGCAGACGGCGAGCACACCGGCCAGCAGCCCGCCACCCACCCCACTGAGCGGAAGGGCGAATGAGAGTGCCACAGTGGCTGCGGCGTACCCCAGGGCCCGCCGTGCTGCGGCCGCGTCGCCGACGACCGCCGGAAGCATGGGGACACCGGCGCGTGCGTAGTCGCCGCCGGTGGCCACGGCCAGCGCCCAGAAATGGATCGGTGTCCAGGCGACGACGATTGCGAACATGACGACCGCGGCCGCCGCGACGCGACCGGTCACCGCGGCCCATCCGATCAGCGGGGGCATCGCCCCGGCGACGCCGCCTATGACAATGTTTTGCGGGGTCCGGCGCTTGAGCACGCACGTGTACAGCCCGACGTACCACAGCCAGGCGCCCGCCGTCAGCGCCGTCGCCAGCGGACCACCGGTGAGCGCCATCAGGACGGTGCCGGCGACCAGTAGTGCGACCGCGAACGCGAGCGCGTCATTCGGCGTCACGCGGCCGGCAGGAAGCGGCCGATTCGCCGTCCGCGACATCTGCGCGTCGAGATCCCGGTCCAGCACCATGTTGGTCGCGTGGGCGGATCCCGACACGAGCGCGCCTGCGACCAGTGTTCCGGCGACGCGCCGAAGTCCGGGCCAGCCGCCGGCCGCGGCGATCATCGCCGGCAGGGTCGTCACGAGCAGCAGCTCGACGATCCGTGGCTTGGTCAGTGCCACGTAGTCGCCCACCGTTGCGCTGCGTGTGCGCGCCGGATGTGCCGTGATCGTCGAGGAGGACACCGGTCAGCCGATCGGCCAGGCGCGGGACAGGTTGAGATGCGCTGCGGCGTACATCACCACGAACCAGGCGAGGAACAGAAGCACGATCACGTAGGTGCCGGGCGCCTCGAAACGTGCCCATCGACGAGGCAGCCCGGCGCGCTGTTCAGCGTGGCTGAGCGATGGGTCAGGCACGATGCTGCCCGTCGCGCCACGTCCACGGCTCGCGGCCAGCTGCGCGGCGAAGACGATGTCGAGTCCCTCATCGCCGCGGGCCGTGCGCTCGCCCCACAGCAGCGTGGCGACCATGTTCCACACGTACATGATGCCGCCGGTCACCGCGATGACCGCGCCGACGGAGACCAGCGCCATAACCGAGGGGATCATGCCCTCAGCGCCGAACAGGTCGACGCCGATCGGCGCGGCCGAGTACTCGAGGTCGGCGACACGACGCGGTACACCGCGCTGGCCGGCGAACAGCATGCCCAGCGTCAGGATGGCAAGTCCGCCACCGAAGACGTAGGGCTGCCATCGTGCCATGCGGACCGAATGGAGCCGCCGGCGACTGAGCAGCGGCACGAGGTAGTAGGAGATGCCCATGAACGCGAGCGTGGTGCCGGACACGACGGTTGCATGGAAGTGCCCGACGACGAACAGCGTGTTGTGGATGATCATGTTGAGTTGCATCGTGCCCATCAGCACGCCCGTCACGCCGGCGATGAATCCGAAGTAGACAACGCTGAGCACGAGCGAGGAGAACCCGGGTTCCTTCCACGGCGCTCGCCGCAGCCATGTGAACCATCCGCGTCCGAACCCGCGCTCGCGCTGGGCAACCTCGATGGCTGCGGGGATCGAGAAGGCGTGGATCAGGCTTGCGAGGACGGCGAGGTAGAGGAAATAGCTCGTGTTCATGATCCGGTGGCTCGTCCCGAGACCGGGGTCCACGAGCAGGTGGTGCACGGCGCCGAGATGGATGAATGCCACGTACAGCAGGAACGCGAACCGGCTGAGCCCTTCGTTCACGGGCCGGCCACCGACGGTCAGGCCGATGAGCGCGTACCAGACGGCAACCATGGCGGCGAGATTGATCTGTTGGGCCCCATGGCCGATGCCCCAGAAGAACAGGCGGTAGGTCGCCGGGTCGACGCTTTCCATGACGCCGATCGACTGCAGGAACAGCATGCCGTAGGCCACCGCGCCGGTCGCCAGCGAGTAGACCGCGATAACGGCGGCGGCGACGAGCCCGTAGACGACGAGCGGCAACGAGCCGGTGTAGGTCTGCTCTCGACGTGCGACCACGATGTTGGCGAAGAAGATTACGCAGGCAACGAGCGCACCGACGGCGAACAGCAGCACACCGGCGTAGTACGACCAATGTGCCGTCAACGGGGGATAGGCGGTGAACATGACGGTCGCCCGGCCCGACAGCATCGCCCATTCAGCGACCGTCACGCCGATGATCATCGCGGCGAAGTTCGCCCACGCGAGGCGTGGCACCAGCATGCGCGCGTTGAGCAGCACGGTGGAGCCGAAGTAGAGCGCGGCGACCTCGAAGAAGATGATCCAGAAGAGCAGCATGGTCGCGCCGTGGCTGGCCAGCAGCCGGTACCACCACTCGTCGCTGATCGGGATGCCCTGCCGTTGCAGAGCGATGAGGATCGCGAACGTGCCACCGAGTGCGAGCAGCCCGACGGCGGCAATTGCGTTGGCCAGCGTGTGCCGCTGGGCGGCGAGATCGATACGGAAACCGGTGACTTCGCAGTCGCGGAAGGTCGGGGTGGGGGTCGTGGTGCTCACGCGGCAGCCTCCGATTCATCGACGACGATCAGGCCGGTCATCACGTGGTGGCCGAGCCCGCAGTACTCGTTGCAGACGATGGGGAACTCGCCGGCCTCGTCAGGCGTGATGTTGATGACGTACAGGTAGCCCGGCAGCACCTGGAAGTTGAGATTGACCGGTTGCAGCGACAGGCCGTGCTGGACGTCGGTCGACGACACCAGGAGCCGGTAGGTCTCCCCGCGCTGCAACTGTAGGACCGGGCGGAATGCGAACCGGTTGGCGTGCAGGTAGATGTCGCTTCCCGGTGGCGGTGCGACGACGGCCGCGCCGTCGACCTCGTCGACCTGATGGGTCTCGATGAAATCGGCGACCTGGGCGGCGAAGTCGTCCGGATCGATGCGGTACGACTCGATTGGTGTCTGCTGGTCGCCGATGCCCATCCAGATGTACATGCCACTGAAGAGGATGAGGCACCAGATGAAGGCGATCGTGAGCCATCGTCGTTCATCGGGGCCGAGCCGTGTCCACCATCGCGGGTCGGGTGGCAGCAGCGTCGACCGGAAGGGAGTGCCGGAGGTCGGCGGGTCGTCGGGTGACATCGAGGGTTCCTCTCAGCGGGTCCAGGTCGGAAGTTCGGCGAGCTCCCACAGCCCCCACCCCAGGTAGAGCAGGCCGGGGACGAGCACGCTGAGCGCGAGCAGCAGCCAGATGTTGTCGAGCATGCGTTGTTGCCAGGGATGTTCGTCGGGTGTGGTCACGCCACGACCTCCTCGAGTGCGTGGACAGGGGATGGCGACGGTGCGTCGTCGACCGCCATGGGTGTCGCTGCGGCGATGAATGTCGCCCACAGCCAGCTGGCGACGGCGAGGTGGCTGATGGCGCTCCACTCGGTCGCGTTGGTGAGGACGTTGGCGACGCCGAGTGCGACTTGGACGGTGACGAGCACGACAGCGAGCCGAGCGAAGCGGCGCATCGAGCGGGTGGTCGCGGCGCGATGCACGGCGAGCGCGAAGGCGATGACCGCGGCCGCGACGACATAGCCGCCGGCGCGGTGGGCGACGTGAAGGACCTGGCCGGCCGTCGCCGTCCAGGTGTCGGTCGTGCGCCAGATCGGGAACGCGTCGAAGACGTAGGCGGCCGCGTGGCCGGTGGCGTGACTGCCGAGTGCTGCCTGCGCGAACACCAATCCGGCGACGCCGGCGGCCAGGCGCTGCACGCGCGTCGTCGATCCGTGGCGGTGCGGTTGCGCCGCGTCTCTGCGGGCGATGATGATCAGCAACGCGACGACGATGAACGACATTGCCAGGTGGGCCGTGACCAATTCGGCGCGAAGCTTGAGCAGCACGACGATCGCGCCGAGTCCTGCTTGCACGAGCACGAGCAACCCGGCGAGCACGCTCGCGCGCCATGCCCAGCGGTCGTGGTTTCGGCGGCGGCCGGTCGCGATGATCAAGACCAGAATCGCCAACGCGACCACTCCGGCCCACAGGCGGTGGCTGTGCTCGAGCCAGATGTTGAGGTCCGCGGGCGGAATCCACTGGCCGTAACACGCGGGCCAGTCGGGGCAGGCCAGCCCGGAGTCGGTTGCGCGAACCGCCCCACCCATGGCGATCAGCACCAGCGTCGCAACGGCCGTGGATCCCGCCAGTCGGCGGATGCCACTGCCGGCGGCAGCGTTCGTGGGCTGGTCCATCTTCGCGCTCCCGGCCGTGAGGGCCGCTCGCCATCGATGCCATATCGAGTAGCGTATGACTAAACATTAGGCATACACTAAGTGTTCGTCAAGCGGCGCCGGTCGCCACGATCCGCCTACGACCCGGAGACTCGATGAACTCGCCGATTCGCGCCCTTCGCCACGACGTCGACGAGCGACCCTTCATCGTCATCTGGGAAGTCACCCGTGCCTGTGCCCTCGTCTGCCGGCACTGTCGTGCCGATGCCGTGCCGCAACGCCACCCGCGTGAGCTGACGACGGCCGAGGGCTGCACCCTGCTCGACGACCTCGCCGCCTTGGGGTCGCCGCGACCCCTCGTGGTGCTGACCGGCGGCGACCCATTCACCCGGCAGGATCTTGCGACACTGGTGGCGCACGGAACGGCGCGTGGGCTGTCGATGGCGCTGTCACCATCGGTCACCGATCGACTCACGCCCGCTGCGCTCGCGGAGCTCGCCGAGGCCGGCGCCAAGGCCGTGTCGCTGTCCCTCGACGGTCCCGACGCGACGACCCACGACACGTTTCGGGGGGTCGACGGCGTTTTCGATGCGACGTTGATCGCTGCCGAGGCGGTGCGTGCGGCGGGGCTGCGCCTGCAGATCAACACGACCGTCGCGGCGTCGACCGTGCAGGGGCTCGCCGGCGTGCTCGAGCACGTGCTCGAGATGGACGTCGGATTGTGGAGCGTGTTCTTCCTCGTGCCGACCGGTCGTGGCGCAGACCTCGGCGCGCTCGACGCCCATGACGTCGAGGACGTGTTGCATTGGCTCTGCGAGGTGTCGCGGCTCGTCGCGATCAAGACGACCGAGGCGCCCCACTTCCGGCGGGTCGTCCTGCAGCGGGCGTCCGGCGAGACGTACGGCGAGCGTGGCCAGCTGTTCACCGAGCTGATGGATGCGTCGGCCGAGGTGCGACGCCAGGCTCCGCGACGGCGGGTGCCGCGCCCGCCGCTCGACGTCAACGCTGGGCGTGGCTTTGTGTTCGTCGACCACCTCGGGACGGTGTCGCCGAGCGGGTTCCTGCCGGCACCGGTGGGAAACGTGCGCGATGTGGCGCTGTCGAAGCTCTACCGCTCGGCCCCGTTGCTGCGTCTCCTTCGTAATCCCGATCGTCTCACTGGCCGGTGTGGCGCCTGTGAGTTCCGAGCGGTCTGTGGTGGATCGAGATCACGTGCGTGGGCAGTCAGCGGCGACATGTTCGCCGAGGACCCCGCGTGTGACTACGAGCCGACGCGTGGTGGGGTGCGTGGCGGGGCGATCTCCGCGGGCAGCACGAAGGTGCCCGCGTCGAGCTGACCGTCGATCGCGACGATGTCGGCGAGCGTGGTGCGTCCGAGTTCGTCGAGCAAGGCATGCTGGGCGCGGGCCCACGGCACGTGGACCGCACAGACGTCCTCCCAGCGGCACGGCCCACCGCGCAGCACGCATGAGGTCGACGCCTCCGCGCCGTCCACCGCTTCGAGCACCTCGAGCAGCGTGATCTCGGACGGTTGCCGTGCCAGGGCGTAGCCGCCATCAGGCCCCGCCTGCGAGGTCGCGATTCCTGCGCGAACGAGGTCAGCGAGAATCTGCGGCACGTAGCTTGCCGGGATGTCCATCTCATCGGCGATCGCACGCGCCTTGCGTCGGCCGTCGTCGCCATGACTGCGCGACAGGTCCACCGTCGCGCGGATCGCGTAGTCGGCCCGTCGGCCCAGTTCGAGTCGCATACGCTGAGCATACTAGTCAACGTTGAGTTGACCTGGCCGGATGTGCGCCGACCGAGTGGCCAATGGTGCACATGCCGCAGGACGGTTAGGGTCACCGCAGATGACGCCACGTCTGCAGGGGCCGCGAAATGGCGCCGCGCAGATTGAGGCTCCAACTCGGGAGGCCGGACATGACGCTCGCCGTGGTACTGCTCATCCTCGCGCTGCTGCTCGGTGGTGTTGGGCTGTTCGTCGAGGCGCTGCGATGGATCCTCATCATCGCCGTGGTGCTGCTGGTCCTGGGGATCATCACCGGGCGTCGCGGGCGCGTCTGACGCGACCCGGCGCATCGCGGCGCGCGAGGCGCGGGCACGGTCCGTACCTTGGGCGCAATCACGTCGATCCGGCGTGGTGGTGCGAGAGGTGCCGCAATGCGCGACATACTTCCCACGCTGCGGGACTGGTGGGGCCGAGGCGAGGCGATCGCCGTCGCAACGGTCGTCGACGTGCGGCGGAGTGCGCCACGACAGCCCGGTGCCGCGATGGCGGTCAATCACGCCGGCGAGGTCGTCGGCAACGTCTCCGGTGGGTGTGTCGAAGGCGCGGTCGTCGAAGTCGCCAACGAGGTCATCGCCGACCGGCAACCACAGCTGGTGACGTACGGCATCAGTGACGACGAGGCTTTCGCCGTGGGCCTGACCTGTGGCGGGGAGCTCGATGTATTCGTCGATGTGCATGACGGCGACACCACGGTGCTGACGCAGTTGGCCGACGCCGTCGAATCGGAGACCCCCGTGGCGCTGGCGACGGTGCTGTCGGGGCCGGCGGAGATCGGCGCCAAGCTGCTCGTCGGCGACGGCTCATCAGCCGGCACGTTGGGCGACAAGCGTCTCGACGCCGCAGTCCTCGATGATGCACGCGGCATGCTCGCGCAGGGTTCGACCGCGCAACGCCACTACGGCGCGCATGGCGAGCGTCGTGTCGACGATGTCACGGTGTTCATTGAGTCGTTCGCGCCGCGCCCCCGCCTGTACGTCTTCGGTGCCATCGACTTCGCGGCCGCGGTTGCGCGTGCGGGGCGTTTCCTCGGCTACCACGTGACCGTCTGTGACGCGCGGGCGGTCTTCGCCACGCGCAAGCGATTCCCCGACGTCGATGAACTCGTCGTCGAGTGGCCACACCGATTCCTCGCCGACGCCCCGGTCGACGCACGGACAGCCATCTGTGTGCTCACGCACGATCCCAAGTTTGACGTGCCCGTTCTGGAGATCGCGCTGCGCTCGGATGCGGTTTACGTCGGGGCGATGGGGTCACGTCGCACGCACGCCGACCGCCTCGAGCGTCTGCGCGAGGCAGGGCTGGGCGACGAAGAGCTCGCGAGGCTGCGCTCGCCGATCGGTCTCGACATCGGTGCGCGCACACCCGAGGAAACCGCCGTGTCGATTATGGCCGAGATCATCCGTGACCGTTGGGGTGGTGCGGGCCAGCCGCTGCGCGAGACCGATGGACCGATTCACCGCGAACGCCCGCGCGTCTGACCACGGCGGCGCTTGTTTGTCGCCATGCGTTCCGCTCTACGCTCGTGCCCGCTCGCGTTCCAGACTCTGGGAGATCATGGCCGAACCACCCCCGGAGGTTGCTGCGGAGTGGCGTGACGCGCAGATCCTCGTCGTCGACGACGAGGAACCGATCCGCCGCATGCTGGTGATGCACGGATATACGGCTGTCGATGCGTGCGGTGATCCGCGAGCGGCCGTCGATCTCGTTCGTGCGCGACGGTGCCGACGCCCAGCGGAACCCGGCGCGTCGAGCTCGCCGCGCAGCGCCTGCGCGACGGCGTGCTCGTCGCGTTGGTCCACGACGTTGAGGACCTCGAGCATGCCAAGGACGCGTTGCACCGGTCCCTGGCTGCCGAACAGGCGGCGAACGAGCAGCTTCGCGCGGTTGAACAACTGCGAACGAACTTCCTCAGTGCCGTGGCGCACGAACTGCGTACGCCACTGACCGTCGTCCTGGGAATCGCCGAGTCCCTGCGCAACCACGACGGGAAGCTCGCCGATGGGCAACGGCACCAACTGCTGGAACGACTCCATGACAACGGGCGGCGACGCAAACGGCTGCTCGAGGACCTGCTCGACCTCAATCGGCTGACCTCGGGGCAGTTGACCACCGAAACGGCGCTCGCGGATATGGCGGAGATCGTTCACGAGGCGATCGACGAAACGGACACCGACGGCCACGATGTCCGCGTCGATATCGCGGCGACGGCGGTGGCGGTCGATACCGTCCAGATTCGCCGCGCCGTCGCCAACGTCGTGCGCAACGCGACCGTCCACACCCCATTGGGGACGCGCATCGACATCTCGAGCCAGACTGACGACGGTGTCGTCCGCCTCCACATCGCCGATCACGGGCCCGGTGTGGCGGACGCACTCAAGACGCGGATCTTCGCGGCGTTCGAACAGGGTCCGTCGGTACCACGACACCGCCCCGGCACGGGCATCGGCCTCAGCCTCGTCGCCGAGTTCGTGGCCGCCCATGGGGGGCGAGCATGGGTCGAGGACACGCCAGGCGGTGGGGCGACATTCGTCCTCAAAGTGCCGTGCGCGCGCTCTGCGGCCTAGCGTGTGACACCAGCGAGCGATATATTAGTCTGACACTAAACATTGTGGGAGCAGATGGTTCCACCACCACGTCCGTCGGGATTCTTGCCGCTGGCGGCATCCGGACACACGACGCGGTCACCGTTCGGTGCCGCAGCGCCGTCGATCCTGCTCGCGGTGGTCGCCGCGGCGGCGATGTTCGTGTGGATCTTCTTCGGCGACGTCCTGCCGGGCGGGCGATGGTTCGCCGTTCACCTGTTCACCCTCGGGGTGGTGACGAACCTCGTCCTGACGTTCAGTGAGCACTTCTCTCGTACCGTCACGCGCACGCCAGGCGAACGTGCGCCGTGGTGGCCGGCCGTGACCAACGCGGGGATCATCGCGGTGCTCGTGGGTCTTCCGACCGGTCAGCGCGTCGTCCTCGTCACGGGTGCGGTCGTCCTCACCGGGGTCGTCTTCGCGGCCTATCGACGACTTCGCAGAATGCGACGGCAGGCGATCGGTGCGCGCTTTGGATGGATCGTTCGGGTCTACGAGCGGGCACACGGTGCCTTCATCCACGGGGCGGTACTCGGTGCGGTGCTCGGTGCCGCCGTCGCGACCGGACCGTGGTACGCGGCGGTCCGACTGGCGCACCTGCACGCGAACATCCTGGGTTGGGGCGGGCTGACCCTGCTCGCCACGCTCGTGTTCTTCGGCCCGTCGATGGCGCGGACCCGTATTGAGTCAGGGGCCGACGCACGTGCGGCGCGGGCGCTGCGGCACGGAGCAACGGGGCTGACCATTGCCGTTGCCGCCCTCATCGTCACCGCGCTACCGGCGGCAGCCGGCGTGGCCGCACGACTCGTTGCGGCAGGCGGACTCGGCATCTACGCGGTGGCCGTGTGGATCGTGTGTGTGCCCGTGATTCGTGCTGCCAGCCGTGCGCGGCACAGTGCGCAACGTCCGCTCATCGTGTTCGCCGCGGGCTGGTTCCTGGCGGTCGCCGTTGCCGACGTTGCGATTGTGGCGACCGGGGCATGGCGGTGGCTTGACGCGCTGGGTGTCGTCGCGGTGGCCGGTGTGCTCGCGCAGGCGATCCTCGCCACGCTCATCTACCTGGCACCGATGCTCCGCGGGCGTACCGCCGAAGGCCGTGACGCGATCCGCACGCGGCTCGATCGTTGGACCGAGGTGCGTGCAGTGGTCGTCAATCTCGGGGTCGTGCTCGCCACACTCGGGGCGCTGCGCTTGTCCACCGAGCTCGCGTTCGGCGCGATCGGGTGGCTGCTGCTCGCGGCCGCGGCGATGTCGACCGCCGCGGCGGCGCTGTGGCCGGTGTCCACCGGTGGTGCCGCCGCGTAGTCGTACGCGGCGGGTCACGTCATACTGGCGGCGCGCTCGTCCATTTCCGGAAGGTGGCCGGTGGCGCCCGCAACCGAACCACATATAGCTCGTGAACGGCCAGACATCCGACGGGCCGTCGTCGCGGGTGCGCTGTCATTCGTCGTGCCCGGTGCCGGGCAGTGGTATGCGGGACGGCGCCGGGCAGCGGTCGCCATGCTTTCGGCAACTGCCGTGTTGCTCGCCGTTTCCGCATGGGCGCTGTTCCAGGGTGCGAGCACAGCGGCGCGTGTCCTCGTCGACACCAACGCAGTGGTCGGCGTGTTGGTCGGCAATGTTGCGCTCCTCGCGTTTCGTGTGGCCGCAACCGTGCACGCATTCGACGCCGCACGCAGCTCGCATGGGTCTGGTTCGCGCCACGCGGGGTGGAGCCGTCTCGGGGTCGTTGCGCTCGTCACCCTCGTCGTCGTCGCGCTCGTGGCGCCTCATGCCCTCGCGGGCTACTACCTCGTGCGAACCCATGAGATGGTGACGCGTGTCTTCGCCACCGATCCGTCCGCGGAGCGTGGCCGTGCCGAATTCGACGTCCCGAGTCCTGCTGCAGGGATCGACGACCGCGATACCGACGCGGGCAGCGCGGGGGTCGACGATGCGGACGATGAGCCTGGCGATCCGCCGTCGCGCGAGCCGACCGAACGCACGACGCCGAACCGGTGGGACGCGGCCGGCCGGCTGACGGTCGCCGTGCTCGGCCTCGATGCCGGGCCGGGCCGATCCATCGCGCGAACCGACGCAATCATCGTCATCACCATCGACACCGAGACCGGTGCCGGGGCGATCTTCTCGGTCGACCGGTACGTGCGCGGATTTCCGGTTCCCGACCATTTCGTTGACCTGTACGACGAGCACTGCGCGACAGGTGGTGCATGGGACTACATCAACGCGCTGCACACGTGTGCCCGCGAGCGCATCCCCGACGAGTTCGCCGAGCGCTACGAGGGCGCGCGCGATCCGGCGGCGGCTGCCGTGACGGACACGCTTGAACTGCTGCTCGACCTCGATATCGACCACTACGCGCTCGTCGACATGGAAGGGTTCGTGCGTGTCATCGACGCACTGGGGGGTATTGAGATCGACCTCGCCGAGCCCATCCGGGTCCGGGTATCGCCGGCGCACGACGACACCGACTGGCGCACCTTCGACATGCCGTCAGGTGTGCAGACCTTCGATGGAGAGACCGCACTCGCGTACGCGCGGATGCGAGATCCCGGTGACGCGCCGCGCATGCGGCGGCAGCGGTGCCTTCTCGCCAGCCTTGCGGATCGCACGTCGGTCGGACGGGTGCTGCGGCGACTGCCCACCATCACCTCGGCGATCGAGGACCACGTCGTGACCGATCTCCCGCTGAGCGCGCTTCCTGACCTCGTCGAAGTGCTTGTACGGCTGGACCACGACCACCTCGTCGCGGCCGGCATCGGCCCGCCGGTCTATCGTGACAGCGACCATCGGCCACAGCTCGACCGCATCCACGCGCATGTCGACGAAGTGCTCAATGATCCGCTCAGCGCGATCGAGGAGGGACGATCGACCGAAACGGCGGATGATGCCTGCGGTATCGCATGAGGCCCGCCCGGCACCGCCATTGATGCCGCCCGCCCGGTGATCACGGAAGGACATGCCCGATGAGTGGTCCGATGGAACCCGCCGATCTGCGGTGTCAGGACGACGTGCTCGCACGCGTCGAGATCCGCGAAGGACGGCATGCCGACGTCGGCGGGCTCGGTGTGCGCCGCGTCCTGCCGACCAAGGGCCGTCGCACTGTGGGCGCGTGGTGCTTCGTCGACCTGGCCGGACCGGCCGACGCGCTTGACCCCGATCCGATGGAGGTCGGACCGCATCCGCACATCGGACTGGCGACGTTGACGTGGCTGCTTGACGGCGAGGCAGTGCACAGCGACTCGCTCGACACGCAGCAGGTGATCCGGCCGGGGCAGGTCAATCTGATGCGTGCGGGTCACGGCATCGCACACGCCGAACTGGCCGCTGAACCGCCGTTCCGTGCCGTGCAGATGTGGCTGGCGCAGCCCGAGGAAACGCGCCACGGTGCTGCGACGTTCGAGCACCACGCCGACATCCCCGAGGCGACGATCGGTGCGGCCCGTGCCCTGGTGTTTGCCGGAAGCCTCGCCGGCGTCACGGCACCCACGCGCACCGACAGTCCGGTCGTCGGTGCCGACGTGAGCGTCCGCGCCGGTGACGTAGTACTGCCGACCGATCCACGATTCGAGTACGCCGTGGTGGCGCTCGACCGTCCGATTCGTGTCGGCCCTGAGCGGATCGAGCCCGGATGGATCGGGCTCGTTCCACCCGGCGCCGACGGTCTACCGATCGGTGCCGCATTCGACGACACGCGGCTGCTTCTGCTCGGAGGTCAGCCGCTCGGCGAGCCGATCACGATGTGGTGGAACTTCGTCGCCCGCGACCGGGCCGAGATTGACGCGGCGTGGCGCGACTGGCGCGACCACGGTGACCGATTCGGACCGGTCACGACGCATCTCGAGCGGATCGAGGCGCCGACGCCGCCGTGGATCGGGACGAGCGACCGGCCGTAGCAGCAGTCGCACCGCCGGCGCAGTCCACCGGCGGTGCGACGATGTCCGTTCTGGGGGTCAGCCGCGGTCGATGCCGCGGTCCGTCTCGTCGTCCTGCCTCGAAGCGCTTGCCTCGTCGGTCCCACCGCCGGTCGACGGCGCCGGTGGAGCGGTGATCTCGGCAGGTGCGTGGAACGGCACGTTGTCGCGCGGCTCCGGCTGGGGTACACGGGAATCGGCGAGCATCTCGCAGACGTTCTCGACGTATTCCTCGGCGCGCTGGATTGGTTCGCCGAAACGACCGACGACCTGGTCCATGGTCTGCGCGACGCTGTGGAATGCGGCACCGAACTCCTGCCGCAGCGATGTGAGCGACTCGACCGTGCGGTGCAGTTCGGCCCGCTGCTCGGCAAGCTCGTGACGCAGCTTCGCTCGGTGGTGGTCGATTGCGGTCTGCAGGTCCTGGTGGCGGCGCTCAGCGTTGGCGACGATGTCGTTCGCCTGCTCGTTGGCCGCGTCGATCACCTGCTTGGCGTTCGCTTCCGCATTCGCGCGCAGCTGCGTCGCAGCGGCGTCGGCCTCGGCGATGACCCGCTCGGCATGGTCGTCGGCGTCGGTGATGGTGGTCCGGGCACGTTCGTCGGCCTCGGCGATCGTTCGCTTCGAGCGCTCGCGCGCGTCCTGCAGCGTCGCTTCGGCCTGGTCGATGAGCCCGTCGGCCTTGGTGCGGGCCTCGCGCTGAATCGTCTCCGCTTGCTGGCGGGCCTGTGAGACGACCTCATCGGCCTTGGCCTGCGCGTCGGTGACGAGCGTGTCGGCGCGCGCTTCGGCGTCGGCGACCCGCTGTTCGGCCTGGGACGTCAGCTCGTCGGCTTTGGCCTGCGCGTCGGTGACGAGCGTGTCGGCCGTGGCCTGGGCTTCCGTCGTGAGCCGCTGGCTTTCCTGCTGCGCCTCGTCGATCAGGCGCCGGGCAACGTCCTGCGCATCGGACTTGAGGCTCTCGCCTTCCGATCGCGCTTCGTTGCGCGCCTGCTCGGCCTCTTCGAGGATGCGATGCGCCTCCTCCTGCTGGTCGCGACGATACGCGTCTGCGTCCTGCCGGATTTCGTCGGCGTCGCGGTTCGCCTCGTCGACAACGGCCGTGGCGCGGTGCTTGGCCGCCCGGATGAGCTGTGTCGTTTCCTCAGAGGCGAGCGCGAGGAGATCGGCATCGTCGAGGTCATGCAGGCCGGGGCGCGCGGCGTACTCCTGAAGCTGTGCCTGCAGTTCGACGACGGTGGATTCGAGGTCGTCGATCTGCCGTTCGACCTGCGCGACGTACGACTCGACGTCGGCGCGGCGATAGCCGCGGACCGCAGTGCGGAAGAGCTCTCCGTCGCTGCCGTCGCCTGACGGCGACGGCGGGGAGAACAGCGTCTCGATCTCGTCGTTCGACGTGTCGCTGCTCCGGGTCGACGCGGCGCGAGCTGCCGCTGCCCGCCGTGTTTGGCTGTCTTGTGCGCTCATGGCGTCTGCTCCTCGTTCGCCGTCCGCACGCCGGTCACGTCGACGTTGGACGACCGACCACGGATGCTAGCGATCACTGTGCGCGCTCGTCGCCGGGATTCTCCCGTGGCCTCCGGTCGCCCGCAGGTGTCGCCGATCTCAGTTGTGGTCGTTGCCCAGGCCGGTGATCGCCAGGCCCGCACGCGTGCGGTAGCGCTTGTTGATTGCGATGAGCACCGCGGTCATCGCCTCGATCTGCTGTGCGTTGCGCAGCGGTCCGGCATCGACGCCCGGCATGGCGACGACATCGCCGGCGAGCGCGCAAACGGTTGCCTTGTCATCCGCGTCGTCGCCGACAACCAGCACGGTCTCGTCATGTGCGGTCGTCCCGGAGAGCAGCAGCGGGGCGGAGAGGTGGTGGAAGGCCGCGGTGACCCGTGGTGCGCTGCCACGTTTCGTGAGTGCAGCAGCGACGACTTCGGCAGCGCTACCTTCGTCCACGGGCAGTGCCCGAGGTCCCCGATCGTCGAACTCCAGTGGATTGACGCACGACACGACGAGCCGGGATTCGAGGCCGGTCAGCTGGTCGACCGTCGCGCGCAATGCCTCGTAGGGCACCGCGACCAGGACGATCTCGCTGTCGTCCACCGCGTCCTGATTCGTCGCGCCGGCCACCATCGCGTCAGCGGTCGACAGTTCGCCGGCGGCTTCCTCGGCTCGTGCAGCGTCGCGGGAGCCGATCGTCACCGTGTGACCGGCGGCCGCCAGCCGCAGCGCCAGCCCGCGGCCGAGTGGCCCGGTTCCTCCGAGTATTGCGATGCTGGCCATCAGTAACGTCCGTCGATGCCGTCCACGTGTCATCCTGTCGTGGTGTCGAATCAGTGATGTCGGCGCACACCCTAGTGGCGGTCGGCCACCCGCCCGAGCTCGGCGCATTGACGTCCGCGTCTACGCGACAGCTACCCTGCCGGCAGCTCGTCGCCCTCTTCCGCGCCGCCGCATGCCGTGCGGTGCGCGGACCGCCGGAAGTCCGGAATTGGCATGCCTCGCATCGCAATCGATGTCCTGCTGAAGCGCGAGATCCTCGACCCGCAGGGTCGCGCGGTCGAGCGTGCCCTGCCAGAGCTCGGGTTCGCCGAGGCAGGCGACGTCCGCGTCGGCAAGCACATCGAGCTCGATGTCGCGCTCGACGGCGACGCGCTCGCGGACGCGGTGGAGCGCATGTCTCGCGAGTTCCTCACCAATCCGACGATCGAGTCCTATCGGTGGCGCGTCATCGACGACGACGAGCGCGCGGACGCATGACGTCGCGGCACGCCGATGGTTGAGCCGACGTCGCGTGGCGATCAACGCGGCCTGGTTTCCGATGGTCTGCCGACGCTCGAGACGGGCGAGCCGGTGCTGCACCGGTGGTTCGTGCTCGCGATGCTCGTGCTGGTTCCGGTGGCGCTGGCCGTCAGTGTCTGGGCGCTGCTGTCGATCCCGCGAGGCGAGATTCCGCCGGAACTTCGCCGTCCCGTCGGCGACGAGGCGGTGACGATCGCGCGGGGCGATGCCGAGCACCCGCAAAGCGACGGGGCCGAGGCAGGGCCCGGATGCGCCGAGGAGATCCGGATCACCGGCGACGCCGGGGCGCGCGCGGCGGCCTGGCGCGCGCTCGGCGCGACCTGTCAACTGCTCGACTCCAGCGAGTTCGCGCTCGCCGAGCAGGGACTGGATGAATGGATCGCGATGGACGGCGAGCTGCGCATGGCGACGTTCGAGCTGTCGGGTGTCGAGAGTTCTGCGCGTGTCGAAGAGGGGCGCATCGTCGTGGAGTCCAACGCCAAGTTCATCTACGAGGACGCAACACGTGCCGCGCCGTCGCTCGTACACCAGTTGGTCCTGATCGCCGACGACCACTGGCCCGGTGCTCCGGTGGGTGCCGAGAGTGAACTGGCCGCGACGATTGCCCAGCACGATGCCTGCCGCCGGCTCTCGTTCGGCGGCGCGCTACCCCGCGGCTGCGATGACGTCGCGCAGCTGCTGGCGCTCGACGATCCGCTCGGCGCACTTGTCGACGCGGGGTTCCCCGCAGCGGCAGGAAGGTGAGACGACGATGACAATGCGCATCGGTGTGGTGTCGTTCCCGGGGTCGCTCGACGACCACGATGCGCTGGTTGCCGTCGAACAGTGCGGTGCCGACCCCGTCACGCTGTGGCACGCGACGGCTGACGTGCAGGGTGTCGACGCGGTCATCGTGCCGGGGGGATTCAGCTACGGCGACTACCTACGCTGCGGGGCAATCGCGCACCGATCTGCGGTGATGTCGGCCGTGGCGTCATTCGCCCGTGACGGCGGGCCGGTGTTGGGCATCTGCAATGGCTTCCAGGTCCTGTGCGAGGCGGGGCTGCTTCCGGGCGCCTTGCTGCGCAACGCGGGCCTGCGGTTCGTCTGCCGACCGGTGCCGCTGCAGATCGGCACGACCCGCACGCCGTTCACCTCGGCCTACGTGGTCGGCCAGCAGATCATCATTCCCGCCAAGCACGGCGAAGGGCGCTATCACGCCGACGAGCGCACGCTCGATGCGCTCGAGGCCGACGATCGGATCGTCGCGCGCTATGCGCCCGGCAACAATCCCAACGGATCGGTCCGGGACATCGCGGGGGTGGTCAGCGCCGAACGCAACGTCGTCGGGCTGATGCCGCATCCGGAACATGCCGTCGATGCGGCACTGATCGGCGGAATCGACGGCCGTGGCTTCTTCACGAGCGTGATCGGTGCGTGAACACGCGATCTCGCGAGATCGTGGTTGCGCGATCGCGTCAGTGCAACGCGGACGGCGTGTGATTGCGCTTGGCCCGTTGCCAGGTGAACAGCGCCAGGTGTGCACCGATGCCGAGCGACATGACGGTCACCGGAATCCACAGCCCACGCGTCGCAAGCATGATCGTCGCCACGAGCGCGCAGCCCACGAGCACCGCACGCAACGTGTTGAGGGCATCCATCGGTGAGCCTCGTCTCCGCGGTCGCCCGCAAGCGTATCGACGGCCCTGCCACGGCACGACCGTCGCGCCAGCCGCGTGGCCCCCGTGGCAGTCGGGGTGGTTGGCGCAACCGTTAGGATCGCGAAGGCGATCGGGGTGTGTGACCGGCGGGGCGATCCGCGACGCACCGCCGACGGCCGACCCGGCGTGAACCGCAGGAGTCCCCGAGTGCCAGACGTCCACGATTTTCCTGCCCGCGAGACGCTGACGCCCGATGCGGCGCGAACGCTGGCGGCCGAGTTGGGTCTCGCCGACGACGAGTTCGATCGAATTGTCACCACGCTCGGTCGTCTGCCGACACGTGCCGAACTCGGCATGTATTCGGTCATGTGGTCGGAGCACTGTTCCTACAAGTCATCGAAGCTGCATCTGCGCGGACTCGTGTCGACCGCGCCGTGGGTGATCGCCGGGCCGGGGGAGAACGCCGGTGTCGTTGACGTCGGTGACGATCTCGCGGTCGCGTTCAAGATCGAGTCCCACAACCATCCCAGTTACGTCGAGCCCTACCAGGGCGCGGCGACTGGTGTCGGCGGAATCCTCCGTGACATCTTCACCATGGGGGCGCGTCCGATCGCGATCATGGACCCGCTGCGGTTCGGCGACCCGGGGGGCTGGATTGACGGCACCGGCGTCCGACGCGACGTCGATGCCGGGCAGCGGCATCTCATCGACGGAGTTGTGCGCGGCATCGGCGGCTACGGCAACTGTGTCGGCGTGCCCAACATCGGCGGCGAGCTCGCATTCGACGCGAGCTACGCGGGAAACCCGCTCGTCAACGTGCTCGCCATCGGTGTGCTGCACCGTGATCGGCTGCAGCTCGCGCGAGCAGAGCGTGTCGGAGATGCGGCGGTGCTGCTCGGCAGCGCGACCGGCCGCGACGGCATCGGCGGCGCGTCCGTGCTGGCAAGCCAGCAGTTCGACGAAGGGCTCGACGACAAGCGGCCGAACGTGCAGGTCGGCGATCCCTTCGCCGAGAAGCAGCTCATCGAATGCTGTCTGGAGCTGTACGAACGCGGACTCGTGTCGGGGATCCAGGACATGGGTGCGGCGGGTATCGCCTGCTCGACGTCGGAACTCGCGTCGGCAGCGGGCCTCGGCATGCGCGTCGAACTCGACGCTGTGCACCTGCGCGAGCCGACGATGGATGCCTGGGAGATTCTGTGCTCCGAGTCGCAGGAACGCATGCTCGCACTGGTCGCCCCCGATCGGCTCGACGAGGTCCAACAGGTCGCTGCGCGCTGGGGGGTGCCGGCCGTCGTCGTCGGAGAGGTCGTCGATGGTGAGGCGCTCGAGATCTGGCGCGGCGGCGCCGTGGTCGCTCGCGTGCCTGCCCGCTCACTCGCCGACGAGGGACCGGTGTACGACCGGCCGCAGCAGCGGCCGTCCTGGCTCGACGACTATGCCCGCGTCGACGCCGAAGGCATCGATCTCGCGACCGCCGCGGCCGGTGCAACGGTCGCCGGCTACGAAGGGCTCGACGCGTTCGTGCTGCGTTTCCTCGCCTCGCCGAACGTCACCTCGCCGGCCTGGGTCACCGAGCAGTACGACCAGTTCGTGCGCTCGGGCACCGTGCTCGCGCCGATGATGGGCGATGCTGGTGTCGTTCGGTTGCCCGACTCGCGCCGGGGCGTGGCGTGCGCGACCGACGGCAACGGTCGCTGGTGTGAGCTCGACCCGGCCGAAGGCACGCGAAGGATCGTCGCCGAGGCGTTCCGCAACGTCGCGTGCGTCGGTGCACGTCCGTTGGCGACGACGAACTGCCTCAACTTCGGCAATCCGGAACGTCCCGAGATCATGTGGCAGCTCGCCACGGCGATCTCCGTGCTCGGTGAGGCGACCACTGCGCTCGGAATTCCCGTCACGGGCGGAAACGTGTCGCTGTACAACGAGACGCGCGGACGGGCGATCCACCCGACGCCGGTCGTCGGCGTCCTCGGGGTCCTCGACGACGCCGAGGACGCGGTCGGGATCGCCTTCGAGGACGACGGCGATGTCGT
The DNA here is from genome assembly GCA_040904785.1 of Nitriliruptoraceae bacterium. GTDB lineage: Bacteria > Actinomycetota > Nitriliruptoria > Nitriliruptorales > Nitriliruptoraceae > JBBDSV01. Next base: position 47,429 of record JBBDSV010000018.1, read on the forward strand.
GCTGCTCGTCGGTGCACCGACCGCCGCAGGACTCGCTGGCAGCGAACTCCAACGGTTTCTCGGCCAGCCGCTCGGCGGTGTGCTCGCGCCGGTCGACTTCGATCTCGAGGCGTCACTGGCCGCGGTACTGCATCTGGCGGCGAACCAACAGCTGCTCCAATCGGCACACGATGTCTCGTCGGGCGGGCTGCTCGTCACGCTCGTCGAATCCTGTGTTGCCGGCGACATCGGGATCGAAGTCACCTTGCCGCCGGATGTGGATGTCGCCCAAGCCTTGTTCAGCGAAGCTCCCGGCCGGGTGGTGGTCAGCGTCGCGTCGACCGACGTGCTCGCGTTCGCGCAGCTGTGTGCCGACGCGGACGTCAACGTGGTCGACATCGGCACGGTCACCGGAGGACGGATCGCAATCGATGGCGCCGTCGACCTTGCACTCGACGATGCCATCGACGCGTACCGCGGCGGATTGGCCGCGGTGCTCGAGCCGGCGGCAGCGGACCCCGCGGCCGGATGACCTCGGCGGGTACGATCATGCGTGTAGTTGGTGCCGCGCCACACGATGCGCGCGAGCCGGTGCTCGCAGAAGCAGAACAGGAGCTGCTGTCGCCGCCCACATCGAACTCTTGACCGAAGGCCCCAAGGAGGAATGCGGGGTCTTCGGTGTCTATGCACCCGGCGAAGACGTCGCAACGCTGACGTACTTCGGCCTGTTCGCCTTGCAGCACCGGGGGCAGGAATCCGCAGGCATCGCGGTGTCCGACGGCCGGCGCATCGTCGTCCACAAGGACATGGGTCTGGTGAGCCAGGTCTTCACGGAGACCGGGCTCGCCGCGTTGCAAGGGTCGCTCGCGGTCGGCCACTGCCGCTACTCGACGACCGGCTCGTCGTCGTGGGTCAACGCACAGCCGCAGTACCGGTCGACGCCGACGGGCAGCGGCATCGCGTTGGGCCACAACGGCAACCTCGTCAACACCGCCGAACTCGCCCGCATGCTCGACGTCGCGCCGACCAACGACTCGGAGCTTCTGACCGCCCTGCTCGCTCGGGACGTCGATGTGAGCCTCGAAGAGGCGATCGAACGGTCGGCGCCATTGCTCGCCGGCGCCTATTCGGTCGTGGTGATGGACGAGCAGCGCATCCACGCGTTCCGTGACCCGCACGGATTGCGGCCGCTGCAGATCGGGCGGCTGCCAGCCGGCGGTTGGGTCGTCGCCTCCGAGTCGTCGGCGATCGACATCGTCGGTGGCGTGCTCGTCCGCGACGTCGAACCCGGCGAGGTCGTCACGATCGACGAGCAGGGGCTGCGCAGCCGCCGGTTCGCCGAGCCGACGCCGCGGTTCTGCCTGTTCGAGTGGGTGTACCTCGCGCGCCCCGATCACCGCCAGGACGGCGGAAGCGTGCTGCACGCGCGCCGACGAATGGGACGGCAGCTCGCCCGGGAAGCGCCGGTCGACGCCGACGTCGTCATCCCGGTTCCCGAGGCCGGCCGAGACGCCGCGGCGGGATTCGCCGCCGAATCCGGTATCGAGTTCGCCGACGGGCTGGTCAAGAACCGTTACGTCGGCCGCACGTTCATCCAACCTTCCCAGACGCTGCGGCAGCTGGGCATCCGGCTCAAGCTGTCGCCGGTCCGCGAAGTCGTCGAGGGCAGCCGTCTGGTGGTCGTCGACGATTCCATCGTGCGCGGCAACACGGCGCGGCAGCTCGTCGAAATGCTGCGTGCGGCCGGTGCCGCCGAGGTGCATCTGCGCGTCACTTCGCCGCCGATCGCCAACCCCTGCTACTTCGGGATCGACATGGCGACACGGGCCGAGCTCATCGGGGCCGATCTCGACATCGATGCCATCCGGGCGTTCGTCGGCGCAGACACGTTGCACTACATCTCCATCGATGGGCTCGTCGACGCCGTGCCGACACCGTCCGACGCGCTGTGCACCGCGTGCTTCACGGGTGACTATCCGATCGAGGTGCCGGGCGAGCACGAGCAGCTGGCGCAGATCAAGTTCGACTTCGCCGCCAACGGTGCGCCCGATTCGCAGGCAGCGGCCACCGCGGCATCCACACAGCCACGCCACTGACGCACCGGTGGTGGCCGTTCGGCTGCTGATGGGGCTTCATTCGCATCCCGGCGGTGGTTCCTTCGCGGGGCGCAGTGCACGTGCAACCACGCCGCGAGCGCCGACGTCCAACCCACGTACGACGGCAGTCGTACCTCGCGCGCCGTGCGCGTCGAGCCCGGCATTCCGACGAAACGGATCCGTGTCACCATGAGTTCACCGTCGTACATCCGTCGCACTCGCACCCTGGCTATCGGTCTCGTGCTTGCACTCGCGCTCGCCGCCTGTGGCACCGATGCCGTCGACGAGCCAGCCGCACCACCGGATACCGCACCCGAGGCGGAACCCGAAGAGCCGGCCGATTCGCCGGAAGACCCGCAAGCGGGAGAGACGCCGACCGATGAGTCGCCCGAGGAGGCGCCCGATCCGGTCGCCGGCGACTGTTCCGCCGCGGGCGCCCAGATCACGCCGGTGGACACGGTCGAGTTGCCGGCGGACGTGGTGGCGCTCCGCGACTTCCTGTTGGACGCCGCGCTGCGTTGCGACGAACAGTTGCTCCACACCGCGACCGAAGAGTCGAGCATGTTCACCTACTCGTTCGGCGAGGAAGGCGACGCGATCGGTTACTGGTGGGATCTTGAGGAAGCCGGCCAGCAGCCCTTCCTGCGACTCGCACAGGTGCTCGGCACGACGCCGGCGCTTGCCGATGGCGGCGACATCGTCGTGTGGCCGCAGGTCCAGACCGGACGCGACGAGAACACCACCGACGAGGCCTGGGCGGAGCTGACCTGGATGACCGACGAAGAGCGTGTCGCCTCCCAGGGCGAGACGGGCTACCTCGGCTGGCGCGTCGGCATCTCGACCGATGGCGAGTGGCGTTTCTTCGTCAGCGGAGACTGACCCACACGATCGCACACGTGCCCGGCCGCGGAGACGTCGCGCCGGGCACGTGTCGTTGCGGGAGCAAGTCCTTCAGTTGCGTCCGAAGCGGTCGACAGGCGACGTGCACGGGCCGTCGTCCACATGCGTCGACGCTCGAGCGTTGCAGGCGGCGCGGACCGCGCTATCGTGGTGCGCGTCATTCGGGGGAAATGTACGGGGGACGCATGCGCGGCACTTCGCGCGTGCCATTGTCGTATTCGACCGCGGAC
>JBBDSV010000019.1:0-1588 GCA_040904785.1 Nitriliruptoraceae bacterium
ATGTTGCGCTGGAAGTACGCCTCGCCCTGCTGGGAGCGCTGCTCCTGCATGTAGGCGTGGCTGTAGTGCTCGGGCCACAGCATGCAGTCGGAGGTGTCGTGGGCGGCGTGGTCGTCCTCGTCAACCGTGCAGAGCGGGTCGTGGACCGGGTAGACCTTCACCGTCCACTCGTCGGCGCGCTTGAGTATCTCCGAGTAGATGTCCTGGAGGTGCTGGCGGGAGCCGATGACCGCCAGCCCCGTGTTCGGCATCTTGCGGGACATCAGGTCGGTGAAGAACCAGTCGACGTCCGACTCCCGGTTGCCGGGCGAGCGGATGTGCTTGTGCTCCTGGAGGTCGTCGCAGACGATCAGATCGGCGTCACGGGAGAGCAGCGAGCCGCCCTTGCCGATCGCCACCATCGTCGGCGACTTCTGCGCGCGGCTGCGCACGCCGACGGTGAACTCGCCGGCCGTCCAGCTCATGTTGTTGCGCGGCGGCGGACGGAACTCCTTGTTCGGCCCGAGCACCTCTTCGCGCAGCTTCTCGTTGCCGGTCAGGATGTCGAGGATGTAGCCGACCGCCTTCATCGCCAGGTCCTGCGACTGGCTGATCCAGATGATGCGGATGTCGGGGTTGCGTGCGATCCGCCACACGCAGTATTTGATGAGCGTCTCCGACTTCGAGTGCCGCTGCGCAGCGAGCAGCAGCAGCCGGCCGCCGGTGTTGAGCGTCTCGGTGATGTGATCCGCCCACTCCACCTGGAAGGGCGTGACCTCGTCGTCCGGCCAGTAGCGCCGGCAGAACGTCTCGAAATCCTCGAGCGCAGCCTCGACCGCCTCACCCGGCCCGCTCCATGCCTCCTGGGCTTTGCCGTCGGAGCGGTCCTCGCGGTAGGCGGCCATCCAGCGGGAGACGTTGGCCTCAGAGGTGTCGAGCTCTTCGGCCGCCCGGCCGCTCGTCATCCGCTCGGCGAACACCTCGGCTGCATAGCCGGCCTTGACGAACCGCTCATAGCCCGGCCCCCGCCGCGCGGAGGCCCGCCCTTCCGCGGAGTCGCTGCCATCCAGGTAGGTGACCGACGAGGGTTCGCCGCTGAGGATGTCCCGGCGACGCCACTTGCGCCCTTCGATCTGGGCCTTCTCCGCCGAGCGGCGACGGTCCCAGGCCCGCTTGGCGTGGGCGTTCGAGCAGTACATCTTGTCCTTGCGGGCGCCCTTCGGCAGCAGCTCCTCACAGCCCACCAGCGCGCAGGTGCGTCGCGCCACTTGGGGCCTCCGCCACCTCGGGGTCTATTCCGACGTTGCCGAGAACGTTCGGAACACTGCGAAGCGTAACCTACTTGCCCACTCGGTGAGAGGATGCTCTACTCGCACCCACAACCCCCACCGCCAACGACCGTCGGGATGACAGGGCCGAGGCGGTGGACATACGCCGCCCAGCCGTGCGCGCAACGGCCACCTGCCGGAGCTGTTCCGAGGCCCGGACAAGCAGGATGATCGGACCCCGGTACGCGAAAGACCGACCGGGTGATAGGGGAGCCAGCCCCATTGGCAAGGTGCGTGGCGATGAGCACGACCTCTCATCGAACAGCGGCACGGGCAACCCC
>JBBDSV010000020.1:0-9438 GCA_040904785.1 Nitriliruptoraceae bacterium
GCTCAAAACCGTCTTCCCGTGAGGGATTGTGGGTTCGAGTCCCACCGGGGGTACCCAGCGAGAGACCGGCAACAGCGGTCGCGGAACGGGAAGGTGTGAACGAGTGACGGACACGACGACCTCTCAGGTTCCCGAGGGCCCTGCCGGCGCTGCACGTGCGACGCGCGTGCTCATCGCCGAGGATGAGGCGCTCATTCGCCTTGACCTCAAGGAGATGCTCGAGGAAGAAGGTTTTGAGGTCGTCGGACAGGTTGCCGACGGGGCATCCGCAGTGCGATTGACCCGTGAGCTGCGACCCGACCTCGTGATCCTCGATGTGAAGATGCCCGTGATGGACGGCATCGAGGCTGCCGAGGAGATCGCCAAAGACCGCCTTTCGGCGATTTTGATGCTGACGGCGTTCAGCCAACGCGAACTCGTTGAACAGGCACGCCGGGCCGGAGCGATGGCCTATCTCGTCAAGCCGTTCCAGAAGCACGACCTGTTGCCAGCCGTCGAGATCGCCGCGGGCCGCTTTCGTGAGATGACGGGCCTCGAGGAGACCGTCGACGACCTGCAAGGCCGCCTGGAGGCGCGGAAAGTCGTCGAACGCGCGAAGGGGCTGCTGCAAAAGTCGCAAGGACTCTCCGAGGCCGAGGCGTTCCGATTCGTGCAGCGCCAGGCGATGGAGCGTCGCCAGACCATGCGGCACGTCGCCGAACGCATCGTCGCGGAACTCTCGTCGGGTGAGGAACGTGACACCGACGATTGAGCTTGGCTGATCCGCGGGCCAGCTCAATGGCCGGCTTGCCGAACATTGCTGCTTTCCTCCGTGACAGCCACCGCGTAGAGTTTCGTCAACGATCGCGGTCGTAGGCGTTGCCTGCTCGGCAGACGTTCCCTTCCTTCCGCGAATCGTGGCCGCTCCAGTCGGATGCGGCCGACGGTTTGCCGCTGCCCGTGCGCCGCGAAAGCTGAAGGGGCCTGTCATGTCGAGTCTGCATCGTCGTGCTGCGGTACTGGCCGTGTCGGCGCTGGTCGCCGTCGGTTGCGGCAGCGACAACACCTCATCGTCGGAATTTGATCTCGTGACGGCGGACACGTTGACGGTATGCACCGACGTGCCGTATGCGCCGTTCGAATTCGAGGATGCGTCCGCCCCGACGGGCTACAGCGGATTCGACATCGAGTTGATGGAGGGCGTCGCGTCCGCGCTCGAACTCGACATCGCCGTTGTCGCGACCGGATTCGAGGGCCTGGAGTCGGGGACGACGTTCGCCGCGGGAACATGCGACATTGCCGCCAGCGCAATGACAATCACGGAGGAACGCGCGCAGCGCCTGGCGTTCACGGACCCGTACTACGTGGCGATGCAATCGTTGTTGGTCCCGGGGGACTCGGACCTCAGCAGCATCGACGATCTGACCGCCGACATGAGCGTCGGCGTCCAATCGGGCACGACCGGTGAGGCCTACGCCGAAGCCGAGATCGCCGAGGCGACGATCGTCGCGTTCGAGAACCCGGGTGATCTCTTCGTCGCGCTCGAATCCGGTCAGCTCGACGCGATCCTCCAGGATCTTCCCGTCAATGAACGCTTCGCGCAGGACAACGACGCCACGGTCGTCGCCGAGTACGACACCGACGAGGAATATGGTTTCGCCATGGCACCGGATCGGTCCGACGGTCTTGTCGACGCGGTGAACGCCGCACTCGAGGACATTCGTGAAAGCGGGCGCTACGACGAACTCCACGAGGAGTACTTCCTCGCGGGATGACGCGGTCGCGTGATGGAGCAGTGCGTGTGACGCGACGGCAACGCCAGCGACTCATCCGCGGTGGGCTGTATGCCGCGTTCGTCCTCGCGGTGGTGGTCGTCGCGGCCGTCGCTGACGGCGAGCGCATTGCGCAGTTCTTCTTCGACGTCGACATCGCCCGACAGATGTTCCCCGACGTCTTGATTGTCGCGGCACGAAACACCCTGCTGTATACAGCGCTCGCTTTCTCCTTCGGGCTCGCCTTCGGTCTCGTGCTCGCCCTGATGAGACTGTCTCGCGTCGGCCCGTATCGCTGGTTCGCCACCGTCTACATCGAGGTGTTCCGCGGACTGCCGGCATTGCTGACGATCTTCCTCGTGGGCTTCGGTATCCCGCTTGCCTTCCGTGTCGAGTGGCACGTGCTCACGAGAATCACCCTCGGACTCGGGCTTGTCGCCGCCGCCTACATGGCCGAGACGTTGCGTGCTGGCATCGAGGGCGTCCCGACCGGCCAGATGGAGGCTGCACGGTCGCTCGGCATGTCGCACGGTCAGGCGATGGCCTCTGTGGTGCTTCCCCAGGGATTGCGCCTGGTGATTCCGCCAATGACCAACGAGCTCGTGCTGTTGATCAAGGACACTTCGCTGTTGTTCGTCCTCGGAACGACGCCGATCACCAAGGAATTGACGAAGTTCGGACGCGACCTGTTGTCGCAGACGGCGAGTCCGACCCCGCTCATCGTGGTTGGACTGGTGTACCTGCTCATCACCGTCCCGATGACACAGCTCGTCGCCGTCCTCGAGCGACGCAATCGGCGGTCGCGCTGATGGGTGCCATCGAGACGGGCAACCCGGGCGACCAGTACGCGATCGACGTCCGCGGTCTTCGCAAGCGTTTCGGCACGCTCGAGGTCCTCCGTGGTATCGACTTCCGTGTCGCACGCGGCGAGGTCGTCTGTGTGATCGGACCCTCGGGTTCGGGCAAGTCGACGCTGCTTCGGTGCATCAACCGACTCGAGGTCCCGACTTCCGGCCAGATCCTCGTCGGCGGTGTCGATGTCGCCGATGCCGACGCCGACATCGACCATGTGCGGACGCGGATCGGCATGGTGTTTCAGGCGTTCAATCTGTTCCCTCATCTGTCGGTGCTCGACAATCTCACCCTCGCGCAACGACGCGTCCTGAAGCGCACGAGACCAGACGCTGTCGAAGTCGCGCGGCAGACGCTCGAACGGGTCGGCCTCGCCGACAAGATTTCCGCATATCCCGCTCACCTGTCCGGTGGCCAGCAGCAGCGCGTCGCGATCGCGCGGGCGCTTGCGATGCATCCGGACATGATGCTGTTCGATGAGCCGACGTCGGCGCTCGATCCGGAGTTGGTCGGCGAGGTGTTGGCCGTCATGCGAGGCCTCGCAAGCGACGGCATGACGATGATGGTTGTCACCCACGAGATCGGTTTCGCCCGTGACGTGGCAGACCGTGTGGTATTCCTCGACGAAGGCGTCGTCGTCGAGGATGGCGCACCGTCACAGGTGCTCGATACGCCACAACACGAGCGAACACGGAGATTTCTCCAACGCGTGCGGTGACCCGGCGCCGACTGGCGATCGAGCATCCGCACGATGCTGGCGGTGCGGCACTAGAACAAGGCGCGCGCGAGACGTGGACGGGCCGTGCGCACTCGCGGATCGTCGTCGCCAAGTGCCGTGAACAGCGCGAGGAGTTGCTCCCGCGCGGTATCCCGAAGGTCGCCACCGCTGTCGATCGCGAGCAGCAAAGTGTCGATGGCTTCGTCGTACTCGCCGTCGGCCGCCAATGCACGAGCAAGTTCCGGTGCGCGTTCGACGTCACCCGCCTGCACCGCTGCGCGGAGTTGGTCACGGTCGACGTCGGCGGCGCTCGCCAATCCGGCGCGCGCGACAATTTGCTCGGCACGTGGATCCGGACGATGCTGGCGTGCCAATGCTTCTGCGCGCTCCGGGTCGGACGCGACGACCAGTTCCGCGAGTTCGAGTGCGGCATCACGGTGAGAGGGATCATCGTGCAGCGCCGCTTCAAGCGTGGGGATCGCCATGTCCAGTGGGAGGGTGCGCGCATGTGCGACGGCTCGGTCGGTTGCCGAGGGCACGAGTTCGTCGAAAAAGGCCTCGAGCTGCTGTGGGGGAATCACTCCGGTGAACTGGGCGACCGGCGCGCCGTCACGAAATCCGAACACCTGAGGGATGCCCTGGACACGGTAGTCCTGGGCGATGCGTGGATTCGCGTCAACATCGACCTTCGCCAGCACGACATCGCCATTCCGCGCGGTCACCGCCGACTCGAGCATCGGGCCCAACGTGCGGCACGGACCGCACCAAGCCGCCCAGAAGTCAACGACCACGGGCGTCGTGCGTGAACGTTCGATGACATCGGTGGCGAATCCCGCATCGGTCACGTCGAACACGACGGGCGCATCGGGCATGGGCTTGCTCCTCGGTCGGCGGTCATTCGGCGTCGCTGACGGCAGCGTCGGGCGCGGGGTCGAACCGTCAGCGGCCCTCACTAGGCTTGCAACGCAGGCGAGGACGGAAGGCTTCCCGGTGAGCGCACGTCGGTCGTTGGTGCTGCTCGACGGGCACAGCTTGGCGTATCGCGCCTTCTATGCGTTGCCGGACAGCCTACGCACGCAGAGCGGCGCGTTGACGAACGCGGTGTTCGGCTTCACGAGCATGCTCATCAAGCTGCTCGCTGACCGTGATCCCGATGCTATCGCCGTCGCATTCGACATGGGCCGAGACGTGGAGCGGACCGCGGCGTTTCCGGCGTACAAGGCCAATCGCGCCGCTACGCCGGACGACTTCAAGCCCCAGATCGACATGATCAAGCAAGTCCTCGAAACGCTTCAGATTCCCACCATCGAGGTCGCAGGCGTCGAGGCGGACGACGTGCTCGCGACGGTCGCCGACCGGGCGGTCGCAGAGGGGTATCACGTGTTCATTGTCACCGGCGATCGCGACGCGATGCAACTGGTCAGTGACGAATTGACGGTCCTCTACACACTGCGAGGGATCAGCGAGGTTGCGGAGATGACGCCGATTGCGGTCGAGGAACGGTTCGGGGTGCCGCCCTCGTCCTACCTCACGCTGGCCGCGTTGCGCGGGGACACGTCGGACAATCTGCCCGGCGTGCCCGGAGTCGGCGACAAGACCGCCGCCAAGCTCGTACGCGAGTTCGGCGACATCGACGGGATCTATGCGCACATCGACGAGATCGGCGGCACGAAAGTGCCGCGCATGCTCGTCGAACACGAGTCGCAGGTCCGGACAAATGCTCGCCTCATGCGGCTACGTCGGGACGTGGAAGTTGACGCATCGCCCGAGGCGCTCACGCGTGCCGGCATCGACGCATCTGCCGTTCGCGAGCTGTTCATGACCCTGGAATTCCGGACCTTGTACGAGCGGCTGATCACCGACGTCCTCGAGAGCGACGACGCCGCCGACGTCGAAGCGTTGCACAGCCGTCCGCAACTGCTGGACAGCGTCAGCCTTGCCTCCTGGCTGCGCGCTGCCGGTTCACCTGTGACCGTGCTCGCAGCGAGCGCTGGCAGGCCGCCTGATGTCCAGTGGACGAGCGTCGGTCTCGCCGCCCCCGACTGCCAGCCGGCGGCGGTGCTCCTCGATGCCCTCGACCAGGACGCGTCGACCGCGCTCGAAGACCTTCTCGCCGATCCCGCCACGACGAAAACAACCCATGATCTCAAGGCGCTGCATCACGCCGTCGCGACACGTGGATGGTCGCTCGCGGGCGTTGTGCTCGACACCCAGCTCGCCGCCTATCTCATCAGCCCCGAGCAGCGTGCGTTCGATCTCGACCGGCTCGCCCTTCAGCACCTGGCGCGCACGATTCGTCCCGAATCCGCACCCGACGACACGGCGCAGCTGGCGCTGACCGTCGATGCTGACGCATGGAAGGAGCAGGCGCTGCGTGCGGAAGCAGCGCGGCTGCTCGCGGAAACGCTCGGGACGCAACTCGATGAACGCGGCCAACGCGCGCTGCTCGACAACATCGAAATGCCACTCGCGGGTGTACTGGCCCGAATGGAACACGCCGGGATCGCGGTCGATCGGACCGTGCTCGAGGACTTGCGTTCCCGGATCGTTGGCCGCGTGGAAAAACTCGAAGCAGACATCCGCACGTACGCGGGCCGCGCTTTCAATATCGCCTCAGGTCCGCAACTGCAGCAGGTGCTCTTTGACGAGCTCGACCTACCGCGAACACGCAAGATCAAGACCGGATATTCAACGGATGCTCAGGCGTTGAGCGGTCTCCGCGGGAGACACCCGATCATCGAGGCGATCCTCGAGTGGCGTGAGCTGACAAAGTTGATCACCACCTACATCGATGCGTTGCCGCCCCTGATCGATGCCTCGACGGGCCGAATTCACACCACGCTCTCGCAGACGATCGCGGCAACCGGTCGCCTCGCATCTTCCCAGCCGAACATGCAGAACATCCCGGTGCGTCGGCCTGAAGGCCGCGAGATCCGCCGGGCATTCGTTCCCGGATCCGGATTCGACATCCTGCTGGTTGCCGACTATTCGCAGATCGAGCTGCGGATCCTGGCGCATCTGTCCGCCGACGACGGGTTACTCAGCGCGTTCGCCGCCGGTGAAGACATCCATGCGACAACCGCGGCAAAGATCTTCGACATGCCTCTCGATGCTGTCGACAGCACCCTGCGTGATCGCGCCAAGGCGGTCAACTATGGGCTCGCCTACGGTCTGACCTCCTACGGCCTCGCACAGCAACTCGGCATCCCACCCGATGAAGCACAGGAGATCGTCGACGCCTATTTCGACCGATTCCCGGGTGTCCGCGCCTTCCTCGAAGACGCCGTCACCGCCGCAACCCGGGACGGATACACGACGACGATGTTCGGACGCCGGCGTTACCTACCGGACCTGCGCTCTGATGACCGTCAACGGCGTCAGATGGCGGAACGCATGGCGCTCAACGCGCCGATCCAGGGAACCGCTGCCGACATCATCAAGCTGGCGATGATCGCCTTGCAGCGTGCGATCGACGACGCCTCGCTGCGTACGCAACTGCTCCTGCAAGTGCACGACGAAGTCATTCTCGAGGTCCCCGACGACGAACGTGATGCGGCACGAGACCTTGTGGTCGATGCCCTCTCCGGTGTCGCCGACCTCGCGGTGCCGCTGGACGTTGACACGGCGTTCGGCACGACCTGGTTCGACGCGCAGAAGCACTGATCCTGAGCGTGAACCCTTGCCGCGCAACGGTCGCGTGCGGGTCAATCGACCGCGACTTCACACGTGCGTAGGCCGGCGTCGCGATCCCAGGCGACGCCGCCTGCCGCGACATCGTCGACATCGATGCGGTACGTACCGGCAGGTCCCGTCATCCGGAATTGCACCCTCCCGAACATGTCGGTGGTGGCTTCTGCGCGCGCCGTGCGGTGCGGACCGGTCACTCGTACCGCGACGAAGAAGTCGGGGCACCGCCGATCTTCCGCGTCACGAACTTCGAGCAGAAACGTCACACGCGCGGCGTCGTCGAGGTATTCGACGGGCAGCGCTCGCAGGGTCGCGATCCGGATCGGAGCCGCGAACAATCCGGACTTCGGCAGGTCGTCGGGATGTCGTTCGACAGTTGCTGCACGCCGGGATCTGCGCATGATGTTGCCTGTCGTCGTCCGGCCGGAACGCTTGGCGGTTAACACGTCGACGTTGGACGGTAGCGCGGCGGTGATCAAGCGTCGGGGCACGTCTCACAGCCGACGATGTGGTCGTTGACGGCACCGACGGACTGGAGGAACGCGTACGCAGACGTCGGTCCCAAGAACCGCCAGCCGGCGCGTCGAAGATCGCGAGCCAACGCCACCGACGATGGGGTCGTCACCGGGATGTCTGCGCGGGTTCTCGGCCGGACATGGTCGGTCGGGGTGAAGTCCGCAATGACGCTGGCAAACGATCCGTGCGCGGCGATGAGCGACTGTGCCACGCGGGCGTTGTCCAACACCGCCTCGATCTTTCCTCGGTGGCGAATGATGTCCGCGTCGCCGAGTGCCTCGGCAACGAATCGGTCGCGTGGCGCCCCGTCGAGCGCTGCCAGCCGATCGATGTCGAAGTTGAAGAAGCGGGCGCGCAGCGCGGTCCGTCGACGAAGGATCGTTAACCAGGACAGTCCGGCCTGAAATCCCTCGAGGCACAACTTCTCGAACAGGCGACGATCGTCGGTCACCGCCCGACCCCACTCGACATCGTGGTAGTCCGTGTAGTCGGCGTGTCCCTGGCACCACCAACAGCGGCGTCGACCATCTGCTCCGATATGCAGCGCGTCGTCGCTCGACACCGCGACACGTTCATCGCCCGCTACCATGGTTTAGCCCTCCGTCGACCGTTGTCACGGGCCCGCCACGCTGGCGCAACCGTTGACACGAGCACGCTGGGCTGCGAACCTCGGCAGGCCTACTACCAGGTGCATAGTGTGCCGTGTCGGCCAATGTCGACCCGGGCCCGCGCCAGGTCCACCTGACAGACGCACCTTCCCTCCTGTCCACCAAACGAAGAGAACGCCCCCGATGTCCGAGACCCCGACTCCAGAATCCACCCCGAATGCCGTCGACGATGTTGTCGTCCTGCAGGAACCCGGGGGGACCCTCACCTCGACCGGCGATGTGATCGTCGACAATGATCTTTCGGACGCCGATTTCGAGGCGGCCTTGGAAGACACCGTTCAGGCGGTCGAAGAGGGCAAGATCATCGAGGGTGTCGTCGTCAAGGTCGATCCTGACGAGGTCCTGCTCGACATCGGGTGGAAGTCTGAAGGCGTCATTCCGTCGCGCGAGCTGTCGATCAAGCTCGATGTCGACCCCAACGAGATCGTGCAGGTCGGCGATGTCGTCGAAGCACTCGTGATGCGCAAGGAGGACGAGGAGGGTCGGCTCGTTCTATCGAAGAAGCGCGCACAGTACGAACGGGCATGGGGAACGATCGAACGCATCTACGCCGAGGACCGCACGGTTGCCGGCACGGTCATTGAGGTCGTCAAGGGTGGGCTCATCCTCGACATCGGCTTGCGCGGTTTCCTGCCCGCATCACTCGTCGAGATGCGGCGTGTGCGTGATCTCGCCCCGTATGTCGGCGAACAGCTCGAGTGCAAGATCATCGAGCTCGACCGCAATCGGAACAATGTCGTGCTCTCACGGCGCAAGTTCCTCGAAGAGACGCAGAGCGAATTTCGCAACGAATTCCTTGAATCGCTCAACAAGGGCGAGATTCGGGCCGGTGTCGTCAGTTCGATCGTCAACTTCGGCGCCTTCGTCGATCTGGGTGGCGTCGATGGTCTCGTCCACGTCTCGGAACTCTCGTGGAAGCACATCGATCATCCGTCCGAGGTCGTCGAGGTCGGCGACGAAGTTGAGGTCGAGGTGCTCGATGTCGACCTTGAACGGGAACGGGTCAGCCTGTCGCTCAAGGCGACGCAGGAGGATCCATGGCAGCGGTTCGCCCGCGAACACGCGGTCGGCGAAGTGGTTGACGGCGAAGTAACGAAACTCGTGCCGTTCGGTGCCTTCGTCAAGGTTGCCGATGGAATCGAAGGCCTCGTCCACATCTCGGAACTCGCGGAACGGCACGTCGAGGTGCCCGAAGCGGTCGTCAACGTCGGCGACAAGATCGAGGTCAAGGTCATCGACATCGACA
>JBBDSV010000021.1:0-1545 GCA_040904785.1 Nitriliruptoraceae bacterium
TGCGTCGATTCCCCGCACAGCGGTTCGAGGACGCGATCGTTGCGTGCCTGTGGGCCGGCGATGACGCCGCCGCCAGCCACGAAACTGCACTGGCCATCTACGAGCTCGCCGACGTGATGCCAGCCAACATCCACGTCACCGTCCCGCAGCCCTTCCGCGGCCGCCGCACCGGCGTCACGATCCACCACGCCGCGATCGGCGAGCACGACCGGACCACACGTGCGGGCGTGCCCGTCACGACGGTAGAGCGCACGATCGTCGACGTCATGCGACATTCCGGAACCGACCTCGCCGCCGAGGCCGCTGAGCAGGCGCTTGCGACCGGCCTGGTGACCAGCCGGCGGCTGCGCGCCGCACTGAACGATCACGGCGACATCGCGCCCTCTCTCCTCGACCTCGCCTCGCCAACCGCATGACCGACGACCGGAACGCCTACCGGACACCAACCTGCGCGTCGGTTTCGTTTTCGAGATCGCCGCTTAGCGGCCGCTGACCACCGAGACCGTGACTCGGGGACCGCGCTGTCCGGGCGCACTGGGTCGCCGGGCTGTCGATGGCCGGAGCATCGGTCACGATGACTGTTGGCGCAGTACCGTTGGGACTCGCTCGACAGACGTTGCGGCCACGAGCAACGAGCACGGAGGGTCACCATGACGTTCAACCGGATCACCGTCGAGCCCGACAAGCTCGAGGGCAAGCCCTGCATACGCAATCTGCGTATCACCGTCGAAACCGTGGTCCGCCTGATCGCCGCAGGCTGGTCTTTCGAGGAAATCCTCGACGAATACCCCGACCTCGACCGCGCCGACATCCAGCAGGCACTCGAGTACGCGGCCGCCGCAACGGACGTACACCTCCATCGGCTGCGCTCCCCAGCGTGAAACTACTCATCGACGAGAATCTGCCACCTCGGGTCGCCGAGCTGCTCGTCGACGCCGGACACGATGCGGCGCACGTCCGCGACCTTGACGCAGCTGGGGCGTCCGATCCGGAAATCATCGAGTTGGCACTCACGGACGCTCGGACAATTGTCTCTGCAGACACCGACTTTGGGGCACTCCTCGCCGCGACGGGCGCAACGAGACCTTCCATCGTCCTCGTACGCGAGGTCGTCGATCGTCGTCCAGCGGATCTGGTCGCACTTCTGGTCGGCTGCATCGAGCAGCTCGAGGCCCAGCTGGCAGCTGGGGCGATGGTCGCGCTGACCCCGTCAGACGCCCGCGTACGGCGACTCCCCCTGCCGTAGCCAGGCGACAGGCAACACGATGCGATGCCGCGACCCCGACGTCTGCGCACCAGCGCGTGTACCGAGGAGTGGGGTGCACGCCTGTTGACCCAGGAATCGGGGGTGCCTTGACGCAAGAAGACGGAGCTGCCCGCCGCCAAACCGGGTCAACTCCAAACGGCAGTATCGGTCAGGTCGACAACGCGGGCCAGATCCAGCGCATAGCGGTACAGCACCCGCCGCGGCAGCCCCTCGACACCGACGACGTGCCGCAGCACCGGCGTGTCAGCTCCGCAACGGCACAAGCGCGCGTCTCACAC
>JBBDSV010000022.1:0-9178 GCA_040904785.1 Nitriliruptoraceae bacterium
ATGGCGGACGCTGCACCGTTCGATCGAAACCGCTGTTTCTCTCGCCCCTGCCGGGCTACCCCGGCGAGTCATTCGGGCCTGCAGTCGTAGCGATAACGTCGCCGGTGGCATCGCGAACTTCGAAGACATCGCATCGGACGAACAGGTCGAACGCCGTGTCGTCGCTTCGCGTCGAGAACCGCGCACGGGCCGTTCTTCCGTCTGGCGCGTTGGACTGGGCGCGAAAGCTGACCTGCGGACCCCAGTCATCGGCGTGCGGCTCTGGTGCCCCGAAGATCGGCCTGCGGAGCTTGCCGCCGCCTACGGCGGAGAGAACGTCGGCGAATTCGTCCGTCGTGAACGTGAGAATACGTTTCTCGCGTGGCAGCTGAAGGTTCGCGATCACGGTGCTGACTGGATGGCACAGCAATTGCCAGCGCGGATCTGCGGCGTCGTCCGCTGTGGTGCGCAGCAGCGCGCGTCGCGTCTTGTCCGGTTCGACGGTGAGCGCGAGGACACGGAAGCTCTCGTCGATGTCTCCGCCGAGCAGGACCGCGGACTCGAACGTGCGTTCGAGCACATCGGTCGTCGTGATCACGGAGATGGTGTCGAGTCTCTCGTCGGCAGTGTGGACACCGGCCAGGCTCTCGCCTCTAGGCTCTCGTCATGACGGGCACTTCCCCGCCGATCGGGATCGTACGCGTGATCGAACTCGAGCACGTCACGAAGCAGTACGACCGCGAATCTGCGCCTGCCGTCGATGATCTCACGGTCACTTTCGCAAGTCGTGAACTGACGGTGCTCGTCGGCCCGTCAGGATGCGGGAAGACGACCACGCTCAAGATGATCAATCGCATCATCGAGCCGACAGCAGGAAGCATCCGGATCGATGGTGCAGACGTGCTGCGCCGTCCACCGCATGAATTGCGACGCGAGATCGGATTCGTCATCCAGCGCGTCGGCCTATTTCCGCATCGCACCGTCGGTGAGAACATCGCGACGGTTCCGGAAATGCTGGGCTGGGATCGCGCACGTATCCGCACACGGGTAAATGAACTGCTCGAGCTGATGGACCTCGACGCGGGACTCCGTGACCGATATCCCGCACAGCTGTCTGGCGGCCAACAACAGCGGGTCGGCGTGGCACGAGCGCTTGCCGCGGATCCGCCGGTCCTGCTCATGGACGAGCCGTTTGGTGCCGTCGATCCGATCGTACGTGACCGTCTGCAAGCGCAATTGCTCGAACTGCAGGCGCAACTGCAGAAGACGATCGTATTCGTCACGCACGACGTCGACGAGGCGATTCTCCTCGGTGACCGTATCGCGATCCTCGCAACCGGCGGCGTGATCGCGCAGTTCGACACGCCTCATGCGATTCTGCGCTCCCCCGCCGGCGACTTCGTGCGGTCGTTTCTCGGAAACGAGCGTCATCTCAAGCGGCTCGCGACGATCGCCGTGCGGGACGCCGACATAGTCACCGGCCCAGTCGTGAAACGGTCGATGACCCACGACCAGGTACATGCCGTCGGTGTGTCCGAAGGAACGGACTGGGCCGCACTCGTCGACGACGACGGCACGCTCGAAGGTTGGGTCTGGCTGCGGGACCGCTCTTCCGCGGACGGGTTTCCCGAGGACGCAATCCACCAGTTTCGCGTGATCGTCTCGCCCGAGCAGACATTGCGCAGCGCCCTGGACGCGATCGTGGCGAATCGGAATCAAGTTGCCGCCGTGATCGAGGACGGCAAGCTCCTCGGCATGCTGTTCATCGAGAACATCAGTCGACAGCTTCTGCCGTGATCCTGCTTGCCGCCGCCGACCTGTTCGACCCTTCGTGGGTCGTGAGAAACAGCGGACGGATCCTCGAGGCGACCTGGGAGCACATCGTGCTCACCGTGTTGTCCGTGGTGATCGGGCTGCTGTTGTCGTGCGCGCTCTCTATCGTCGCGCTTCGTCGCCGTCGGCTGTATCGACCGATCCTGTCAGCGGGAAGTGTGCTCTACACAATCCCCTCGCTCGCGATGTTCGCACTGCTCGTGCCGTTCACCGGCTTCTCGATGACAACCGCCGTCATCGCGCTGGTGACCTACACGCTGTTGATCCTGGTCAAGAACATCGTCACGGGCATCGACGGTGTTCCCTCGGAGATTGTCGAAGCGGCGATCGGCATGGGATATGAGCCGCGCGCGGTGCTGCTGCGTGTCCAGCTGCCTCTCGCACTGCCGGTGATCGTTGCCGGTATCCGCATCGCGACGGTCACTGTCATCGGGCTCGTGACGGTCACCGCCCTGATCGGCCTGGGTGGCCTCGGCCGATTCATCCTCTCAGGATTTCGGGTCCTGCCGATCCATCCCACGCAGATTCTGGTCGGCACGTTCGCGTCGATCCTGCTTGCGATCACCGGCGACGTGCTGTTGCTCGCGCTCGAACGCGTGCTGACTCCCTGGTCGACACGCAAGGTTGCGACGTGAGCGGCTTGTGGGCAGACGTGATCGGCTGGTTCGGCGACGCCAGCCGTTGGAGCGTGTCGGACCCGTCGGGCATCGGTTACCGCGTGATCGAGCACCTCACCGTCTCAACCGTCGCCATGCTCATCGCGATCGCCCTCGCCATTCCTACCGCGCTGGTGCTCGCGCACCATCGCCGTGCCGAAGCCATTGCGAGCGCGATCGTCAATCTCGGCCGTGCAGTTCCGTCGTTCGGACTGATCGTCGTGTTCTGGCTCGTCGCGACGTACATCCCGACGGTGAGTCCACGCTTCTGGCCCCTGGTCGGCGCCCTTGTCGCGCTTGCCATTCCTCCCGTGTTCACGAACACCTACACGTCAGTACGAGACGTCGATGCCGACATCGTCGAGGCGGCACGCGGGATGGGCGCGACCGAGCATGCGGTCATGTTCCGTACGGAACTGCCGCTGGCAAGTCCGGTTATCGTCGCTGGAGTTCGGCTCGCGTACGTCCAGGTCATCGCGACGACTGCGATTGGTGCAATCGTGACCAACGGTGGCGGTCTCGGGCGCTACATCGTCGACGGGTTCGCGATCGGCAGGGCCGGTCACGCGATGGTCGTCTCCGGTGCGCTGCTTCTGGGGGTGCTGACTCTTGCTGCCGACCGTGTGCTTGCCGCCGCCGAAGTTCTTGTGGTGCCAACGCCGCTGCGAGAGATCTCGACGGTGCGAGTGGAAGGGGTGACCGGTGCTGCGGGTTGACCCGCGTGTGGCGTCCGTGCAGACCGGCCCGAGTCGACCTCCGACCGCTATCGTGGGAGCCACGCCGTCCATACTGTCGCCGATCGACGAGAAGACACGATGACCTCCCGTCCATCCCGCATCCGCCTTGCTGCGTGCGTTGCGCTCGCTGCCCTCGTGCTCGCTGCATGCGGTGGAGACGACGCAGCAGACGCCGCGCCGATCACCGTTGCGTCCTTCAACTTCCCGGAATCCGAGATTCTTGGCGAGATCTATGCGCAGGCGCTCGAGGCTGACGGCTACTCGGTCGAACGATCGCTCAACCTCGGTGCGCGCGAGCTGATCTACCCCGAACTGATCGAGGGCGAGCTGGACCTGTTGCCCGAATACCTCGGTTCGGCACTCGTTGTTGGATTCGAACAGGACCCGCCAGCGGGCATCGACGAGGGTGTTGCTGCGCTGACGGATGCGTTCGCTGCCGAAGGCGTCACCGTGCTTCGGCCGGCACCCGCCGAGAACAACCAGGCCTTCGTCGTAACCGCGGCATTCGCCGAAGAGCATGGGCTCGCTTCGCTGTCGGACCTCGCGGGGCTCGATGCGGTGAGCTTCGCTGGTCCTCCCGAATGTGAAGGGCGTGACACCTGCCTTCAGGGTCTTGTCGGCACGTACGGGCTCGACCAGATCACGTTTGAGTCCGTGCAGGAAGCCGCTGCGCGTTTGGCCGCGCTCGACGCCGGCGACGCCGACATGATCCTGCTCTTCTCGACGGATGCTCCCCTCGCAGGAGGCGACTATGTGGTGCTCGCCGATGACGCCGGGATGTTGCCCCCAGAGAACATCACGCCGGTCGTGCGCACCGAAGTCATCGACTCGCACGGTGACGGGCTCACGCAGCTCCTCGACGAGGTCACCGCAGCGATCACGACTGACGCACTGCAGTCGATGAACGCGCAGGCAGCAGAGGGAATGTCAGCTGCAGAGATTGCGACTGCCTGGCTCGAAACCGCGCAGTAGTCCCGCGGATCGGCGGCCGTCCCGGCGTCAGGCCTGGGCGGCCGCCTTCACCACGACCGCGTCTTCGACATGCCCGTCGACGCGCTCAGTCGGGAATGCCGCGACTTCGCCGCGTAGTTCATCGATGACCGGCTCCAGCGCGATCGCGAACACGCCCTGGCCGCGGTGAAGCAGGTCGAGCACCTGCACGTCGTCACTGACCGCGTAGACCGAGAGCCCGTCTGAGATGAGCGTGGTCTCGGCAATCGACTGACCGCGTGCACGGAGCTCGTCGACGGCCAAGCGCACCTTCTGCAGTGACACCCCGGTGTCGAGCAGGCGCTTGACCACCTTGAGGCGAACGATGTCGTCGAACGAGTACAGGCGATGCGTGCCGGATCCCTCGGCCTTGCGCATCCCTGGTTCGACCAGCCCTGTCCGCGCCCAGTAGTCGAGCTGGCGGTAGGTGATGCCCACGATCTTGCACACGGTGGGGCCGCGATAACCGACGCGCTGCGTCGTGTCGTCGCCGACGTCGAGTGCCAACTGGCTACTTGCTGCCATGGTCCGCTCACCTCTTCACTCAGCCGATGTCACACGCGCCGTGGATGGCATCGTCCTCTTCCACGCCACCGCGACCGTCCGCGCCTCTGTGGTGAACGTGAGCCCAATTCGCGACACTGCGCATCAAGACGACATCGATGGAACTTCGCCCATGAGGCTACGCCTCCGCAAGGCCTGCTGTCAACGCAGTTGTGCACAGCCATGCACGGTATGCAGATTCCTGCAGGGCGCGCAGGAATCTGCATCTGCGTTCGCCAGCGGTCGAGCGCCGGAGTACAGGGACTTGGCAGAAGTTGCCGAACCGGACATGTGCGGCCGTCGCCTGAAGGTGCGCTGTCAGCCGTTGAAGTCTTCGGGACTCACTTCATCGAGGAATTCACGGAACTGCCGTACTTCCTCTTCGGCGTCGACGGAGGTCTCACCATCAAGCTCACTGGTGTCGATCTCAATGCCGGCTTCCTCGAGGACGGTTTCCGCGCTGTAGATCGGAACGTCGTCGAGCCGGCTTGCGAGTGCAATGGCGTCTGACGGTCGCGACGAGACCGAGACTTCGCGTCCGTCGATCGAGAGGTGGAGTTCCGCATGGAAGGTGCCGTCGCGCAGATCGGTCACGTGCACTGCAGTGAGTGACGCTCCGAGCTCGTCGATGACCGACACGAAAAGATCATGCGTCAATGGACGCGGGGTGTCGACGCCCTGCAATGCGAAGGCGATTGCCGTTGCCTCGACCGCGCCGACCCAGATCGGGAGGTACCGCTGTCCGTCCCGTTCCTTGAGCAGGACGATCGGTTGGTTCGCCGGAAGCTCGACGCGGACGCCGACCAGCTCCATCTCGATCATGGGACCACTCCTCTGCCGCTGGATCGAGGCTACCGAAGGGTCCCGTCCACGCTCATCCGCTGCAAGGCGTCGTACGCCTGGTCGACGAACAGGCGTGCAATGCTGACGCATGAGACGTCTTGTGACGCGTGGCCGTCCGCTTGGGCCGTCAGCACGATCTCCTGCGGTAGGGCCGGGCCATGTTGGAGCAGGACCGTCGGAAGTCCGTCACTGAGCGACACGATCGACACCGTTGGTTCGGCGCCACGCGGCGACGTGAGGTGAAACTCGGGGCTGTCAAAGCCCAGCGAACGTCCTCCGGCGCGGCGCGCCGAAACGTGCAGCGACCGCACGACGGCCTCTGTCTCCGTGAATCCGACATCGAGCAGTGCCGCCGCATCCGCAAAGCGCGCGCTTTCTGACAATGATCCAAGGACGACAGCTACGAGCTCCCTTTCTCCTCGGCGCGCACTGGCAATCATCGAATTGCCCGCGGCATCGGTGAAGCCGGTCTTCACACCGGTCGCGCCCCGATAGGACGTGAGGAGTTCATTGCGGCTGGCGACGCTCCCCTCCCCCGGCAGATCGACGACTGCGCGTGCCACGATGGACCGCAGGTCGTCATGTGCGAGCGCGGTCCGCGCGAGACGTGCCAGCGCGCGTGCCGAGACGAGGTTCTCATCGTCGAGCCCCGACGGACTCGCCAGTTGGATCGGCTCCATGCCGAGATCCTCAGCGACGCGCCGCATCTGCTCGACGAACGCCGCACGTGATCCTGCAGCATGGACGGCAAGCACTTCTGCGGCGTCGTTGCCGCTGCGCGCGATCAGCGCGTTGAGCAGCTGTTCGACCGTCCAGACGTCGCCTGGGGTCAGCCCGACACCGGCACCGCCGATGCCGCGGACCTCGTCGCCGACCGTGACGAGGTCGTCGAGATCGTGGTTCTGCAGCACTGTGAGGGCAGTGAGCACCTTGATCGTCGACGCGACCGGACGGCGTATCGCAGATCGGTGCTCGGCGATGACCTGTCCCGTGCGCGCTTCGACGAGGATCCAGGATTCGGCGCTCAGCGCGTCCGTTAGCTCCGGGTGCGTGATCACGGGGGCATCGCGGTCCACGGCGGCGTCATCATCGCCGTGGACGGGTGTCACCACCAACATCGTCGTGGCGACAAGGGTTGCCACGAGCGCAGCGATGCGACGGCGTCGCGGCACCGGCAGAGTCATGCGGACAACAGCGTCCGCAGCTCTTCGATGAGCAACGCCTGGTGGAGCTGCCCTCCCAATCCTCGCAGGACCTCGCTTTGGTCAGACGCGCGCTTGTGGCTCTCGGGATTCCGCTGACGCAACAGGGGACCCACGAGCTGGCCGATGAGCGCCGATTCCCGTTCGGCGAACTGGCGATACATCCGCAGGTGCCGTGGTTCGAGACCTCCATCCATGAGCTGTGCGGCGATACGGGCGATCCGCAACGCCGTCGCGTCGAACATGTCGCGTTCAGGGATCAACCCGTGTTCACACAGTGCGACGACATCAGCCACGCGCAGGCCGGCCGCATCGGCCAATTCGCTGGTCGTCAGTTGCACGTCGGGAAGGTCGAAATCGACCGACTCGTCAAATGCGAGGCTCGGCTGAATCGGGACGGCATCGTCGCCTTCGGGCACTTCAGCGGCAGGCGCGGCCTCGTGGTCCCCGATGTCAAGGCGATCCAATTCGTCGCGGATGCGGGTGAGTGGCTGACCGCGGTCTCGTTGGGCACGCAGGATGTAGCGAAGGCGTTCTATGTCGGCGTCGGTGAACTTGCGGTAGCCGGACTCTGTTCGATCGGGAGTGATCAAACCTTCCGACTCGATGAGGCGGATCTTGGAGATCGTGATGTCATCGAACTCGTCGCGGAGTCGATTGAGCACTTCGCCGATGGTGTGCGCGCGCACCGTCACCTCGTTCCGCGTGGCGCGGATTCTCCAACGAAAAGCAGTTTGAAGCGCCCGATCTGCACCTCGTCTCCCGTTTGGAGACCTCGCTCCTCGGTGCGGTCGCCGTTGACGTATGAGCCGTTGAGACTGCTGAGATCATGCAGCGTCATTCCACTGTCGGAGCGCACGACTTCGCTGTGGCGACGAGAGACGGTCACATCGTCCAGGAAGATATGGGAATCGGGATGCCGCCCGATCGTCGTCACATCACGGTCGAGGAGGAACCGGGAACCGGCGTTGGGTCCGCGGACGACGACGAGCATTCCCGTTCCTGGTGCAAGTTGCGGGAGTTCATCGACTTCGTGCTGCGGGTCGAGGTCTCCGATGTCGACCGATGCCGTCGTGTCCTGAATGGCCGGTGCCGCGGCGACCGCGGTGCCGCACGACGGGCAGAAGTTGGCCTCCTGGGGCAGCGACTCACCACAGTTCGCGCAGGTCATGACTGCTCCCGGTTGCCGTCCACGGTCATGCGAGCAGCCCTTCATACGTCGTCGCGTCGAGAAGGTCATCGATCTGTTCGGGGTGTGACGGCGCGATCGTGACGATCCATCCGTCGCCATACGGATCCGAGTTGATGCGTTCGGGCGCCTCATCGAGTGCGGCATTGCGCGCCACGATGGAGCCGCTCACCGGGGCATACAAATCAGACACCGACTTCGTGGACTCGATCTCGCCGAACGACTGGCCGCGTTCGAGCGCCGCACCTTCGTCGGGCAGATCGACATAGACGATGTCGCCGAGCTGATCCTGGGCGTAGGCGGTGATGCCGACGCGCACCACGTCGCCCTCAACACGGATCCATTCGTGCTCCGCGGTGTAGTGCAGGTCAGGTGGCACTGGTGGATGCATCCGTCGGCGCCTTTGCACGGGGGTGTGGCAACGATACCGACCTGCGCGCACGATCGGATGCCTGATCACCTCCGACGCGTTTGTGGGTGGGCACGTTCGTCGCCGTCAGTGCCGATCGCGCAGGATCCGGCGGGCGTAATCGGCCGCGGCCAGCCAGTATGCCGCCACCGCGATGACCGATCCGATGATGCCGATCCGATGGAGGACGGCCTCAGGCGCGGCGAAGCCCGCGCCCACTACGCCACTGCCCATCAACACGCCGAATGCGGCCATGAGGCCGAATGTTGCCGCCTTGCCCAGTCGGGTGACGGCTGGCACGCCGTCCGCCGACCGCAGCAACAGGGCACCAACGGCCAGCATCGCAACATCGCGCGCAACGATGAGCGCCACAATCCACCACGGCACAAGTCCCCCGACCACGGCGCCGAGGCCAGCGGCGATGAACAGGGCGCGGTCAGCGATGGGGTCGAGGAGTTGCCCCAGGCGCGACACCTGATCGAAGCGGCGGGCCACATAGCCGTCAAGCCAGTCCGTGGTCGCGAAGACGGCGAAGAGCACGAAGGCGCGTCCTGCTGCACCGGCGGCCAACGCCGCGTAGACGAACGGCAGCGACGCCAGCCGTAGCAGTGACAGCCCATTGGGAACGGTCAACACCCGAGAGCTCGCGACCCGTTCGTGATCGGACGCGCCGGCGTCGAACACCCGCATGTCGCGTCCCCTCCGCGCCGTGCGACGTCGGGCACACGGCACGCCGATCGGCGTCGGGCTGGCCGGACTTGAACCGGCGACCCCTCGTCCCCCAGACGAGTGCGCTA
>JBBDSV010000023.1:0-1523 GCA_040904785.1 Nitriliruptoraceae bacterium
TGGATGGACACGTCCCGGTGCCACGGATGCACCTCATCACGCACCTGCCGCCACCGGGCGGTCAACGACCCCTGCGACCACGACAGCGCCGGGGTGAGTTCGCCTTCCGGGACGCCGCGTGCACGTTCAGCCCGGCGGACATCGAGGTTGTCACGCACCTCCCCCAGCGCCCAGTTGTACGCCGCGCGCATCGACCCGGCGTAGCTGCGTAGCCAGCGCTCCTGCGACGGTGATGGGGACAACACCACTTCGATGGCACGGGTGACATGGCCGCGCCCAGCGGTCGTCTCGGAAACCATCGTGTCCATCATCGACCAGGACTGTGCCGCACAGGTGAGACACCGCATTTGTCCACATCCATCACACCTGACTGCCGAACACGAGGTCGGCTGACCCGTCCGTGGTCCTGAGCGACCCAGATCAGTCGTCGCCGCGCCGGGGGATGCTCATCGCGCCGACGAACGCTCCGAAGGTCGTGAACGCGAAGAGACTGCCGCCCAGGTAGGCGAGCCAGAGTCCCAGCGACCGGTGGTCAGGCACCGACAGCGCCGCGTAGGTGCCCATGCCGAGGCCGAGTGGGACGCCGATCAGGGCACCGACGCGCGCCCGCGTCTGCACCGAGATCGTCGCTGTCGGTTCCGGACGTGTGTGCTGAGCTTCTCGTGCCATGGGGCCCTCGGTATCGCTCGGTGTGCTGTCAGGCGAGGTTGGTGTTGTGGACGAGCGTGTCGGACAGGTGGGCCCGCAGGATGCGGTCGAAGCGGGCGGGATCGTCCTCGCGCAGGGAGTCGAGAAGGTGCTGGTGTTCCTCGATGATGTGGTCGCTGCGGTCGCGCATGGCGTCCTGGTGGGCGAAGAGCATCTGGCGTTGTCGATCTGCCAACCGTTCGCCGAGGTCGATGAGGTAGGGGTTGCCGCCGACCGTGAGGAAGGCACCGTGGAACTCGACCGAGAGCTCGACGAACCGCTGCATGTCACCGGTCGCGAGCACCTGCCGTTGCTCCTCGATCGCCGGCAGGAGATCGACCGCGAGCCGGGCACGAACCTCCGATGAGGCCCGTGTCACGCCGCTGGTCTCCAGCACGACCCTGGCGTCGACGATGTCCGCGATGTCTTCGGGGGTCAGGCCCCTGACCAGGGCGCCGCTCCTGGGGTAGATGCGGATCCACCCTTCGTCCTGCAGGCGGGCGAGGGCGGTCCTGACCGGTGTTCGGCTCATGCCGAGCTGCGCAGCGAGCTGGTTCTCGCTGAGCATCGACTCACCCGGGTAGGTCCCGTCGATGATCGCTGCCCGGATGGAGGTGATCGCCCGATCGGCGCTGCTCTTGGTCTGCTCCTTCAGTTCGATCACGATCGGCCTCTCGCGCTCGGCAGCAGGCGTAGGATACAACTTGCATCCTAGCCTGTCATCTGTCACCCTCTGCACTCGTAGCATCGTCTCCGCTGCCATCGAGGTGTCATGTCCCGACGTCTGATCGCTCCGGGTGTGGCACTGCTGGTCGCGCTCGTGGTCGCCGTCGTCG
>JBBDSV010000024.1:0-48125 GCA_040904785.1 Nitriliruptoraceae bacterium
ACCCGCCGCCAGCGTTCGTCCTGAGCCAGGATCAAACTCTCCGTTGAAAGATCGTGACCGTCGAAACGGTCCAGATCGAGACAACGAAGGTTGCGACGTCACGCGAACGTGACGCGATCCCTTCATCGTTAAGGGTTCTACATAACACTCACTCGTAGATCGCCGCCACCATTGGTGGTAACGATCGACGGGGTCGTGTCATCACTCCGTCCGAAGACGGCGTGATGTCACTGGCTTTTGGCACCCTGTGCAGTTCTCAAGGAGCGGTGTCGTGTCCCGTAGGGTTCCGCTCACCGCCGAGCGCGCACGCTCGACCGGAGCCGGCTTCCTGGGGACACCGCTACCCGCGCGGTCGAAACCGCGCGGACGAAGTACCGTACCAGCGCGGACTCGAAACCTCAAATCCGGGCGTTCCATCCCGCAGAAATGACGTCGGCCGAACCGACGTCATCGGTGCGCATCAAGCTTCGTGCGTTTGCGGAACGATGCGTACAGTAACCCGGCGGCTCATGGCCTGTCAAACCCGCCATCGCGCGGGCGAAATTCCGCCGACGTAATCAGTGTGATGCTCGTGGTCCACTGACCTCGGGCATCCCCGTGATCCACCACCGCCATGGCCGCTCGGCGGCCTTGCGAATGCCGATTCTTGTGCCGACCCGTACCGCCGCTTCGGGTACGACATGACCGTCTGATTCGAGTGTCAGCGGTCCCCCACCGAGCAGATCATGGCCGGCGAAGTCGAGCGAGATATCCAAGCCGGCACCGAGGCACCCTGGGCCGCGAAGCAGATCGGCGTCACGGCGGGCCGCGGGTCGACGCGGCCGAACCAGCGCGTGACCGGCCTCGACGCGTGCGGCGCGCAACAGGACACCGGCGCCGCGACCCGGTTCATCGACGACCACGTTGAGACACCGGTGGATGCCGTACGACAGGTAGACGTACGCCCTCCCGGCGTCAGCGAACATCGCGGCGTTCCGCGCAGTCGGTCCGCCGTTGGCATGGCTCGCCGGGTCGTCCTGGTCATAGGCCTCAACTTCGACAATGCGGGCGATGACGTCGCCGAGCGCACTTCGTCGTCGGACCAGCAGGCCGAGCAGAGTTGGCGCGACCTCCGCGGCAGAGCGCCGCAGGCGGGAACGTTCGACCGTTGCCGATGCGACGAACCCGTCTTCGGTGGACGACTGCATCATGTCCCCTGTTGCGCCAACCAGTCTTCAAACGCCGCGAGCGGCCACGTGTTGAGGACTTGGCGAGGAACGAGCCCCGCCCGGCGCCCGTGCGCGACGCCGAAGCGCATCCGGTCGAGGTCGTCGCGTGCGTGTGCATCCGTCGAGATGGTGAACACAACTCCCGCACGTGCGGCGTCGCGAAGCAGTGCCGCGGCAGGGTCGAGCCGGGACAGGCTCGCGTTGACCTCCACGGCGGTGCCCGTCCGCAACGCCGCGTCGAACACGGCCTCGAAGTCGAGCGTGATCGGAGGACGGCGTCCGATCATGCGCCCGGTGAGGTGGCCGATCGCCGTGACGGTCGGATCCTCCATCGCACGGATGACACGGTTCGTCTGCGCGTCGACATCACGATCGAAGTGCGAGTGCACGCTCGCAACGATCCAGTCGAACTCGGCCCGGAATGCACCGTCGTAGTCGAGATCGCCGTCGGGACCGATATTCAATTCGGCGCCGTGCAGCACACGGATCTCGTCGCGCTCGCGCTCGATCACCCGGATCTCACTGCGCTGTGCTCGCAGTTGTTCGCGGGACGCACCGTTGATGGCGAGGTCTTCGCCATGGTCGGTCACCGCGATGTATTCCCAGCCGCGTGCAATTGCGTGGTCAATCAGTTGATGCAAGGTCATGCGCCCGTCACCCGAAAGCGCGGTGTGATCGTGAAGATCGCCGCGAATGTCGTCCTCATCGAGGCCTGCGGCGGCAAGGCTCCCTGCCTCGGCACGTTCGATCTCGCCGGCGTCTTCGCGGATTTCCGGCCAGATCCAGGGCAGATCGAGCGCGGCATACACGTCTGCTTCGCTCGCGCCGTCGCGCGGCGGCCCGTCAGGGGCGTCCATCGGCCTGAACCCGTACTCGTTGAGCGTCCGCCCCCGTTCGTTTGCCCGTTGCCGCAGGCGGATGTTGTGGGCTGCCGAGCCGGTGAAGTAGACGAGTGCGGCACCGAAGGATTCGGCAGCGACCTGCCGGACATCGACCTGAAGCCCATCGCGTGTCACGAATGACGTCTTCGTTGCCCCGGCACCGATGACCCGCTCGACCTGTACGACGTGATCGACGTGTTCGAGGACGTCAATCGCCGTTGACGCCGAGATGATGATGTCGAGATCCCCAACGGTCTCGTTGAAACGCCGGGCGCTACCGGCAAGAGCGACATCGTCGACATCCGGCAGCTCACGGAGCACGGCGCAGATGCGCTCGCCGACGGGCAGCGCGTCAGCAAGCGGGACGCGACGCTGTTTCGATTCGAGCCCGAGCGCCTCGATCGCGTTTCGGAGCTTGTCGACACTCCGTTGACCGAAACCGTCGAGTTCGGCGACGCGGCCGTCGTCGAGTGCTGCGATGAGCCCGTCGAGGTCACGCACGCCGAGTTCGGCATCAAGCTTGGCGATGGACTTCGGGCCGAGGCCGGGAATGCGGGTGAGTTCGACCTGCTCGGCCGGGTACCGCGCGCGCAGCTCCTCGAGCCTGCCGACCCGACCATCCGTGAGGTACTCGCCGATCCGTGCGGCAATACTCCGCCCGATGCCGCGCAGGCGAGCGAGATCGTCGACCGACAGCGCACCAATGTCACCATCGAACGATTCAACGGCGCGGGCGGCCGTGCGGTACGCGCGGACGCGAAAGGCGTTCGGATCGCCTTCGTCGAGTGTCGTCAACGTCGCGAGCTCGCTGAGCATGTTCGCGACATCCGCATTCCGGTTCGCGGTCATCGTCCCTCATCGGGCCTGGCGATCACGTCTCACCCGTATGTGCGGAACGGGATGCAATAGTTGACCGCGCACGTTCGAGCTGTTCCTGCACTCGAGGTCGCGCCGTGGCGTTGACTCCGTCGCGTCGCGCAATCGCACGCTCGACATCGAACAGTTCGGCGACATCGGCATCGAGCGCCGGGTGTGCTGCGGCGAAATCTTTGCCATCCAGGTCACCGAGGTCTCCGCCACGCGATTCCGCCAACGAAACGAGCACACCGACAACCTCGTGCGCCTCGCGGAACGGGACGCCCCGCCGGACCAGCTCCTCTGCGAGATCGGTCGCCAGCGCGAATCCTCCGACGGCTGCCGCGGCGAGCGCCTCGCGGTCGAACCGCAGGGTCGCAACGGTCCCTGCCAGCGCCGGCAGCGCCAGCTGCAGTGTTGCGACCGCGTCGAAGACCGGCTCCTTGTCCTCCTGGAGGTCACGGTTGTACGTGAGGGGAAGCCCCTTCACGGTGGTCAGCAGCGACACGAGGTCGCCGATGACACGCCCACTCTTGCCCCGGACCAGTTCCGCGACATCGGGGTTGCGCTTCTGCGGCATGATCGACGACCCGGTGGAGAAGGCATCATCGACGCGGGCGAACCCGAATTCTGCGGTCGACCAGAGCACGATCTCCTCGGCAAGCCGGGAACAGGTCACTGCCAGAATCGCGCACGCGCTGAGCACCTCGAGCACGAAATCACGGCTGGCAACCGCGTCCATGGTGTTCGGTGCGACCGCGGAGAAACCGAGCGCGTCAGCGTACGCCTGGGGGTCGAGCCCCAGTGTCTGTCCGGCAAGTGCCCCCGATCCGAGCACCGAGAGATCGAGCCTGCGACGAGCGTCGACAAGCCGCCCGACATCACGTTCGAACGCCCAGACGTAGGCGAGCAGGTGATGCGAGAGCAGCACGGGCTGGCCGCGCTGCAGGTGCGTGTAACCCGGAGCGACCCAGTCGAGGTGTGCGTCGGCCTGCTCAGTCAACGCGCGCTGCAACGCGGTCACCTCGCCGACGAGCGCGTCGAGCGCATCACGGCACCACAGGCGCAGGTCGTTCGCAATCTGGTCGTTGCGGCTGCGGCCGGCCCGAAGCTTGCCACCAAGGGGGCCGAGCTCGTCGACCAGCCACCGTTCGATAGCCCCGTGCACATCCTCATCTGTCGGCGAAAACACGAAAGTGCCGTCGGCAAACGCTGCAGCACATCGCGCGAGCGCATCATGCAGCCGCTCACGTTCGTCGGCCGTGAGCACGCCAATGCGATGCAGTTCGTCAACATGGGCATGGGAACCCGCCAGGTCCTGGCGCCACAACGCAGCGTCGAACCCGGTGGAAACACCGAGCTGCCACGCCGCGTCGGCCGGCGGCGCCGAGAACCGCCCGCCCCAGAGCCGACCGGCGCCAGCTGCCAAGTCACTCACCGTGCACTCCTTGCCATCGTCGTACCGTAGGTGCGTGATTAGATGTCGCGGCGGTTCTTCGCCGCCCACGTCTTGAGCGGCAGCCCCCACAGCTTCACGAATCCCTCGGCGAGGGTCTGATCGAATTGGTCGCCTTCGTCGTAGGTGGCCATCTCGAGGCTGTAGAGACCCGACGCGTCGCTGCGGCGCCCGACGACCGTCGCCGAGCCCTTGAACAGCTTCACTCGCACCTCGCCGTTCACGTAGCTGCTCGCTTCATCGACGAAGGCGTCGAGTGCGCGCTTCAGCGGGCCCCACCACAGTCCGTTGTAGATCAACTGGGCATAGCGACCCTCGACCATGCGCTTGTGATCCGCCAGTTCCTGCTCGAGGCACAAGTCCTCGAGATCGCGGTGCGCCGTGATGAGCGTGATCGCCCCGGGACACTCGTAGATCTCGCGACTCTTGATGCCCACGAGCCGGTCTTCGATCATGTCGATGCGTCCGACACCGTGTGCACCGGCGCGCCGATCGATCTCTTCAACGAGCGTGTGCAGCGGCAGGCGCTGCCCGTCGAGCGCGACGGGCAATCCGTGTTCGAACGCGATCACGACCTCATCGGGCACGTCGGGAGCATTGGCGACGTCGACCGTGCGTTCGTAGACGTCGGATGGCGGTTCAGCCCACGGATCTTCGAGAATGCCGCACTCGGCGGTGCGACCCCACGCGTTCTCATCGATCGAGTAGGGCGACGACTTGCTCGCGATCGGAATCGGAATGTTCCGCTCATGCGCCCAGTCGATTGCCGCGTCGCGCGTCAACCCCCACTCACGAATCGGCGCGAGGTTCTCGAGATCCGGCGCAAGCGCCATGGTGCCGACTTCGAAACGCACCTGGTCATTGCCCTTGCCGGTGCACCCGTGCGCGACTCCTGCGGCGTCGGTCTTCCGCGCCACGTCAACGAGATGCTTGACGATGAGCGGACGGGAGAGCGCGGACACCAGCGGATACTTGCCCATGTAGAGCGCGTTCGCCTTCAACGCTGGAGCGATGAAATCGGTCGCGAACTCCTGACTAGCGTCGACAACGACCGCATCGACCGCACCACACGCGAGCGCCCGCTGACGGATCTCTTCGAGATCTTCGCGTGCAACCGCACCGCCTCCGGTGCTGGCGCCGCGACCTTGCCCGACGTCGACAGCGCACGCCACAACGTCGACGCCCTTGTGCTCCTTCAACCACTCGATGGCGACCGAAGTGTCGAGACCACCGGAATACGCGAGTACGACTCGGGGCTTGCTCATGGCTGCATTCTCCTTGCGTCTGTCAGTGCACGGATGCGGCGGGACGCGTGTGCTGTGTCGTTCGGCGCCACGACGGCGGGGTCATCGTTCGATTGCCAGTCCGGTCCGTTCGGCAAAGTGGCGTGCGAGGTCAGCTCCATCGACACCATCGCGCGCGACGACGAGCACGGTGTCGTCGCCGGCGACGGTCGCGATCGCTTCTGCGAGGTTGCTGCCGTCGATCGCCGACGCCACCGGATGCGCGCACGCCGGCGGCGTGCGCAGCACCACAAGGTTGCCGCTGGCCGCAATACGGGTCACGAACTGCTGCAGCGTCTCATCCAGACGGTCGGTGGGCGTCGACGGCATCGCGTCGTTCGCAAGTCGATAGACCGCATGCCCGGCGGAGCGGACCTTGATCGCACCGACGTCTGCGAGGTCGCGGCTCACCGTGGCCTCGTGTACGGCGAAACCCGCGTCCGCGAGCGCCTTGACGACATCGGACTGTGATCCGAGCGCACGTTCGGCAATCAGCTGACGCAGCGCCTGCTGTCGACGACGCTTGTCCGACATCAGTCCTCCCCCAGGAGCAGCGCGAGAAGCGCTTTCTGCGCGTGGAGACGGTTCTCGGCCTGGTCGAAGACGCGCGACGCCGCACCGTCCATCACGTCGGCGGTGACCTCCTCGCCACGGTGAGCCGGCAGACAGTGCAAAAAGACCGCATCGGGGGCGGCAAGCGCGAACAGGTCCGCCGTGATGCGGTACGGCGCGAAGGTCCGTGCGCGCTCGTCAGCCTCGTCCTCCTGGCCCATCGAGGCCCAGACGTCCGCATAGACCGCATCGGCTCCGCGAACGGCCTCCTCGGGGTCAGACGTGACCACGATTTTCGCCCCTGAAGTTTCGGCAATCGACCGCGCGCGTGCGACGATTTCGCTGGCGGGCCCGAAGCCCGACGGATGGGCCATGCGGATATCGAGTCCCACCTTCGCCCCGGCAAGCAACAACGAGTGTGCAACGTTGTTCCCGTCGCCGACATAGGCGAGCGTCCGCCCGGCAAATCCGCCGTGGATCTCGCGGAATGTCTGCAGATCGGCGAGCGCCTGACAGGGATGTTCCAGATCCGTGAGCGCATTGACGACGCTGACGCTGGACGCCACCGCGAGTTCCTCGATGCGGGCCTGCCCGAAGGTGCGAATGACGATCGCATGGACGTAGCGCGACAGCACCGCCGCGGTATCGGCGATGGTCTCGCCCCGCCCGAGCTGCAGTTCTACGGCCGACAACGGCAGCGGGTGGCCGCCGAGTTCGGCCACGGCAACCTGGAATGACACCCTTGTTCGCGTCGACGGCTTCTCGAAGATGAGCGCGACCGTCCGTCCGGCAAGCACGTCGCGCACCGGCGATGTGCCGGCGTCCATCGCGGCCTTCCGGGCGGACTTGAGGGCATCGGCGCGATCGAGAACGTCGACGATCTGCGCCGGCGTCAGGTCGTCGATCGACAGCAGATGCATCGGAACGGTCACGCCGCCTCCTTCACGTCGTTCAGGGCGTCACGCAACCGCGTGAGCGCCATGTCGACCTCTTCGTCGGACACCGTCAACGGTGGAGCCAGCCGAACGACGTCGGGGGCAACCGCGTTCACGACCAGCCGACGCGCGTCGCATGCGGACTCGACCGCGGCAGCGACGGGTTGCGACAACTCGAGCCCCAACAACATGCCGGCGCCGCGCACACCTCGCCCCAGACCGTCAGCGATCAGCGCGTCGAGTCCGGCGCGCACCTGCTCCGCGCGTGCACGCGATGCGTCGCGCACACCACCCTCGAGCGTGTCGAGCACGGCGAGCGCGGCGGCGCTCGTGACAGGATTGCCACCGAACGTCGTCGCATGATCGCCGGGTTCGAACACCTGTGCCGCATCACCATGCGCGACACATGCGCCGATCGGCAAGCCATTCGCCAATGCTTTGGCGAGGGTGAAGACGTCGGGAACGATCCCCGAGTTCTGCCAGGCGAACCACGGTCCCGTGCGCGCGATACCCGTCTGCACCTCATCGACGATGAGCAGTGCGTCAGCGGCATCACACACTTGGCGCGCGGTTTCAAGCACTGCCGCCGGCACCGTCCGCACACCACCTTCACCCTGGATGACTTCGACCAGGACCGCGCATGTGCGCTCATCAACCGCCGCCCGCAGCGCGTCGGCGTCGTCGAACGGAACGTGATCGACCGTGCCGAGCAACGGTTCGTAGGGCACGTGCTTCTGGAGCTGACCGGTCGCTTCGAGCGTGGCAAAGGTGCGCCCGTGAAACGAGCCCTCCAGCGCGACGACCCGGTGCTTGTCTGCATCGATCCGCTTGCCGTGTCGGCGTGCCAGTTTGAGGGCGGCCTCGTTCGCGGTCGCGCCGCACTGTGCGAAGAACGTCCGCGCATCGGGCCAACCTGCGAGCGCACCGAGTCTGGAAGCGAGTTCAACCGCGGGTGGCGTGACGAACAAGTTCGACGTGTGCACGAGCGTCGCCGCCTGTTCGGCGACGGCACGCGTCACCGCCGGGTGGGCGTGACCGAGGCTGGTGACCGCCAAGCCCGACAGGAAATCGAGCCAGCGATCGCCATCGGCATCGACGAGCCACGAGCCTTCACCGCGGACGAATGTTGCCCGCGGCGCGGGATAGGTCGACATGACGTGTGCCACTGCATCGTCACGGAGTGTCATGCGTCGTCCTCCTTCGCCGACGTTCCGGTGATCATCGTGCCGACACCCTCATCGGTGAAGATCTCGATGAGCACCGCATGAAGGACGCGGCCGTCGAGGATGTGGGCCTGAGGAACGCCATGCCGCAGGGCGTCGATGATGGACCGCACCTTGGGACGCATGCCTTCGTGAAGCGCATCACTGTCGAGCATGCGCTCGAGCTCTTCGACACCCACCTCGCTGAGCAGCGCCTGACGTTCGGGATCTCCGAAGTCGGCGTACAGACCGGGGACGTCGGTCAGATAGACCAGTTTCGACGCCCCCAACGCCGCCGCGATCGCGCCAGCGGCCAGATCGGCATTCACATTTCGGTCCTGGCCCTGGGCATCACGTCCGAGCGTGGCGACGACGGGGAGGAACCCGTCGTCGAGCAGTTCGACGAGGTAGGTCGTGTCCACGTGTTCGACCTCGCCGACCAGGCCGAGATCCTCACCGTTCGGGCCTGTCGCAGGTCGCACCTTCACGAGTCCGGCATCGGTGCCCGCGACGCCGACCGCCGCCGCGCCCGCTGCCTGCACCAACCCGACGATCTCCGGGTTGACCTGGCCGAGCAGCGCCATTCGGACGACGTCCAGCATCGCTGCGTCGGTTCTCCGTAGGCCGCCGATGAACGCAGAGGTGACACCGAGGTCCTTGGCGAGCGCACTGATCTGCGGCCCTCCCCCGTGCACGATCACCGGCCGTAGCCCGACGAACTGCAGGAGGGCGACGTCGGCCGCGAACGACCGCTTGAGATCGTCGTCGACCATGGCGTTGCCGCCGTACTTGATGACGACGGTCTGACCGTGGAATCGCGTGATCCACGGCAGCGCCTCACGCAGCACCGCTGCCTTCGATTGCGCCAATTCGACGCGGGCGAACGCACGCGCATCGAGTTCCGCGTGCGTGCTCGGTGCACCCGACGACGCAGGTGTGGGTGTTGCGGCTTCCATCGCGTCCACCTAGGTCGTGTATTCAGCGTTGAAGCGGACATACTCAGGCGTCAGATCGCACGTGAGCACCGTGGCCGATCCCGGCCCCATACCGACTTCGACATCGATCGAGACTTCACTCGCGGCCATCGCCGCTGCAGCTGCCGACCGATCGAAGTCCCGTGCCACGCCACCGCGACACACCTCGACTCCCGCACAGCGCACGGCCACCGCAGAGAGGTCAAACTCGACGCCCGCGTTGCCCAATGCCATGAGGATGCGTCCCCAATTCGGATCCGCACCGTGCATCGCGGCGCGCACAAGCAGGCTCGTCGCCACCGACCGTGCAAGCCGCTCGGCGGTCGACTCGTCGACCGCGCCACGGACGGTCACGGCTGCGACGCGCGATGCGCCCTCACCGTCGGCGACGATCTGCAGAGCAAGGTCGGCGCACACCGCATGCAACGCGCGCATCAGCGTCGCCGACTCC
This sequence comes from Nitriliruptoraceae bacterium, assembly GCA_040904785.1. Lineage (GTDB taxonomy): Bacteria > Actinomycetota > Nitriliruptoria > Nitriliruptorales > Nitriliruptoraceae > JBBDSV01. The sequence continues at coordinate 9,798 of JBBDSV010000024.1, forward strand.
GCCGCAACACCCGCGGCGCCGTTGGCGAACACCACGACCGTGTCGCTCGTCGACTGGTCACCATCGACACTGATGCGGTTGAACGAGTGTGCGACGGCACCACGCACGGCCGTGCGCAGCAGCGCGGGGTCGACGGCCGCGTCACAGGTGATGACCGCGAGCATCGTGGCCATGGACGGCTCGATCATGCCCACGCCCTTGGCCATGCCACCGATCACGTAGGTCGATCCGTCGGGTTGGGTGACCCGGTAGGCCGAAAGCTTCGGGCGCGTGTCCGTTGTCATCATCGCGTGTGCTGCACGCAGCCCACCGTCGTCGGCCACGTCGGCAGCGACCGACGGCATCGCCTCTTCGATGCGCTCAATAGGCAGTGGAACACCGATCACCCCGGTCGACATGACGAGCACATCCTCAGCCGAAATCGAGGCTTCTCGACTGGCTGCTGCAGCCAAACGGAGCGCGTGCTCAGATCCCGATGGTGTGCAGACATTCGCATTGCCGGCATTGATCACGACCGCCTGCGCCGCGCCGTCCGCGGCGTGCGCTTCCGTCACGACACACGCCGGTGCCTTGACGTGGTTGGTCGTGGTGGTCACCGCCACGGCAGCGCGGCGGTCGGAGCACACGAGGGCGAGATCGGGCCGCCCTGACGCCTTGACGCCACTGACGACGCCGCCCGCAGCGAATCCGGCCGCAGCCGTAACGCCACCTTCGATGGCGGTGAACCCTGTCCGGTCTTCCGGCCCCCACCCGGCGATCACGGGTAGATGCCGATGGCCGTCAGTCCGGTCGTCTCCGGAAGGCCGAACAGGACGTTTGCATTTTGTACCGCACCTCCCGCGGCACCCTTGCCCAGGTTGTCGGTGACGCTGGTCACGATGACCCGCTGGGTGCGCGGATCAACCACCGCCGAAACCTGGCAGCCGTTCGAACCAGCGACGGCCTTGGTCGAGGGGAACCGGCCGGGTTCGAGCACGTGGACGAACGGCGCGTCGCGATACGCATCGACGAGCGCCTGTTGCACCGCATCACCGTCGATGTCGTCACGCAATGTGGCGGTCGCGGTGATCAGCAGCCCGCGCGCCATCGGCACCAGGTGCGGAATGAACGTCACCGGCTGGTGGTAGTCGCCGAGGTGGCCGAGATACCGCTCGAGTTCGCCCGTGTGCCGATGGCCCGGTGCGCCGTACGCCGTCAGATTGCTGTCCACGTGAGAGAAGTGCAGCGCGTCCTTCGCTGCCCGTCCGGCCCCACTCGTGCCCGACTTGCCGTCGACGACCAACGACGCGGGCTCGAACAGTGACGCCACCGGCACCAACCCGAGGAGCGCCGTGATGACGTAGCACCCGGGGTTTGCGACCAGCGTGGCCGACGCCACGGCCGAGCGCGCGAACTCGGTGATGCCATAGACGGCCGCTCCGTGGACGCTGTCGTCTGTGGCCAACAGATCGGGCCGCGAATGTTCCTCGCCGTACCACTGGGAGAACCGGTCGGCGTCGAGGCGAAACGCGGCCGAGAGGTCGATGGTGCGCACGTTCGCGTCGAACAGTGCGCTCCCGAGCTCTGCGGCAGGGCCATGCGGCGTGGCCAAGAAGACGAGATCAAGATCTGCGAGCGCGTCGACATTCACCCCGTCGAACGATCCGAAGTCGACGAGATTGGGATAGAGGTCCGCGACGGGGGTACCCGCCTGCCCGTGGGCCGCCACGACGGCGACGTCGAATTCGGGATGCGCCGACAGCAGACGCACGAGTTCCGCACCGCCGTACCCCGATGCACCCACGATCCCGACTTGCACGGCCATGCTCGATCCTCTCTCGCACTGCACAGCGCTCGGCCACCGGGGAACGCTCGATGCCCGGACGACACTATTCTGCACAAGATTGCAGATAAATGCAAGTTCTTGCGCCTAGTCCTCGGGCCGCCGCCGCAGTTGCTTCGTCTGAGAACGTCTCCGCTTGACCTCGAGCCGACGGCGGCGCGACGCACGTGTCGGCCGCGTCGGAACGCGCGATCTCGGCGGTTCGATCGCCTCGCCGACGAGCGACCGCAGCCGGGCACGCACGGCGGCTCGATTGCGATGCTGGCTGCGATGTTCTCGCCCGTGCAGGATGAGGACGCCGTCACCGGTGATGCGGTTGGCGAGTCGGTCAAGCAAGCGCGCACGTTGGGCATCCGTGAGCACGCTCGACGTCCCGATGTCCCAACGCAGTTCGATGGCGGAATCGGTGGTGTTGACGGACTGGCCACCGGGGCCATGACCGCGCATCGCGCGAATATCCAGCTCCTCTTCAGGGATGGTCAGCCGCCCGTTGATCTTCAATCCCATCAGTGGACGCTCCGCTCGGATCCGTGCGCGCGGCGGTCCGAACGACCGTCAACGGCGCAACGTGGCACCGATGCCTTGTGCGTGTTCGGCGACACGCGCGATCACCTGCTCGGCATCGTCGTCGGTCAGTTGCCGTTCGTCATCGTGAAGTCGCAGGCGAATCGCAAGGCTGCGGTTGCCCTCGCCGACCTGCGGACCGCGATACTCGTCGAACCACCACCATGCGTCGAGGAGCTCGCCGACGCCCGACCGGATCGCCGTTTCGATCTGCGCGAAGGACACCGTGTCCGGCGCAACGAGCGCAACATCGACGGTTAGCGCCGGATGACGCCGAATCGTCCGCGCTGTCGCTGGCGCGTGTGGTGCGGTTGCAATGAGCGGATCGAGCAGCAGCTCCCCGACGATGACCGGTTCCGCAAGGTCACGCCGCTCCGCCTCGTGCGGATGGAGCGCGCCGACGAACCCGATCTCGTGTCCGCCGAGCAGAAGCTGCGCCGACTGCCCGGGGTGGAAACCGGCGCGTTCGACGGGACGCCGTTCGAGCACGACGTCCCGGCGGATCCGTGCGACAACCTCATCGATTGCAGCGAGAACGTCGAAAACATCGACACGCGCTTCGGTGTCGAGCCAGCGATCGCCGACGCGAAGGCCGTGCGCGGCGAATCCGATCGCCAGTGGTTGGACGGGCAACGGGGCACCATCCGGGTCACGCCAGCGCCAGTCCGCATCGGACACGGCATCGAGGGCGTCGGCGAGTTGATCGCCCTCGGGCCGAAAGATGCGCCCGATCTCGACGAGCATCGTCCCGGGCCGACCCTGCCCGGCATTGCGGCGCAGCGCTGCGAGCAAACCTTCGGCGAGCGATGGGCGCAGTGCCGCAGCATCCTTGGCCAATGGGTTGGCCAGCGCGAGACGTCGGTCGGACGGCAGCAGCGCAACGAGCGCGCCATCACCGACGAACGGTCGTGTGACCGCCTCGGAGAAACCCAGGGCGAGGGCTGCGTCACGCGCGGCACGCACCCGCCGTTGCGCAAACGTCAATCCGCCGCGAACGCGCACGTCCGGCATTTCGGTGGGAATACGGTCGTATCCGTGCAGTCTTGCGATCTCTTCGGCGAGGTCGGCTTCCCGCTGCAGGTCGCCGCGCCAGCTCGGTGGTGTGACCGCCAGTCCATCCGCAGTCGCGTCGACGGCGCAGCCGGACCGCTCGAGCAGTTTCTGCTGTTCTCCCGTGTCGAGCTGCGACACGCCGAGCAGGCGCGCCACCCGTACGGGGTCGATCGCGACGACCGATCGTTCGGTCCATGACGGATCCGTCGCGGCTCGAACGAGCGACGTCCCGTTGAGGTGCCCTGCAGCATGTTCGGCGAGGAGCTTGGCCGCGTGTGCCGTCGCACGTTCGGCACCTTCCGGATCGACGCGCCGCTCGAAGCGAAGGCTTGCCTCGCTGACGAGCCCCAGCCGACGCGCCGCCGCGCGAATCGCCCGAGGATTCCAGACGGCGCCTTCGAGCAGCACGGAGCGTGTCGCCGCGCGAACTTCGGTGTCCCGCCCACCCATGACGCCGGCGAGACTGACGATCCGTGCGTCGTCGGTGATCACGAGATCACCGACGTGCAGCGTGCGCTCGACATTGTCGAGTGTGGTCAGCTGCTCTCCGGCGCGGGCTGCACGAACGGTCAAAGAACCCTGCAACGTGTCGCGGTCGAACGCGTGCAGCGGCTGGCCGGTCTCAAGCATCACGTAGTTCGTGACATCGACGACGATGTCGATGGCACGAATGCCGCACTGCGCCAGTCGTTGGCGCATCCACAATGGTGACGGACCGACCTTCACGTCGTCGACGAGCCACGTCGCGAATCGCTCGCAGCCTTGCGTTTCGAGGCGTACATCCATCGCGGGCGCGGCAAGCGCTTCGGGAACGTCGACGTCGTACCACGTGGTGTCGAGAATCGCGGCCAGATCACGCGCCACGCCGACGACCCCCCAGTGGTCACCGCGATCCGCCTGCACGGCGACCTCGATCACGGGTTCTCCGACGGGGATGAGCGCGCCGAGGTCGACGCCGACCGGCGTCGACGCGTCGAGCACGATAATTCCCGCATGGTCGTCGCCGAGTTGAAGTTCGCGCGCGGAGCACAGCATGCCGTGCGAGACCTGACCACGGATCTCGCGCGACTCGAGCGTCATCCCGGGAATCGTCGCTCCGGGTGGTGCATGCAGGACGATGTCGTCGGCGGCGAAGTTGTGCGCGCCGCAGACAACGTCGAGTTCGTCGTCAGCGTCGGTGCCTGTGACCCGCACGAGCCGCAGATTGTCGGCGTCGGGATGGTCACGCACGTCGAGCACACGTGCTGTCCGCACTCCTGCCGTACCCGCACCCGGACGGGTAACGCCTTCAACCTCGAGTCCGTGCATGCTCATGACATCCACCAGGCCGTCGACATTGAGGTCGGCGTCAAGGTGTTGCAGCAGCCAGGACAGCGGAAGCTTCACGTCGGGTCTCCCAACCGGATGGTGGCCGTGTCGTCAGAACTGTGCGAGGAATCGGGCGTCAGCATCGAAGAAGTCCCGGATGTCGCGGACGCCGTGGCGCAGCATCGCGACACGCTCGATGCCGACGCCAAAGGCGAATCCGGTGTACTCCTCAGGATCCACACCACACGCCGTCAAGACATTGGGATCGACCATCCCCGCACCAAGGACCTCGAGCCAACCGGACGGGGACGACTCGTAGGAGACGTCAACCTCGCAGCTGGGTTCGGTGAACGGGAAGAACGACGGTCGCAGCCGGATCTCGCGATCCTCACCGAACATCGCGCGGGCGAAGGCGAGGAGCGTGCCGCGTAGATGCGCCATCGTCACGCCCTCGTCAACGAGCAAGCCCTCGACCTGGCTGAAGACCGGCGAGTGGGTCGCATCGATGGTGTCGGCGCGGTAGGTGCGACCCGGTACGACAACCGCGATCGGGGGTGCCTGTGTCGTCATGACCCGCGCCTGAACCGGTGACGTGTGCGTCCGGAGCACGACATCGTCGTGGTCGGCGACGTAGATCGTGTCCATCTCCTGGCGCGCCGGGTGGTCGGGTGCGATGTTGAGGAGATCGAAATTAAACGCGCCGGCTTCCGCTTCGGGCCCTTCAGCCACTTGGAAGCCCAGTCCGATGAAGACGTCCACGATCTCCTGCTCGACCTGTGTCAGCAGATGTGGTCGTCCGGGCCGGATCCGGCGCGGCGGCAGCGTGACATCCAGGCGTTCGGAGGCGAGCCGTGTCGCAAGCGCTGCTTCAGCCAACTCCTGCCGGCGTTCAGCGAGTAACGACTCCAGCGAGGCGCGAACGCGGTGCAGTTGTTGGCCCAACTTCTTGCGTCGTGCTGCGTCAAGATCGCCAAGCCCCTTCTGGAGGGCGGCGAGGCGTGAACGCCTTCCGAGGAACCGAACGCGCACGTCTTCGACGTCGTCGAGCGACGTCGCGCCAGCAAGCGCGGTGAGCGCCTGCTCCTCGAGCTCCTCGATCTCGGTCACCGTTTGTCCACCTGTTGCGATGACGGCAGCCGGCTGCAACGTCTCACGGCCGGCCACACGGTCGGGTCGCAGCCTAATCGCCGCCAGACGCTGCGCCGTCCACGGGAACGCCGGGCAAAACCCGCACGTTGCGCTCGTAGAGCGCAATCCCGATGGCAATCGCCACGTTCAACGACTCGATTCCGGCAACCATGGGAATCGCCACCGTGTCGTCGAGTCGTGTGCGGATCACCGCCGAAAGTCCGTGCGCCTCGCTGCCCGCGATGAGGGCGATGGGACCCTCAGCCGCGCCGAGCGCGGTGACCGGCGTCGAGCCGCGCGCATCCAGTCCGATCATGCGGAACCCGCGCGAAGCGCCGATCGCCAGCACATCCTCCATCGTCGCGCCCGTCATGAGCGGAAGGCCATAGATGGCGCCCGCCGTCGCGCGAATGACCTTCGGCGCGAACGGATCGACGCTGCCGGTGGTCAGGACGAGTCCGTCGACCCCCATCGCGGCGCTCGCACGCACGATCGTGCCGAGATTGCCGGGGTCGGCGAGTGCGTCTGCAACGAGCACGGTGCGTCCCGACCAGACCTCCGCTTCGTCCCACACAGGCGTTCGCACGACGGCCACAACGCCTTGCGGATGCACCGCGTCCGCGAGCGCTTCCAGCACGCCGCTGTCTGCGGTCGTCACGCGAACATCGGTCCGCTGGTGGAACCCCGCCGACGCCAGATCCGACACGAATAGTTCTTCGACGAGGCCGGCCTCGAGCGCGGCGTCGACCGCATGCGGCCCATCAGCGAGATGCCGGCCTTGCGCATCTCGCGTGCGACGTCGCTGCAGTGCGGCCGCGCGTCGCACGCGCGGATTGCGGCGCGACGTCAGCTCAGGCATCGATCGTGTCAGTTCACGCGGCGTCGCGATCGAGCGCACCACGCGCAACGGTCACGAGCGCCCGGAACGCATCCATGTCGTGAACGGCGAGCTCGGCCAGCTGCTTGCGGTCGACGTCGACCTCGGCGAGCTTGAGACCGTGCATGAGCCGGCTGTACGACAGACCCTCCTGCCGCGCGGCCGCATTGATCCGCGCGATCCACAAACGGCGCATGTCGCCCTTGCGCGCCCGCCGATCACGGTAGGCGTACCGATCGGCGTGGAAGACCGCTTCCTTGGCAACCTTGAAACGCCGACTCCGTGCGCCGGTGAATCCCTTCGCCCGATCAAGAACTGCCCGATGACTCTTCTTCGCGTGCACACCACGTTTCACGCGTGCCATGATGAACCTCCTGTGTCGCCGCGCACCATGCTCACTGGTTCAGCAGGCGTTTGATCCTCTTCGCGTCGGGGCGTGCGAGCGTGATGTCGCCCGCAAGACGCCGCTTGCGTCGTGACGACTTCTTCTCGAGCAGGTGCGCACGATTCTTCTGGCGCGCGACGACCTTGCCCGTACGGGTGACACGAAACCGCTTCTTCGCACCACTGTGCGTCTTCTGCTTTGGCATGCCCTACCTCACTACGTGGGAATCATTCACGTTTGCCGGATGCGGAACACCTCGCGCCCGTGCATCGTCACTCGGCCTCGACAGCGTCCGGTTCCGAAGGCGGCGCATCGTCTCGCACCGGCTTGGCCTTGACGGGCGCAAGCACCATGACCATGTTGCGCCCATCAACTTTCGGGCTGGCTTCCACGGTCGCCAATTCGCTCATGTCTTCTGCGAGACGATCCAGCAATTTCAGCCCCAACTCGGTGTGGCTCATCTCCCGACCACGGAACATGATCGAGGCGCGCACCTTGGCGCCTTCGCGGAGAAAGCGACGTACGTGGCCCGACTTGGTGCCGTAGTCGTTGTCGGAGATCTTGGGACGCATCTTGATCTCTTTGACGGCGATCTGGCTCTGCCGGCGACGCGCCTCCTTGTCCTTCTGCTCCTGCTCGTACTTGGCCTTCCCCCAGTCCATGATCCGGCATACGGGAGGGTCGGCTTGGGGAGCCACTTCGACAAGATCGAGATCCTGTTCGCGAGCCCGTCGAAGCGCCTGGGCGAGCGGAACGATGCCAACCTGTGTGCCGTCGGCGTCCACGAGGCGTACCCGGGGGACCTTGATGTCCGCGTTCAGTCGACGCTGCTGGTCTTCGATGCTGCTGCCTCCTCGTCGGCGCGGTCCGCCCGCATGCGTGACCTGCCCGGGGACGCAAGAACGGCGACCGTGTGGTCGCCGTCCCGGGACAACTGGCGCGCCGCCGCGCTCGAGCGCGGCGGGTCAGCGTGACCCGGGGAGGCGGAACCTTCCGGGTGGGTACACCGCGATTGCAGGTGGAACCACTTGATGTCGGTTGTCGTGCATGCCCGTCACGGGCAGCGTGAGGATATCACGTTCCTGGCGTCCACAGGCGCTTCGCGGTGCCCCCAGACGGCGCCTGCGGAGTTGCGCTGTCACCAACGGCTTCGGCGTCCGCCGCGCCGTCGGACGTCGAAGCCGCAGCATCTGGTTGCACCGCGCCCGCCTGTTCCTTCTCGGCATCGACCTGCGCCAAACGCAGCTGGGTCAGCGCGTCGTCAAGCTGCGTGACAAGGTTCTCGTCAGCACGGCCACGCACGGCGTCGGTCACGGCGCCGACGGCATCGAGCAGCACACGCGCATCGGGCCGACCCACCTTGACCTGCGCCGCATTGATGAGCGCCGAACACACCTCGGCCAACACCTGGTCGACCGGCGCGCCCCGCAGCTGTTCGAGATAGGCGCGGACCTCCTCCTCGCTCGGCTGCTCCCCCGCGGCGCCCTGGCCACCGGACGTCGGCATGTCACTCACGGCGTCTCCTCGTCTCCATCGGTGCCTGCGTCGATCGCGCGCACATGCGAAGGCTAACGAACATGCGTCGTGCCCTGATACGCCTCGTACGCCGGACGCGGCGTTTCCGGCCTACGCTGACGCGTCTCTGCCGCCACGATTCGGAAACAACCGTGAAGACGTTTGAGTCACTCTTCGAGGAGCTCGCCCGCAAGGCTGCCGACCGCCCGGAGGGGTCCAGGACGGTTGCTGAACTGGATGCGGGCATTCACCAGATCGGCAAGAAACTCGTCGAAGAAGCCGCGGAATCGTGGATGGCGGCCGAGCACGAATCTCCCGAGCGTGCAGCCGAGGAGCTGGCCCAATTGCTGTATCACGTGCAGGTCATGATGCTCGCCAATGGCCTGGTTCTCGACGACGTCTACGCTCACCTGTGATTCGACTGCCCCATCCCACCTCCGACGCCTCGAGATCGCCATGCTCCGCGTAGCCGTCCCCAACAAGGGCTCGTTGTCCGCCGCTGCAATCGCGATGCTGAGTGAGGCGGGCTATCGACAGCGACGGGATGATCGCGATCTGGTGACCGTCGATCCGGACAACGAGGCCGAATTCTTCTACCTGCGGCCGCGTGACATCGCGACATACGTGGGTTCGGGGCAACTCGACGTCGGCATCACCGGGCGAGATCTGCTGCTCGATGATGATCCCGGGGCCGATGAGGTCCTCGCGCTCGGATTCGGTCGATCGACCTTCCGCTACGCCGCCGTTCCTGGGACGCTGACGACGCTCGAGAATCTCGCCGGACGCCGCATCGCGTCGTCCTACGCAGGCCTCGTGCGCCGCGATCTCGAGCAGCGCGGCGTTTCGGCCGAGGTGATCCGCCTCGACGGCGCGGTGGAGACCGCGATACGGCTCGGCGTCGCCGATGTCATCGCCGACGTCGTGTCGACGGGCACGACGCTGCGACAGGCCGGGCTCGAGACGGTCGGCAGCCCGATCCTGGAATCCGAGGCCGTCCTCATCCGCCAGGCCAACGCGGCGCACGACACGCAGGTCGACCAGCTCATTCGACGGTTGACCGGTGTCGTCATCGCCCGGCAGTACGCGATGATCGACTACGACATCCGAGTCGAACAGGTCGAAGCCGCGTGTGAACTGACGCCAGGGATCGAGTCCCCCACCGTCAGCCCCCTGCACGACAAGGGCTGGGTCGCAGTGCGCGCCATGATCGAACGACGCGAGGCCCACCAGATCATGGATGCGCTCTTCGATCTCGGAGCTCGAGGCATTCTCGTGACCGACATTCTCGCGTGCCGTGTGTGACGACGGTCACTGGGACGGCCGCGCCTGAAGCTCATCTACTGCCGCTTCACCGACGCGGTCGAACGGTTCACCGGCGAGAACCCGCGCGTTCCAGCGACCGACCATCGCTGTCGTCAGTCGCGACGCCATCGGTTGGAGTGCAGACCGGATCTGCGGATCGGCTTCGAGCGCTCCCGCTCGGATCTGCGGCGCGATGACGAAGGCCGGGAAAACGCCGAGGTCGTCGACGAGAGGCCGCAATCCGTACGCCCAGACCATGCCATCCGTCGTCGTCGACAGCCCGGCCAGACACTCTCCGGCGGCCACACCGAGCACGGCCTCCTCGGGCGTTGCCGCGAGGAAGGGACGGTCGCTGCGCACGCTGTAGGCGGCGAGCACGGCCGATAGCCCGTCAGAGCGGCTCGCGAAGCCCTGATCGACGCACACAAGCGCGTCGGGACGTTCCGACAGCCGGGATGCCAGCTGCGACATCGTCGCCAGGTCGGCATCGACCGATGGCGGCCCCTGTACGACGAATGCGAACGTCGCGTTCGCCGGCGGAGCGTCCAGTCCGTCACCGAAACGCGGCCGCAACCACACAATTCCGACGCCTTCGTCGTGTTCTCGCACCGTGTCGATGCTTTCGCGGACATCGCTGGGCGGATTCGGCCGACCCAACGATTCGAGCCACGACTCGCCGGAGTACCCGATGCGGACGTCGACGGCTCCCAGCGTCATGGCGTGGCGAGAATCTCGGCTGTCGGCGAAGGCAACCAACTCGACGTCGTAGCCCGCCTCGCGGAGCAAGGCTGCGACGACATTGGCGAGCAACTTCGTCTCGGTATCGGCACCGGAGGCGACGCGAACCATGGGGGCGCCCCCGTCACCCGCCGGCGGTTCAGCTTCTGCCGTGCATGCGGCGGCCACCACCACGAGAGCGGCGAGCACGAGGAGACGAACGCGCGACATGACGACAGGCTGCCACACGACGGCACATTTCGTGCCACGCCGCAGCATCCGTACCCTCACCAGCGCCCGCCGTCACACGATTCCGCACGCATGGCAAGGAGTCCGCCCGTGACATCCCGTCGCCGCTCGTCACGACTTCTCAACGTGTTCGCCGTCATTTCGCTCCTGCTAGCTGCCTGCAGTGGCGAGGACACGCCGACCGACGCGGCGCCCGCCGGCGGCGACACGCAGCTGTCGGTCGCGGTTGCCAGCTTCGATATCGCCGTCGGTGACGACCAGCGCTTCATGGCCGCGGCGTTCACCCCGCAGCAGGAACTGCTCGGATTCGGCACCGTCCGGCTGCAGGTCGGTCCTCTCGACGACGACGGCAGCGTGACCGTCCGCGAGGAGGTGACCGCCCGGTGGCTGCCCGTGCCCGGCCTGGAACCTGACGGCGACGGATCGGCTCCCCGGCTGCTCATCGACGAGCCCGGCTCCGGAGTCTACGAAGCACAGGTCGACCTCGACGAACCCGGCACGTGGGGACTTCGGCTCGTCGCCGAACTGGCCGACGGCACGGTGCGGACCGGCCAGACCATCTTCACGGTCCTCGCCGAGCACGAAGTGGTCACACCGGGCGATGCGGCGCCGACGCGCGACAATCCCACGCTCGCCGACGCCGAGGCCGGCGCGCTGCCGGCTACGGCCGTCGATTCGCGCGCGCGCGACGCCGGTGATATTCCGCATCCCCATCTCCATGACACACGTGTCGCCGATGCGCTCGATGAGGGCCGACCCGTCGTGATCGCGATCGCGACGCCGGTGTACTGCTCCAGCCGTTTCTGCGGACCGCTGACCGACGTGCTCGCCGACATCGCCCCGGACTACGAAGGCACGGCCGAGTTCGTGCACATCGAAGTCTGGAAGAACTTCGACGAGCAGCAGCTCAACTCGTCAGCGGCCGCGTGGATCCAGACCGAGACCGGCGGAAACGAACCGTGGGTCTTCCTGCTCGATGGTGACGGCACCGTCGTGTCACGATGGGACAACGTGCTCGATGTTGACGCGCTCCGCGCACACCTCGATCATCTGTAGGTTCCACACATGGGGATCGTGACGTCACCGACGACGGCGAAGCAGCTGCGGCGGAACCAGCGTGACGTCACCACGTGCGAGCCGATCGCCGCGAGCGCCCGCGCGGATCAGTCCTCGCATCGCCGCACCACCCACGATGACGAGTTCGATCACGAACGCAGCGAGCGCTGCCCAGCCCGCCAATTCTCCCAGAAGTCGCAGAGAGAGTCCGACGCCACGGGCGACGCCGAAGACCGGCCAGCTCACGAGCGCCCCGACGACGACAAACGTCAGTGAGCGTCGCAGGCGCCGCCCCACGCGGGCGAAGTCGACGACCGCTGCTGCCGGCACGGGTTCGTCGTGGGCGTCAGCCATCGTCGGCACCCAGGTCCCATCGCAGCTGCTGGCGCACCCGCCGCAGCTCCGTGTCGAGCGCGTCCGCCGATCGTTCGATCCGAACGTCGCGCTGCGGATACAACTCAGCGGTCGACGTGTCGGTCACGCTCAGCCGCCACCCATGCTCTTCGACATACTCCCCGAGCCCGAACGCCCACGAGACGATCGCGTGGTCGCCATCCGGATGCACGGCGACCGTGAGATGGCGATTGACCCGCAACGTCCACACGGTCTCCCCGCGACGGCCATGGCCGGCACGGAAACCGCGCCCAGCGAGCGCGTCGTCGAAAGTCCGTTCGGACGGATCCATGGGAATGCTCGATCCATAGGCTTGACGCATGAACGCTGCACACGCCCGCACAATCCGCGCATGGCTCGCCACGATCGTAGTCGGCGCGGTATTGGCCGCATGTGGGCCGAATCCGTCGAGCGATGTCGAGACCCGCGTGACGGCACTCGCCGAGGCGCAGGACGAACTCCGTCAACGCGTCGACGCCCTGGACAGCTCCGCTGGACTCGACAGCGCGATTGCCCGCATCAATGCACTTGAGGCACGAATCGATGATGCTGTCGAACGGCTCGAGAACATCGATGCCGATCTCGACGCTGCTGACCAGGCGCGCGATGAGCTCACCAGCGAGCTCGCGGCGCTGTCCGAAACGCTCGGCGCCGAACTGGCGGACGTCCGAGACACCTTCGTGGGGCTCGATGCGCGAATTGCCGATCTTGACGTGCGGTACGAGGTTCTGCAGACGCGCATCGATCGGCTTCAGCGCTAGCCGGCCGGGGACGTTCGATGTCACGGTTCATCGAGACGGCGAGGGCGCTCCCGTACGATCGCGCGCGTGAGTGACATCGGACATCCGCCCACCGCGACGGTCGCGCCCCGCTTTGGCGGCCGCTACCTGTTGCTGGACGAACTCGGCCGGGGCGGCATGGCCACCGTCCATCGCGCGTACGACGAAGTGCTCGATCGTGCGGTCGCGATCAAGATCCTGCACCCACATCTCGCCGGCGATCCCACGTTTCTCGACCGCTTCCGCCGGGAGGCCCGTGCCGCTGCCGCGCTGAACCATCCCAATGTCGTCACGGTCTACGACTGGGGAGAATCCGACGAAGGCGCCTACCTCGTCCTGCAACTCGTCGCCGGCACGACCGTTCGCCGGGTGCTGACGGCGAACGGACCGCTGGATCCGCGCTACGCCGCGGCGATCGTCGCCGCCGCCGCGCGTGGACTCGATGCCGCGCACCGCGTTGGGCTCGTTCACCGCGACGTGAAACCCGAAAATCTGCTCATCGGCACCGACGGTGTGGTGCGGATTGCCGACTTCGGGCTGGCTCGGGCGGCAGCGACATCTTCGACGACCTTCGGCACCGGCGTGCTGGTGGGGTCACCGCACTACCTGTCCCCGGAGGCAGTGCGTGGCGAGCCGCTCGATCCGCGTGCGGATGTCTATGCATTGGGTGTCGTGCTGTTCGAGTGCCTTACGGGACGACCGCCCCACCAGGGTGAGTCGCCCTACGCCACCGCACTCGCGCACACCGAACGGTCCGTGGCCGCCCCGTCGACACTACGCGCAGGGCTCGATCCGGCGCTCGACGAGGTCGTCGGGTGGGCGACAGCGATTGACCGCGATCAGCGGTACGTCGATGCCGCCGACTTCGCACGCGCACTTGCGATCGCCGTCCCAGAACGCGCGGACTTGACGGGTCTGGTGCCAAACGACAACGGGCACGATCCGTCACCCGCGGCGCACCACGCCGCGACGACACCGGTCGACGACACGGATCTCGACACGACCCGTGACCACGACATCGCACGGCGACGCGGCTGGCTCGGGGTACTCGTGGTCGCGCTGTTGGTCGCCGGATCGACGCTCGGTGGCTATCTCCTGTGGGACCGGATGCTGGCGCCGATGGTGGAGATTCCCACAGTCGTTGGCCAGGAACTCACGGATGCGACCGACGCCCTCGAGATTGCCGGGTTCGACGTCGCCGTCGATGACGAGTCGCCGTACGACGACGAGATCCCGGCCGGGCACGTCGTGCGACAGCTCCCGACGGGTACGGCTCGGACGGGCACGGTCATCACCGTCCAGACGTCCGCAGGTCCACGCATGGTCGTTGTCCCCGCGATCGCCGGCCTCGAGGCGGACGAAGCGGAACAACAGCTCGCCGCGCTCGGGTTCGACGTCACCCCGGTCGAACTCCATCATCCCGACGTGCGCTCCGGGCGGGTCATCGCGACTCGTCCGGCCGCGGGAGCATCCGTTGTCGATGGCGGGACCGTCGAGCTGCTCGTTAGTTCCGGCCCAGCTCCGGTGGCCGTTCCCGATCTCGTTGACCGCCCACTCGACGAGGCGACAGCACTGGCCGAAGGTCGTGGCCTGCGTATCGTGACGACAGACCGCAGTCACAATCCTGCCCCTGCCGGAACGGTGCTCACGCAGTCGCCGGCTGCCGGAACGGAGTTGCGACCCGGAACGCCGATCGATGTCACCGTGTCGGATGGCCCACCGCCCATCGAGGTTCCCGCAGTGCGTGGGGAGCTCGTCGAAGACGCCGTCGCAGTACTCGAAGCGCTCGGTCTGAAGGTCGACGTCGAGTATCGGGGTGGCGTGGGCGCCATTCTGCGTCCGGGGCAGGTCTTTGATCAGGATCCGGGACCGGGAAGTGTGCGTCGCGTGGGCGACGCCGTCACCCTCTTCGCCTACGAGTGAGCGCACACGCCGGTCATCGGCCCGCCGCGCGGAGCACCGCGGCGCGCTCTTCCGCTTCCGTGACGTCGTCACCCATCGCCATCCGGCCGAACAGTTCCACGTCGGACACGGCGACGCCTCCGTGCGTCGCCCCGGGGAATGTCTCGAGGATCTCGACACGAATCGTCGTCGTCAGCACGGGTCGCGGTAGTTCGACAGCCTGCGCAACGCGGCCCTGATCGAGCAGGTTGATGATGAACGCGTCACCGCCATCGAACGTCACCAGTGCGCGCTGAACACGGCCGGACGCAGCGTAGGCATCCGCGTCGACGTGCTCGCCATTGTGGAACATGAGAAGTTCAACCCACGCCGGACGAGCGAGAAACAGGTCGATCAGTTCGTGCGGACCTTCGGGGTCAAGCGGACGTGACCGCCATGCCGTCGTTGGGTCCAGGTCGACGATATGCGACGCCGTGTAGATCTGGCCTCCCTGGGGCGGCGCCGTGGTCGCCGTGGCGACATCGGACACGGCGATCGTGAGGCGCTCTTCTCCGTACAGCGCCTCGTCGAGCTCGGCGGGCGCGAGATCACGTGTCGGCGCAAACGGTCCGACGTCGAACAAGGCCAGGCCGACCAGCACGATAAAGATCGCCGCCGCCCCGCCGACGATCGGTAGCCACCACACGGACACGAACGACGGACTTCGTGCAGCCGGCACCGACGGG
Organism: Nitriliruptoraceae bacterium; assembly: GCA_040904785.1. Lineage (GTDB taxonomy): Bacteria > Actinomycetota > Nitriliruptoria > Nitriliruptorales > Nitriliruptoraceae > JBBDSV01. The sequence continues at coordinate 25,573 of JBBDSV010000024.1, forward strand.
CGATCGTCGACCTCGACCGGCGTCACGACCGCCGACGTCTCGCCAGCAGGCGCAAGGTCGGCGCCACAGTGGCGGCACAGCTCGCGCGTTGGTGCGTTGGCGCCACCGCAACTCGCACAGGTCGGACCGTCGACAACGGGCCCCGTCGACAGCGTGGCGGTGCCACGCCGCCCATCGACCGCGCTGTCCTCGTCGACACGTACGCCGGAGTTCGCCTCGTCCACAGACCCTCGTCGTCGACCGATTCGACCCTTCCGCGTCCTCGCGGGAGGTCGTCGGACCCTGGCAGGGTAGACGGACATGGTCGCAAGACCGAAGTCCGATCCCCAACGCCGTCGGCGCGCCGGATGCACGCAGCACGACACCGATGCTATGCTCCGCCACATGACACGCGTGGACTACGACTTTTTTGCCGGGACCTGGTACTTCACCCAGGCCCGGACCGAGCGTGTCGTGACCGACTGACGAGACACACGAGCTGCTCGAACCCCGGGATCCAGAGCCCGGGGTTTTTTCGTCTCCGGGACCAGCATCGGGAGATGGGCACATGGACAGAGAGGACACAAGCATGGTTGTCGTGATGCGGCCAACTGCCGTGGACAGCGACATCGACAAGGTCGTCACCGCGATCGCTGAGGCTGGCGGAGAAGCGTTCGTCTCCCGCGGGAAGAGCCAGACGATCATCGGCCTCGTCGGCGATCTCGCCCGGTTCTCCGAGCTTCCACTGCACGCGTTCCCGGGCGTCGAGGATGTCATCCGGGTCAGCAAGCCCTACAAGCTCGTGAGCACCGAGTCCCAGGCAGAACCGTCGGCGGTAACCATCGGAACGGCCACGATCAGTCGCCAGACGGTCACACTGATCGCCGGACCGTGCGCGGTTGAAACCGAGGCTCAGACTGCCGAGGCGTGCCGCATGGCCAAGGAGGCCGGTGCAACGATCCTTCGTGGCGGCGCGTACAAACCGCGCACATCGCCCTACGCATTCCAAGGCCTCGGCGAAGCCGGACTCGACATCCTCTCCGACATCAGTCGCGACCTCGGGCTGCCGTTCACCACGGAAGTCGTGACACCCGCTGACGTCGACACGGTCGCCGCCAAAGCCGACATGCTCCAGGTCGGGGCACGCAACATGCAGAACTTTCAGCTCCTCAAGGAAGTCGGCATGTCGGGACGTCCGGTGCTCCTCAAGCGGGGCCTGACCGCGACGATGGACGAGTGGATCATGGCTGCCGAATACATCGCGCAGACCGGCAATCTCCAGATCGTGTTGTGCGAACGCGGCATCCGAACCTACGAGACGTCGACGCGATTCACTCTGGACGTGTCCGCGGTCCCGGTCGCACAGTCGCTCACGCACCTGCCGGTGATCATCGACCCCTCGCATTCCGGCGGTCACCGTGATCTCGTTCTCCCCCTCATTCGATCGGCAATCGCGGTCGGCGCAGACGGCATCATCGTCGACGTCCACCCCGAGCCGGAAGCCGCGTTGTGCGACGGTCCGCAGGCGTTGATCCGCGAGGACATCGTCCCCCTGCGCGAGACAGTGATGCGCTTCGCTGCCGTCGTCGACCGCGAAATGGCCACATCGGCAACGAGTCAGCCCGCCGTCGCCTGAGGGCCCTCGTCGAGCTCGTCGAGTGCGGCGACGAGCGCTGACGCGGCGCGGCGGCATCCTGCCGCGTCGACGTCGAGGTGGGTGACGACGCGGATCGTGCGCGTCCCCATTGCGGTGACGAGCACGCCGTTCGCCCGCGCGTGCGCGACGACGTCCGCTGCGGCCGCCGCTCCGGTGTCGATGGTGATGATGTTCGTCTCGACCACCGCAGGGTCGACCGCCGATGGCCGGTGTTCGGCCACGAAGGTGGCGATCTCGCGTGCGTTGTCGTGATCGTCGGCGAGACGGTCGACATGGTGCTCGAGTGCGTGGACGCCGGCGGTAGCGAGCACGCCCGCTTGCCGCATGGCGCCGCCGAGCCGACGACGCCACGAACGGGCGACCGCGATCATGTCGCGATCTCCGACGACGACGGATCCCACGGGAGCGCCGAGCCCCTTCGACAAGCAGATGCTGAATGCGGTGAAGAACCTGCCGTAATCGGCCGGATCGGTACCGGTGGCGACGATCGCGTTGAACAACCGGGCGCCGTCACCGTGGAGCGCGACACCGTGCTCGTCGGCAATGGCACGAAGCGCTGCCACGGTCTCGACACCGTGGACCGCTCCGCCGCCCAGATTCGTCGGCTCTTCGACCGAAATCGCACTCGTCTGCGTGAAGGGAAATGTTTGCGGACGCAGCTGCGCCGCGACCGCCGCTGGTGCCAATCGTCCGCGATCACCGGCGATCGTCTGGAACTGGATGTTGGCGATGATTGCCGCCGCACCCGCCTCGAAGGCGACCACGTGGGCGTTCGATTCGCAGACGACTTCCGTTCCGCGCGGACACAGCGTCGCCAGGATGGTCTGCGTCGCCATGATGCCGGACGGCACGAACATCGCCGCTTGCCGAGCGAACATCGACGCGACGCGCTCCTCGAGCGCGCGAACGCTGGGATCCTCCCCGTATACGTCGTCGCCCACTTCGGCATCGTGCATCGCGCGACGCATGGCTGGCGTCGGAGACGTCACCGTGTCACTGCGCAGATCGACGAGCGTCATCCGAAGAACACCTCCGCAACGCCGAACAGGCCCGGTGGCACGGTCTTGAGTCCAGCTGTCGCCTCTGCCAGGGAGATGCCCGTCACCTTGCCGTCTCGCAGTGCCGACATCATGCCCCACTCGCCGTCCATCGCCAGGTCGGCTGCGTGGACCCCCATGCGCGTTGCCAGCACACGGTCGGCGGCACTTGGGGTTCCACCTCGTTGCACGTGACCGAGAATCGTGACTCGTGCCTCGAATCGCGTGCGGGCCTCGAGCTCGTGCGCAATCGTGTGTGCCAGTCCCCCGAGTTTCGGTCGACCGAATTCGTCCTTGGGCGGCTCGGGTATCGACATCGTCCCATCCACCGGAACCGCCCCTTCGGCGACGACGACGATCGAGAAATCCCGACCGGTACCGGCACGGTGCTTCAAGTGCCGCGCCACGGCATCGATGTCGAACGGAACCTCCGGGATCAGGATCGCGTCGGCCCCGCCAGCCATCCCCGCATGCGTCGCAATCCAACCGGCGTGGCGGCCCATCACCTCCAGGACCTGGATGCGATTGTGCGACTCGGCCGTCGAGTGCAGCCGATCGACCGCCTCGGTCGCGACGTCGACCGCCGTGGCAAATCCGATCGTCGCTTCCGTCCCGTCGACGTCATTGTCGATCGTCTTGGGGACACCGACGACGGGAAGACCTTCGTCGGCATGCAGACGCGAGGCCGCGGCCAACGTCCCCTCCCCGCCGATCACCACCAGTCCGTCGAGCTGGTGCACCTTGAAGGCCTCCCAAATTCGGGCGATGCCGTCCGGTTCGCGATACGGATCCACGCGGGACGTGCCGAGTATCGTGCCGCCACGATGCAACAGGCCGCGCGTCGAATCGACGGTCAGCTGCTCTGCTTTGAGCTCAAGCACGCCCTTCCACCCACCCGTGAAGCCGTAGGTCAGCACGTTGCAGCGATTGGCGCGGCGCACGATTGCCCGAATCGCCGCGTTGAGCCCCGGGCAGTCGCCACCCCCGGTGAGCATCCCGATACGGCGGACCATCCATCCCTCGTTCGTCGACACCGCTTGCGATACTAGGACCGCGGCGCACGGGTCCGTGTGTGCGTACGATCGACCTCCCGTTGTCGAACAATGAGGGTTGCCGGATGTCTCATCAGCAGCGTTCAGACGAGGACTGGCGACGGGCGCTGTCTTCCGAGCAATATCGAGTGCTGCGCCAGGCCGCCACCGAAGCCCCGTTCACCGGCGCCTACTGGGACACCACCGACGCCGGAACCTATCGATGCGCCGGATGCGACACGCCCCTGTTCTCCTCCGAGACGAAGTTCAACGCGCACTGCGGATGGCCGAGCTTTTTCGCACCGACCGACGCGGAACACATCGAGACCCACGACGACTACCTGCTGGGCAATCATCGCATCGAGGTCCGCTGTCGCATTTGCGGCGGTCACCTCGGGCATGTGTTCGATGACGCTCCGGATCAACCGACCGGCCTGCGCTACTGCATTAATTCGGTCGCACTGCAGTTCGAGCCGGATGATGCGAATGCTGAGGGCGACGGGACCTAGCACGCCTCACGAAGCGCGACGCTCCCGTCGTCGCTGCGCGTCGACGCCGGTGGATGACGGGCCGGAACGTCTCGCGACGCCCTTGACCGTCTCGGCGTACATGTCGACGTACTCCTGGCCCGACAGGTGCTGAATCGCCTGCATGATCTCGCGTGTCGCGTCACGCAGTGCGCCCGGGTCGTTCTCGCGGCCGGTGTACGCGGCCAACGACATCGGCTCCCCGTAGTGCACCGTGATCGGCATTCGACGTGGCCACCGCGTGCCGGTGGGCATCCCGATGTCCGAGCCGAGGACCGCACAGGGGACGATCTCGACCTCAGCCGCGAGCGCCATGCGAGCCGGGCCAGTCTTCCCCCGGTACAGCCGCCCATCGGGGCTCCGAGTGCCTTCGGGATAGATCCCGAGCAGATCGCCCTGGCGCAAAATCTCGACGCCTGCGCGAAGACTCGCTGCTCCACGATCACCGCCATCGCGATACACCGGGACAACGCCGGTGCCCGTGAAGAACCAGCGTGTGCGCCACGAATCCCAGTAGTCCGACTTGCCAAGGAAATAGACCGGCCGCGGCACATTGATCGGAAGCACGATCGAATCGACGAACGAAAGGTGATTCGCCGCCAGTATCGCCGGACGGTCACAGGGGACGTTCTCGAGCCCGAGAACAGTCAGCGGGAAGTACGGGTTGACGACGTGCGGAAGCAGTCGTCGCAACGTCCGATACATCCGCGGAGCGTCCGACAAGTCGGGCACAGCCAGCCTCCGGGTCACCAGCGCACACGGGCGGCGACAGAACATCGCGCGCGGCCGTCCTCGACCGAGGCCAGCGCAAGGGGCGCGATCGATAGCCTACGGGCGCGTGGCTGAAGCGTCGAACGCCGAGCGGATAGAGCACTGGAGCGAATCGTGGCCGAAGACCTGGGAACGTGGCCGCCGGAACAGGCGACGGTGCTGCTCGACGTGCTGACCAAGGCCGGCTTGTCGCCGAAGGCCCGACGCACGCGCCGCGGCATCGTGGTGACGGTCGACGATCAGCAGGCCGACCAGGCGCACCGCACCCTGGTCGAGAACATGGATGCGATCGCCCGCGCGGCGCATTCGGCGCCGCGCGCCGCAAGACCTGCACGTTCGTCAAGCACCGAATCCTCGGCGCGGCGGCTGCCGTCGCAACGGATGCAGGCATGGGCGCGCCCGCTCGGGGTGTTGCTCATTGGCCTCGTGGTCTCGTCCCTGATCCCGCCCCTGCGCATTCCCGTGCTCGTTTTCACGGTCGCCGCGATGATCTACGTCATCGGCAAGCAGGATCCGCCGTCGTCGTGACGCGGTGGCTACGTCGCACGTGGCACCCATCGCGCGAGAAAGTCACGTTGTGCCTCCAAGAGCCGTGCGGTAACCGTCTCCTGCGTGGTGAAGTGTGATTCCCCCGTGAGCGGCAGAAATTCGTGCGGCCATCCGGCTTCCAGCAATGCACGCGAAAGCTTGAGCGCATGCGCGACGACGACGTTGTCGTCGGCGAACCCATGGATGATCTGCATCGCGGGTGGCTGTATCCCCACCGGGCACGTCATCGGCTCCGGGCCAACGACATTCGAGCGGTTGTACGAAGCGGCGTTGGCTGCGGGATCGCCGAGATACCGCTCCGTGTAGTGGGTGTCGTACCACCGCCAGTCGACCACCGGTGCGCCCACGATCGCCGCACGGATTCGATCTGGTGCCCGCGTCGCGGCGAGCGCAGCGAGGTATCCGCCGAATGACCACCCACGAATTGCGACCCGCGCGAGGTCGAGGCGAGGTTCGTCCAGTGCAAGCGCGTCGAGAGCAGCGAGCTGGTCGTCGAGCACGATCGAGAAGTCGCCGTCGATGGCGCGCTCGAACGACAGACCCCGTCCGGGTGTCCCACGCCCATCAATGACGACGACGGCGTATCCCTGGTCCGCAAACCACTGTGACGTCGTGTATGCGCGGGCGGTGGCGACAACGCGTTGTGCATGCGGACCGCCGTAGGGATCGAGCAGCACGGGCAGTGGATCGGTACCACCGTCGTCGGGTAGGACGACTGCGGCCGCTAGGCGCCGCTCGGTGACAACCATCCGCCGGACGCTGACATCGATGACAGGCGCTTCGTCGCAGGTACGCACCGGGACAGAACGCCGGCCGTCAGACGCGTGGATCGCGACAGCCGGCGTCGCCGGCGTGGCCTGGGAGATCACGGTCCACGGAGCACACCGCACTGCGGACGCCACACCCTCCCCGTCGCCAGCAATCCGGGTCAACGACCCATCGTCGCGCCACTGCCACACCTCCGTTGTCGCCGGATCACGCGACGCGACGAACCAGACCGCATCGTCCTCGACCGCGACAACCGCACGAACCTGCAGACCTGGTGGCGTAGCGAAGTCCCGCGCAACGGCGAGTCGTCGCGTGTCGCTTGCAGCGTCATCGATCACCGTCACAAGGCTCGTGCCGGCCATCGCCGGCATGCCGGCGACAAGTTCGATCGGTGCAGGGCGATGCTGCTCGTCGACGATCTGTTGCTGCCCAGTCGCAGGATCCGCCAACATGGTCAGCAGACGACGCTGATCACGCGACTGCACGGTTGCGCACACACGGGGTCGGCCGTCGACGACAACCCATCCCGCGCGCGCGAGATACGGCAGCTCCGCCCGGTCCCAGGTGACCTCGACGCGTCGGCCGCTGTCGACGTGGAAGGCTGCGAGGCCGACGTCGGCGTTCGCACCGCCGGCGGCGGGATAGCGCAGCGCGCGGGGTGGCATCCCCGGCATCGCCGGGTCGGCAAGCCACCAGGTCGCAATCGGTCGTTCGTCGACACGGGTCGCAAGCAACCATTGTGAGTCCGGGGACCACCAGTGGCCTCTGCCGCGTCCCATCTCCTCGGCCGCGATGAACTCGGCCACACCCCACCGGACCTCGGGTTCGGCCGCAACCAGCCGCCGTTCACCGTCGCCGAGTCCAACCGTCCACAGCTCGTCGTCACGGACGAAGGCGATATCGCCGCCCTCAGGGCGGATCCGGGGATCGAAGCCGCCGTCGCCGCCCGCGATGCAGCGCGGGACCCCGTCGCCGGATTCGTACCGGTAGAGGCTGCCTCCGAATGCGAAGACCAGCTGGGATCCGTCGGCACTCACGTCGTAGCCGGTGATGCCCGTGGCAAGTTCGCGGGCACGTTCCCGACGAGACATCTCTGCAGCACTACCGGGATCATCCGAGTCTGCCAACGTGCGCGGATCGACAAGGCAGCGTTCCTCGCCACTGACGACGTCGAGCTCCCACAGGCACAACACGGGGTCGCGGCCGTGTCGGCTCCGCAGGAACCGCAGAACTCCGCCTTCGGCCGTCGTCGACCATCCTCGGGGAATGCCCAGGGCGAACCGCCGCGTCGCGGCAGCCTGCGCGGCGAACGGGTCGATCGTCGCACTACTCATGTGGGCATGTCGGCCGACACGCGGCTGGTGCGGATCTCGGCGACGACCGGTCGGTGGCGCGCCGCGAGATCAACCGTGACCCCTTCGGGGACCGTGCACCGCGCGACTTCGAGCCGGCGGTCGACGAAAATGACGTCACGACGAGCGATCGGGTCGACCGATGGATACGTGTCGCCGACACCGACACCAGCAATCGCGAACGCGTCCTGATACGCCTCGGTGAACCGCGCACCGACGGTTGACGTGATGGACTCATTGAGTGCGACACCCAACACGGACGGCGGTTCGACGCCGGAGACTGCCTGACGAAGCCGGTCGAAATCGGCCGCCCGTGATTCCGGTCGCAGACCGAAGGCAACGGCGAGCACCGAGACATTGACGCCGCCGGAACTGACGATGGCGTGCGACGCAACGCGCCACGACACCTTGCGATCCGCAGTCAGCGCGATGCGTTCGACGGAACGCACGAGGACGTCCGGTCGGACGAACAGTGCCGTCGCACCGTCACCACGGCCACCGCGCACGGCGACGCCGTATTCGGTGGCTCGGCGCAACGCACGCACGGAGCGGGGCGTCGGGGCTCCGATCACGGAAACGACATCGGGCGCAATATCGCCGAGCACCCGCGCGACGGCATCAGGATCCATGCCGCCGGTGACGTTGTAGACCACGAAACGGATCATGCCTCGGCCGCCAACGTGCGAACGTGCTCGTGAACGAGCAGCGCCGCGCCAACGGTTCCGGCTCGATCACCGAGTGCCGCGGCGCGAACTTCTGGCAGACGACGACAGCCGGACGCGAATGCCTCGGCGGCAATCGCGTCGCGCACGACGGGAATGAACCAGCTCGCAAGCAATGAACCGGCTCCCCCGCCGAGAACAATCGCGCCCGGATCGAGCGCCGAGACCACCTCAGCCAGCATCGCACCGAGGGCACGACCAGCATCGTCGACGACCTCACGGGCGAGAACATCCCCTCGTGCTGCCGCGCCGACCAGGGCTGCCACGTCTCGCTCGACACGCGGAAGGTCGGCGAGTTCGGACGCCTCTCCCGCGTCCAGTCGTTCCTCGAGTTGCGCCAGCACCGCGGGGCCGGATGCGTGTGCTTCAACACATCCCGTTGCGCCGCACGGGCATCGGCGAGTGCTCGACGGCACACGCAGGTGCCCAAGTTCTGCCGCAAATCCCTGTGTCCCCTGAACGATGTTCCCGGCGACCAGCAGCCCGCCGCCGACACCCGTGCCGATCGTCACCATCACGACATCGTCAGCGCCACGCGCCGCACCCATGCGGCATTCCGCGAGTGCCGCCGCGGCCGCGTCGTTGACGACGACAACTGTCCGCGCGGTCCGCGCCTCGAGAATTCCGCCGAGCGGCAGATCGCCGACACCCAGGTTCGGCCCGTAGACGATCCGACCCGAGCGGTCGACGATGCCCGCGACACCGACGCCGACGGGCAGGTAGTCGCGATCTGCCGCATGGATGCCCGCAAGCACGCGGTCGACGACCGCGTCCCCGTCGCCGACCGGCGTCGCTTCGCGCGCGACCGTGGCAACGGTGCCGTCGTCGTGGACGACGTCGACACGGAAATTGGTTGCGCCGATGTCGATACCGATGGCGAGATCTGTCGTCATCCGAGCATCCACCCCCAGAAAAGTGCGCCACGAGGAACGACGAGTATCGCCAACGTCACGGTGATGACGAGCGCGAGCAGCCCGCGGGGCCCCACGAGTTCGGATTCTCCTCGCCGGAGCGCCGCCACATCGACCGCGCTGATGACCCCGAGGATGACGACGCCAGCGAGCACTGCCCACACCGCCCGCTGCGTTGCGGCGGCGTAGTCGCCGAGCCAGATCGCTCCCGACGTCATCCATGCCACGAAGACGATCATGCGCGTCAGTCCCGTACCGAACCGGCGCAGCACCATGTGGCCGCTGCCGGGAACGAGGACGCTGGCCACCACCAGCCACATCCGGGAAGGCCCATCCAGTGGGGCAATGCGACGTGGCGACAACGGAGCGGCGTCGACGTGGTCGCCTGGCGCTGCCTCATCGACGCCGGCAACGGGTTCATCGACATCCGCAAGCAGTGGCGCGGCGACGGCGATGGCACCGCCTGTCGGGGCATCTGCGGCGTCATCGCGGTCCGGCGTTCCAGCGGCACCGTCGACGCCATCTGCGAACGACGGCGATTTCACCCGGTGGAATCGTCGCCTGGGTGTACCGCACGCATCACAAAGATCGTGATCGAACCGCTGCCAATGGCTGCAGGCGCGGCAGCACCATTCAACGGTGGTCCCGACGACACGGATGTGACGTTCGGCACCCGCCACGTCGGTCTCTGCCGTCGATTCGTCGGTCTCGGTCATCCGCGCTTCGCGCCTCCACACTCCGTCGGACACATCCGCGAAGCGGTCATGCGACCATCAGTCAGATCGGTACCCCGCACCGTAGCGGCGTCGCCGTCGCTTTCGGGGCGAGTTCACCGGAACGTCCCCTCTACACCGCGATACTAGGATCACCCAACTGCGAGGCGGAGGGCGAGGTGCAACCCGACACGGCCCGCGACGACTGGCTCGTGCCGGCACTCGCCCTATGCACCCTCGTGCTTTGGGACACGATCCGCGTCTGGATCCCTTCGCTGCTGTTCATCGCCGGAGACGCCGGTTCAACCTCGGCGACCACGTTCGGCGCCATTGCGCTGACGACGGTCGCGTTGCCCGTAGGCATTGCCGCGCTGCTCGGCCGTCACATCGTGCGGGCCGGCTGGTTCGCGGGCGTCGTCGGCCTGCTGACTGCTCGCCTGGGTCTCCAGCTGATCGAAGGCGGGCAGGCGCAGCTTGTCCTCGCAACCCTCGGTGTCGTCGCGGGTGGCGTCGCCGTCGCGGCGGCCGCTTCCGGCGCGAGATCAGGCTGGCGCGCCCGGTTCGGCGTGCTGCTCGGGGTCGCCGCGTCGTCCACCGTGCACGTCGCACTCGGTGGCGTCGACCTCGCATGGCGCGACGACCTCGTTGCGGCGGCGGCGACGCTCGTCATCACCGCGGCAGCCGCGTCCGCAGCCCGCCGCGCAGCGGTGCAGCTGCAGGCTGAACATGCCACGCCGTCCGCAACCGGTTCAGCGCTCGCCTGGTGGAGCCTCGGGCCCGCGCTCCTGTTGATCGGTGTCCAGCTCGCCCCTCCCGGACGCATCGCGACAGCGACCGGATGGCCGGACGCGCTCGTCGCCGTCGTCGCGGTGCTGTTGTTCGGGCTGCTGGTTGGCGCGTACGCCTCTGCGCGTCGATTCGCACCGCGAACCTCGGCGACAGCGAGCGCACTCGCACTCACGGTGGGGGTCTTGGGCGCATTGCGGGCTGATGCGCCCGTGACACTCGTCGGGCAGCTGTTCCTCGCCGCTGGCGTCGGCGGTGCGCTGGGATCCATGGCGACGATGAATACGACCTCCGCCCGACGCAAGGCGGTCGGTAGCGCCGGTGGCCACGTCGTGTTCATCCTGTTGGGATTCGCGCACTATGCGCCGTACGACATGCCGATGTGGTACTCGCCTCGCGTCGTGCTGCTCGTTGCCGCTGCCCTGTTGCTGGCGGCGACACTCGTACTCACCCGCCCAACGAACGTGTTCGTGACGCGCGAACGCCCCATCGCGCGCCGCGTCGTCATCATCGCTGCCGCCTGCAGCATCACGGCGATCCTTGTCGCGACGGTCAGTCCGTCCGTGGATGGTGACGCGGAGCGGACGCCACCCGATGGAACGCTGCGCGTCGCCGTCATCAACATCCGCATGGGGTTCGATCTCGCGGGCAGGCTCGGCGTGGACCAACTCGCCGACGAATTGGCGGCGCTCGCCCCCGACCTCGTCGTGCTCAACGAGGTCGACCGCGGCTGGCTGACCACCGGCAGCAGAGACACGCTGCGCATCGTGCAACGTGCACTCGGCCACGACGCGATCTTCGCACCCGCCGCCGATGACGTGTGGGGCAACGCACTGCTCACGCGCTACCCGTGGGAGGAGGTCGACCGATCGCGCCTCCCACAGGGACGCGACGCCATGCCGCGCGGCCAATTCTCCGTGCTGCTGACGACCGAACTGGGGAGAGTGGCGGTCATCGGCACACACCTGTCACACGTTGACGACCGTGGCGACACCCGGGTGCCACAAGCCCGGGCGGTCGCCGCCACCGTCGCGCGGTACGCAGGCAGGGGCATTCCCACGATCGTCGCCGGCGACTTCAACGCCCCGCCCGGGTCGGTCGAGCTCAACGCATTCGGAGACTTCGTCGTCAACACCTTCGACACGGGACACCCGACGTGGCCGTCCGATGACCCCGAAGTGCAGATCGACCACGTGCTCGTGTCGCCATCCTTTGCCGTGCAGTCGGCGTCACACTTCGGTGGGGAGTTCTCTGACCACATCGGTCTCGTCGTCGACCTCACACTCGACGCGAGCGCGCAATCACCTCGGTGAGCACGGTACGGAAGCGTTCGGCGATCACCGGCCAGCTCCAGTGATCGACCACCCAACGCCGTGCGGCAGGAGCAGCCAGACGGCGACGCTCGGGCGCACCGAGCCAGTCGTCGATGGCGGCGACGATCGCCGTTGGATCACCGCCGTCGATCACCGTCCCGGTCGTCGGCGATCCGACTGCTTCAGCAGCACCACCCGACGCACCGACGATCACGGGAACCCCGACAGCCTGGGCCTCAAGCGTGACGATGCCGAGCCCTTCGACGTCAAGTCCCGACCACCGGGTTCGACAGGGAAGGGCAAATACATCAAGTGCCGCATACCACTTCGGCAACTCGTCACCCGCGACTCGACCAGCGAAGATGACGCCCTGGGATCGATCACGTGCCGCAGGATGACGACGCAGGCGACGCTCCAGCGGGCCTTCGCCGACCAGGACGAGGTGTGCCCGCGGGTGGCGGGCCCGGATCCGGGGCCAGGCGTCGAGCAGCCGGTCCTGGCCCTTGCGCGAAACGAGTCGCGAAATGTTGCCGACGACGAGGTCGTCGGAGGCGATTCCCAAGCGCGCCCGGATAGCCGCACGCGCCGTAGGATCGGGCTGGAAGCGCTCGACATCGACGCCCGGCGCGACACGCGACAACGGCGTCGCAGCCGATGCCCGGCGAACGTGCGACTCGGTGAAGTCACTGATGGTCGTTGCGAGATCGAGGCCGGCGATCGCGCGTCGGACGAGCGCTCCCATGCCGCACGTCACCAGACCTGCCTCGAGGCCATGTGTCAGGCCGACGACCGGAATCCCGGCCTCGCCGCGCAGTCGTGGTGCAAGCAGCCCGAGCGGCCACGCCGCACCGAACAGGATGACCTCGGCACGGTGTGATCGCGCGCGTTCGACGATCTCACGCCGCAGCGCCGGAGTCGGGTGCACCATGCCGCGCCACCGGTGGACATCGGCGACCTGAGCGTCGTCCCACGACGCCGCCTCACGATACGCGGGTCCGATGACCGCAGCCTCGGCAGGATCGACGCGGGCGACGAGCTCGCCGACGAACCGCTCGATGCCACCGGCGCGTGGCGGCAGATCGTTGGTGACCCATAGAACCCGCATGGGAGCCTCTCATCGTGAAGCTGCGACACGGCAGGTCGCATCGCCACTCAGTCGTCGACGTGTGGCCGGTCCTCGACCGCGATGCTGTCCGACCTACCACACCACCGACAGGTCACGGACTCAAGCTCGAAGTCGAGGACTTCCTCTTCGTCGATGCGAGATGCACCCGACAGGTCGAAGTGGTGGTATCGACGAACGCGCGACCGCTCCACGAGGTCGAAGCGGGTGACGTTGCCGCATCCGGTGCACCGATAGCGCTCGGTCGGGTCGAGTGGTCGAGTCACGTGACACTCCTCGTGGTTGTGGACGGCGGTAGTCAGGCGCGGGCGTCCCGCGCAGCGTCGGGCGGCAGGGTTGCGATCGCCTGCGGCAGGTGCACTCCTTCAGGCAAGCGCGGAAATGACGGCGGGACGACGGACTCGCCGGCATCGATCGCGTCGATTGCGCGTTTGCACACCTGCTTCGCATACGCGACATCGAGTCCGTGCGTGTCGCGCGGCGCACGCGCCAGCTTGTCCGCGGCGCGGCCGAACAACCGGCGTGCACCCGATGGATTGCCGCGCTGTAGATGAACGGCAGCGACGGCGATCTGGATCACGCCCTGCCACATCGGCGCCGCATCCGCGTCTACCGCGTGCCAGACGAGTTCCAGGCACTCGTGCGCCTCGAAGTAGCGCGACTCGTTCCAAAGCCGCTCTCCCAGCTCGACGGCATCCGTGACCGTTTCCGGGTCGTGCAGCTCGGTCGTTGCCACACCGGTGATGCCGTACGGCAGCGGTCGACCGGTGCGGTCACGCGGTCTCCGCTGTTCGGGTCGGCCTTCGGCATTGCGGTCCCGACCCATCGTGCCCTTCCAGAATCTGCGGACGGCGAGTGGCGATCGTAGTGACCCCGCGACCCGTGCCGACGGCGCCGGCTCCGCGTAGTCTGGGTAGGTGCCGGAACTCCCCGAAGTCGAATCCGTGCGGCGGCAACTGCTGGGCGTCATCGTTGGGCGCCGCATCGTCGGTGCGTGGGCTGACGCCCACCCGTCCGCGCGCCAGTCGGCGGTTGCCGATGCTGTCGGCGGGACGATCACCGCCGTCCGGAGGCGAGGCAAGTTCTTACTGATTCCGCTCCGTTTCGCCACGGCCAAGCGTGCGGGCGCAGATCGTGAATTGGTTCTGCACCTTGGCATGACCGGATCGCTTCGCGTTGCGACCGCAACCGACAAAGCCACCTGGCACCACGATCGTGCGTGGTTCGACTTCGACGACGGCGCGCGCATGCTCTTCGGCGACCCACGACGCTTCGGCCGTATCGCAGTCGTCGCCAATGGCGACTACACAGCGACGAGTCCGACGCTGGCCGCACTCGGTCCAGAACCGCTCGACGCCACATTCGATGTCTCCGCGTTCGCGACCGCACTGGCCGCGACACGCGCGCCAGTGAAAGCAGCGCTGCTGCAGCAACGGATCGTGGCGGGAATCGGCAACATCTACGCGGACGAAGCCCTGTGGCGAGCCGGCATCCACCCACGCGCGCGACGCGTCGGTTCAGCGCGTGCCGCACGGCTGCACGAGGCAATTGTGGCGGTCCTCACCGCGGCGATCGACCGGGAAGGCACCACGTTTCGCGACTACAGGATGGTCAATGGGCAGTCGGGTCGCTATGCATCCCAGCTTGACGTCTATGGCAAGGCCGGGAACCCCTGCCGACGATGCGGCACGACCCTGCGGCGCGACGTCATCGCGCAACGTGGCACCTCCTACTGCCCGCGATGTCAGCGCATGTGAACGACCTGCATCGGCATGTCACGCACACGTGGTAGAACGTGTGTTCGGTCGTGGGGAAGGCGCCGTGGATGCCGACGCTCATC
Source organism: Nitriliruptoraceae bacterium (assembly GCA_040904785.1). Taxonomy (GTDB): domain Bacteria; phylum Actinomycetota; class Nitriliruptoria; order Nitriliruptorales; family Nitriliruptoraceae; genus JBBDSV01. The sequence continues at coordinate 40,652 of JBBDSV010000024.1, forward strand.
GGGACACCATCGCACCAGCCGACGTTCGACGATCTCGGCACGCCGTTGATCGACACAACATTCGTCGTCGTGGACCTGGAGACGACCGGGCTCGATCCCCGGCGTGACCGCATCACCGAAATCGGCGCGGTCCGTGTGCGTGGCGGAGACGTCGAGCGCGAATTCTCGACCTTCGTCCATCCGGGCCGGCCGATCCCGGCCGCGATCACAGCATTGACCGGGATCACCGATGCGATGGTGCGAAATGCACCACGGATCGATGACGTCCTTGACCATTTCCGGCCGTTCGTCGCCGGCGCAGTCTTCGTCGCGCACAACGCACGGTTCGACCACGGATTCCTCGCGACAGCTTTCGCTCGCGCCGGATTGCCCGAATTCGGTCCTGTGGTGATCGACACCGCTCGCCTCGCTCGGCGGCTGCTTCGCGACGAGGTACGCAACGTGCGGCTGTCGACGCTTGCCGGTCACCTGGGCGCGCGGACGCGCCCGGCCCATCGCGCCCTGGCCGACGCCCGGGCAACCGTCGACGTCCTGCATGCCCTGCTCGAACGGGCGGGTTCCCTCGGCGCGACGTCGCTGGAGGAACTGCGTGACCTGACGCGCTCGCGCTCGGACCGGCGGTTTCGACGCATCCAGCTCGTGCGGGACGCGCCCCGAACGTGCGGTGTCTACCAGTTCGAGGCCCACGACGGTGAAATCCTGTACGTCGGCAAGGCCACCGACCTTCGCAGTCGTCTGCGCACGTACTTCGGACAGGACGAGCGACGCAGCATCGACCAAATGATCCGTGAGACGCATCGCGTTCGTTGGACCGTCACGCCGACACTGCTCGACGCCGAGATTCGAGAACTGCGGGCGATCCAAGCCCACCTGCCGCGCTACAACCGCGCGTCGACACGTCCAACCCCACCTGTCTACATCGCGCTGACCGACGAAGCGATGCCGCGGCTGTCGATCGTGCGCGAGGAATCACGACACCCTCGACGAACGATTGGTCCGCTGGCTTCCCGCGGCGAGGCCCGTCGTGTCGTCGAGGCGCTCGAAGCGGTCACCGATATCCGGACCTGCCGGGTACGGCTGCGCCGACGTCAAGACCATCCGGCGTGCGTCCTCAAGTCCATCGGGCGGTGCGCTGCCCCGTGCGACGGTACGCAGTCGATCGAGGACTATGCGGAGACGGTGGCTGCCCTCGAGCGAGCACTCGATGCACCCGATGAGCTTTTGGCCGTTCTCCGGTCACGGATGCACGAACTTGCCGCGCAGCGACGCTTTGAACACGCCGCGGAGGCGCGGGCGCAGTTGTACGCCGTCGCAAGTGCGCTCCATCGGCACCGGCGCGTCGAACAACTTCGCGACGCCGGCAGGCTCGTGATCGCCTGGGATTACCCCGACCACCGGGAAGTCGTGGTCATCGATCGCGGCACCTACGTGTCGTCGCACCGCATCGATCGCGACATTCAGCAGCCAGCGCTGTTCGATGGTGGAGCTGTGGACAGAGCTCAGCGATCGCAGGATCCGGTCGCAGAAACGAGCTGTCTGCTGCGCGCGCTCGAGCGCCCAGACGCGCGCGTTCTGGAATCCGACGGTGACTTCGCGTCTGTGCTGGCCGGTGGGCGGACGATCTCGGAACATGTCCGCGAGGCCAAACGCGTGGCGCGAACGATCCGCGCCGACACCCTCGCCACCTCAGCGGCGTGACTCAGCTGACCACCGAACCCGGTGGAAGCGACGCGTCCGGTGCGAGCAACCGCACGGTGCCGTCCGCCTCGAGTCCACCGAGCACGAGAAACTCGCTCGTGAGGTTTGCGACGCGCTTCGGCGGCAGATTGACGACGCCGACGACGTCTCGGCCGATGAGCGACTCGGGCGCATAGTTGGCGACCTTGGCGCTCGTCCGCAACGTTCCCACGTGGGGTCCGAAATCGACGGTGAGCACGACTGCGGGATCTCGTGCGGCGGTGAACGGCGCGGCGTCGACGACGCGCCCGACGCGAAGGTCGACGGCGAAGAAGTCCGCGGCGGCGATGGGATCCTTCGCGGCAACTGCCAAAGGCTCGTATGGACGTGAATCAGGGTCAAGGCGATGCTGCATCATTACACCCGCCGCCCGACCGCCAACGTCTGGGTCAACGCCGCCCATCGATCCTTGACGTCACGCGCCGCCCCATCGTCGATCGCCGCACGGGCACGTTCGATGCCGGCAGCAATCGAGTCGACGACACCAGCGGCGTAGAGCGCCGCGCCCGCGTTGAGCGCGACGACATCGGTTGCCCGGCCGCCGACTCCGTCGAGGATCGCATCCGCGATCGCCACATTCGCGGCCGCATCGCCGCCGCGAAGATCGTCCGTCGTCGCGGCGTCGAGCCCCAGATCGCGCGGATCAAGCTCCTGGGCGTCTACCGCACCGTCGCGGATCTCCCACACCTGCGAGGGGCCGGTCGTCGTGAGTTCATCAAGCCCGTCGTGGCCACGAAACACCAAACCCTGTGTGCCGAGCGCCGCCAGCGCGTCCGCCATGACCGGTGCGAGCCGTGGATCGGCGACGCCAACCGCACGTATGGGTGCTCCGGCGGGGTTGGCCAACGGCCCGAGCACGTTGAACACCGTCGGAATCCCGAGATGCTGCCGGACCGGGCCGACGATCCGCATCGCCGGATGAAACGACCGCGCGTACAGGAAGCCGATGCCGACGTCACGGATGCAGTGTGCGACGTCCTCGGGTGCCAACTCGATGTCGATTCCCCACGCCTCGAGCAGGTCGGCGCTGCCGCAGAGGCTTGATGCGGCACGGTTGCCGTGCTTGGCGACGGGTACGTCGCACGCGGCGACGACAATCGCCGAGACGGTCGAGATGTTGAACGTCCCACCCCCATCTCCCCCGGTACCGACAACGTCGACGAGGAGTGACCGGAGCGTCGCGTCGATCGTGATCGGCTCGGCTGCGTCGATCATCGCGCGAACGAAGCCGGCGATCTCGCCGGCTGACTCCCCCTTGGCGCGCAACGCCACCAGCAACGCCGCGATCTGTTCCGGCTCTGCGTCACCTTGCATGACGTCACGCATGACCGCAGCGGCACGATCTTCGTCGAGATCCTCCCCGGCGATGAGGTGTGCGAGCACCTCAGGCCATTGTGTGGATGACGCCATCCGTCCTCCTGTCAACGTCGGCCGTCACCACGCCAGGCGGCCAACGGCGGATCGGTCACTCCTGGTGGTCCCGAGTCGCGGCCGCAACTTGCGCTGATGCGGCCCCCGCATCGCCGTACGGCGGCGGCTGGGTCCCAATGATGCGCTCGGCGGTCGCGGAGAGGGTAAACGCGTCGACTGGCTTGCAGATGAAGGCGCTTGCGCCGGCCCAGCGCGACAACCACGCATCTGTCTCGCGCGATCCGAGGATGACCGTCGGGATCGCTGCACGGCCTTCGAGTTCGCAGCGAGCCCGGATGTCGTAGAGGGCGGCATAGCCCCCACGCGGGTGCAGATCGCCGTCGACGATTGCGACGTCGAAGCTGTGATCGGGCTGCAGCAGGGCGTTGCGCAGCTCGTCGGCCGTCGCGGCGGTCTCGACGACCGCACCTTCGATGAGCGTCACCGCATTCGCCGCACGTCGGCGTTCGTCGGCATCGTCCGATACGACAAGGAAGCGCGCCATGTCCCTCTCAATGCTGCCGCAGTCAACTCCGCGGGTGCACGATACCGTGCCGCCACGACGTGCTCCCGCCTGCACCGCGCTGGTGACGCACGACATCGCAAACGTCGTATCGTGCCACCATGGATCCGCGCTATCTCGACGTCGCGTCTCGCTGGCCGCTGCGCCCCGAGGCCGCTACCGCGTGGAACGACGCCGTTGCGCTCGATCTCGGCGACCCCACCCGGCACCACCGGCCCGGTCGACGCGCCGCTGAGCTGCTCGACCGCGCGACCGCAACCGTTGCGACGACCTTCGGCGTGAAACCTGAGCGCATCGTGTGGACCTCGGGAGGCACCGAAGCGGTGCATCTGGCAGTCGCGGGGACGGTCGCGGCCGCGGACCACGCGGGTGACCACCGATCCCAGATCGTCGTGTCCGCCGTCGAACATTCCAGCGTGCTCGAGGCAGCCCAGCGTGTGGCCGCGGCATCGTCGCGCACCGTGACGACGATCGGCGTCGACCACGCCGGCCGCATCGATGTAGACGCGGCGCGTGCGGCGATCTCGTCCGACACGCTCGCCGTGCATGTGCAGCACGCCAATCACGAGGTCGGCACGCTGCAACCGGTGCACGAAATCGCGCGCATCGCACACGACGCGGGCGCACTCGTACACGTCGACGCATGCCAAACTGCGGGCCAGGTCGGATTCACACTGGCACAACTCGATGCAGACCTCATCTCCGCGTCCGCAGCGAAGTTCGGGGGGTGCGCCGGGGTCGGTGTCCTCGCGCTGGGAGACCGCGCCCGCATCCTCCCGCAGTTCGTCGGCGACGACCGCCAGCACCATCGCCGCGCCGGCATGCTCGACACCGCCGCCTTGGCGGCGTCGGCGGTCGCGCTGCGGGTGGCGACCGACCGTCTGCAGCAGGAGCATTCGACCCGGGAGACACTGCGCCGTCGTCTGCGCGAAGCGCTCGTCGCACGTGTTCCCGACGTCGCAGTCCACGGACCATTGGCGGATGCGCATCCGGGCATCGTGGCGTTCAGCGCCCTCTACGTGGACGGCGCAACGCTGCAGATCGAGCTTGATCGTGCGGGATTCGCGGTCCATTCCGGATCGTCGTGCGCGTCGGCGGCTGGCGCCCCGTCCCACGTCCTGGTCGCGATGAAGGCGTTGACGCACGGTCATGTGCGCGTGTCGTTCGGCCCGGAGACCGGCGTGGCCGACATCGACGCGTTTGTCCGCGCCTACGCCGCGATCGTCGAACGACTCCGCGCGCGGCATCGGTAGGCGCGGGGACAGACGGCCCTGTGCGCGACGGGTACCGGTGGTTAGTGTTGCGTGCCGGTCGCTGCGGCTCGCACGGTGGGCACGCCAGCTCGGAGGATTCGGCCACGAAGGAGTCGGCATGGACAGTTGGGCGCTCGGCCGCTCCGTGCTCGTACCTGTCGCGAACCCGGCGTCGGTTCCGCCACTGCTCGAGCACGCCGCACGGATCGCCTTCGCCGACGACGGCCGTATCGAGATCATCACCGTCCTGCGAGAACATGCCTCCGCACAAGACCACGCACGCGCGTGGAGCGGACTGGCCGAAGCCGAACGCCTGCACGACGCCCTGCAGGTTCCCATCACCGGCCGCGTCGTTCACGCCGACGACCCCGCATCCGGCGTACTCGAAGCGATTGACGCCACACGTGCGACGCTCGTGCTCATGGGCTGGCGCGGAACTTCATCCACGACCGATGTGTTCGGCCGCCTGATCGATCGGATCGTGGGCCACTCCACGGCACCGCTGGCAATTCTGCGACTCGGCACGCAGGCACCGCGACGCATCGTGCTGCCCATCTCGTCCGATCATCTGCTTCCAGGGGGCGAATCAGGGCTCGCGCTCGCTGGCGCGCTCACGGAACGATTGGCTCACCTCACCGAGGAGCCGACGACGGTGTTGCGGACGGGCGCGGGGGACCACCCGCTGCCGCCGGCGATTCAGGCGCTCGGTGATCGTGTCCACCACGATGCGCGTCGCAATCACCACGCGGTCGCCGAGTTCGCCCGGCGCGGAGATCTGATCATCGCGTCAGTGGCGCCGACCGTGTCCGGCCTACGCAACGCAACCACCCACCTCGCGTGGGCGGCGCCCGAAGCGACGCTCTTAATCGCCGTCGACGTCGGCCGCAGGGGCGAGCCCGGACTCGTCGACGCGGTTGAAGACGCGGGCCGGCCAGCGCCACAACGGCGCATGCAGCCGGAACGGACGCTCCATGTCGTCGTCACCGCACGTTTGACCGGTGATCACGCGACGACCGACGCCGAACTCACCCAGGCACTTCGCGATGTCGGTGCGACGCACAATGTGATGACGTGGTGGCCAGCCGGCGACGAGCACCCACATGTCCGTGCGACCGTCAGCGTGCAGGCCCCGTCGACGAATCACGCCATCGCCCGCGTGATGACCGCCCTCCACGACGCACCTGAATTGCGTGGTGCCGAGATCTCGTACGATGTCGAGCGGGCCTGAGGGCATCTTCGTGCCCGGACGTGGCACCGAAGCGCGATCCCCCGCCTCGTCAGGAGTGGTCATGCCTACCACCGGTACCGAGTCGCCGATGGTCGAAGTCGACGCCCGAGGGTTGGCCTGCCCGCTGCCGGTGATCGAGCTCGCCCGGGCGATCGACGGGACGTCACCTGGTGGCCGGGTCCGACTATTGGCCACCGACGTCGCCGCGAAGGTCGACGTCCCCGTGTGGTGTCGGATGCAACGCCATCAACTCGTGTCCCTCGACGAGGTCGATGCGCACTGGGTATTCGTGGTCGAACGGCGCACCGGGTGACGTGTCCGTCGCACGGCGACGAACACGGAATTGCTCAGAACGTCGCGCTGTCTCCGCACGCGCACGAGCCGGACGAATTCGGGTTCTCGATGGAGAAGCCCGAGGCCTCGAGCGACTCCTTCCAGTCGATGACCGCCCCGGTCAGATAGGGCGACGACATCTTGTCGAGACGGACCCGGATCCCGTGGTGCTCCTCCTCGATGTCGCCGTCGAGCGCGCGGTCGTCGAAGAACAGGGCGTACCGGAATCCGGCGCACCCGCCCGCCTGGACCGCGACGCGGAGCGCAACATCGTCAACGTCGGGCTGATCCGCGAGGAAGCTGCGGACCTTCTCCGCCGCGGTCTGCGTCAACGTGATCGTCGTACCGGTCTCGGTTGCAGTGTCGGCGCTCACGCGAATCTCCTGTGGTTCGACGGTCGAGGCCGGACGTCTCGAAGTCGGGCCTCTGGTGGCGACGAGTGTACCGACCGACCACGGGATCTCGCCGCGAGGTCACGGCAATCACCACTGGTCCGCCAGGCGCCGTGCAGCTGCAGCGACCGCACCGAACGGGTCGGCGCCGGGACCGTTGGGTGAGGCGACCGCGAGTCGCTCGACCTCGGGCGCGTCGGTCGCGGCACGACCCACGACTGCCCCGAAGGCGAGGCCGCCGGCCATCGCGCGATCGCGGATCTCCCCCACGACCTTGCCATGAAGCGAGGTCGCGTCGATCTGCCCCTCGCCGGTCACCACGGCATCGGCGGTAGCAAGCGCAGCATCAAGCCCAACGAGCTCGGCGACGGCTGCGGCGCCGGCGCTGATGTGTGCACCGATCCCGCAGGCGAGACCGAATGCAAGGCCGCCGGCCGCACCAGCGCCGGCAGTGGCACGCACGCCTGCTCCGCCGGCGAGATCGCGCTCGGCGACGTCGGCCCACCGCCTGATGCTGCGGTCCAGGTCGGCCACCGCCTCCGCGTCGGCTCCCTTCTGTGGGCCGAACATCGCGGCTGCTGCGTCAAGCGGAATGTCG
>JBBDSV010000025.1:0-1503 GCA_040904785.1 Nitriliruptoraceae bacterium
TGAAGAACTGGAAGAGCACGAACGTGGTGAACGCGAGCGTGACAGCGAACGCGCCGCCGTCATCGGGTCGGACGGTGCTTCCCCAGCCGAACAGCGCGAGCGTGCCGATCGCCATCACCACACCTGACAGCAGTAGTCGCAGGAAGCGGCCACGGTCGAGGATCTGGGCGGACGGGTCCCGTGGCGGGCGGCCCATCGTGTCCGGCCGGGCCGGATCGACGCCGAGCGCCATCGCCGGTGGCCCGTCCATGATGAGGTTCACCCACAGGATCTGGATGGGGGTGAACGGGGTCGGTAGCCCGAGCAGCCGAGCGCCCAGGATGGACAGGATCGCGCCGATGTTGGTCGCCAGCTGGAATCGGACGAACGAGACGATGTTGTCGTAGATCGTGCGGCCACGCTCGATCGCGGCGATGATCGTCGTGAAGTCGTCGTCGGCGAGGATGAGGTCGCCGGCTTCCTTGGTGACCTCAGTGCCCGTGATCCCCATCGCGATGCCGATGTCGGCACGCTTGAGGGCGGCAGCGTCGTTGACCCCGTCCCCGGTCATCGCGGCGGTGCGGCCGCGGCGCTGCAGCGCGGTGACGATGCGGACCTTGTGGTGCGGTGCGACGCGAGCACACACGCCGATGTCCTCGATCCGCTGGACGAGTTCCTCGTCATCCATCGCGTCGAGGTCAGCGCCGGTGACGGTGTCGCCCGGGATCTTGAGCTCGCGTGCGATGGAGGTTGCCGTGGCCGGGTGGTCACCGGTGACCATCTTGACCTGCACGCCGGCACGGTGGGCGAGCGCGATGGCGTCGGCGACCCCCGGCCGTGGCGGGTCGACGATGCCGGCGACCGCCTCGAACGTGAGCTCCTCGACGAGCTCGCTCGCCGTCTGGACGGCTGCCGGTGTGGCGTTGAGGTGACGAGTCGCGACCGCGAGAGTGCGCAGGCCGTCCTCGGCGAGCTCGTCGATGGCCGCGTCGATGCGTTCGCGCCACGCGTCGTCGAGCGCAACGATCCCGTCCTCGGTGACCACCGACGTGCAGCGCCGCACGATCACGTCTGGAGCGCCCTTGACGTAGAGGTCGGTGCCGCCATCGCGCCCGTCGTGGACGGTGGCCATCAGCTTGGTGGCAGCATCGAACGGCAGCTCGTCGCGTCGGGGCCGCTGACGGAGTTGCTGGAGGTCGGCACCGAGCTTCGCCGCGAGGACGAGCAGCGCACCCTCGGTCGGGTCACCGACCAGTTCACCGTCCTCGACGTCGGCGTCATTACACAACGCCATCGCCGCAGCGGCGGTCTCCGGAGCCACCGGCGCCGGCCGGACCTCCCCGTTGAAGTGGTAGCCCTCGCCGGTGACCTCGTAGCGCCGACCAGCGCGCCAAAGGGCGCGGGCGGTCATCTCGTTACGGGTCAGCGTCCCGGTCTTGTCCGTACAGATGACGTCGGTGGAGCCCAAGGTCTCGACCGACGGCAGCCGCTTGACGATCGCGTTGCGGCGCGCCATCCCGGCGG
>JBBDSV010000026.1:0-33538 GCA_040904785.1 Nitriliruptoraceae bacterium
TAGCGTGTCGCGGACACAACGCGACGGAGCGGCGCGTATGGTGTGGAATCGCAAGATCCCGGGCGGGGTGCGATGACGGCAGCAACTCGACCACTGCGGGTTGCGGTCGTCGGCACCGGATTCTTCAGCGGGTTCCACCTCGACGCGTGGAGTCGTGTGCCGGATGCGCGAATCGTGGCCGCAGCAGCGCAGTCCGACCGGTCCCGGGCAGAGGCCAAAGCGGCCGAGTATGACGTCGACGAGGTCTACCTCGACCTCGACGAGATGGTCGAGCAGGCACAGCCCGACGTCATCGACATCGTGACTCCGCCGACAACCCATTTGCCGATCATCCGCCAGCTCGCACCGCACGGTGTGCCGCTCGTGGTCCAGAAGCCGCTGGCGCCGAACCTCGACGAGTCGATCGCCGTCGTCGAGGCGGCCGAACGTCACGACACGCTGCTGGTGATGCACGAGAACTGGCGCTTTCGCCCCTGGTATCGCGAGATCAAGCGGCTCGTCACGGCCGGTGCGATCGGTGAACCCGAGATGATCCGCTTCACCTGCCGTCCCGGTGACGGGCGTGGACCCGATGCCTACCTCGACCGGCAACCGCGGTTCCGCGAGATGGAACGCGGGCTGGTGCACGAGATCGGCATCCACCTCATCGACATCTTCCGGTTCCTCGTCGGCGACGTCGACCGCGTGCTCGCCAACCTCTGGCGACAGAATCCGGTCATCGCGGGCGAAGACTGTGCCTACGTCCTGTTCGACTTCGTCGGGGGTGAGCACGGATTCTTCGACGGCAGCCGTCCGAACGAGCACGACGCCGAGAACCTGCGTCTGACAATCGGCGACTTCCTACTCGAGGGATCCGAGGGCTACATCCGCCATGACGGGTATGGCCGCATGTGGATCAAGCCGGTCAAGAAGCCCGAAGACGAACACGAGTACGCGTTCACGACGCTCGGATTCGGCGGTGATTCCGTGCGTCTGCTCAACCAGCACGTCGCCGACCACCTCCTCGACGGCGCGCCGATCGAGAACACCGGGCGCCAGTTCCTCGCCAACTGCTATGTCGAGGACGCCATCTACCGCTCACACGACGCCCAGGCCTGGATTCCGTTGGCCGACTATCACTGACCGTGGCACAGTCGCACCATCGATGACAGGAGCCACTATGGACCCGGTTCGCGTCGCCAGCGTCGGCGTCGGCGAGTGGGCGGACAGTCTCGCTGCCAAAGCAGCGGCGTCAGGACTCGAACTCGCCGGCTGCTACGCCCGTTCGGCGGACGCTCGCGAGGACTTCGCGGCACGTTACGGTGGTCGTGCATTTGACGACTGGGATGCGTTGCTCGCCAGCGACGACATCGACGGTGTGCTTATTGTCACGCCACATTCGACGCATGCGCAACTGGCGATCGAAGCCGCGGATGCCGGCAAGCACGTGTTTCTCGAGAAGCCGATGACGATGCGTGTCACCGACGGCAAGCGTGTCATCGCGGCATGTCAGGCCGCTGGCGTCGTCCTCGCCGTGGGCCACAAGTTCCGCTACGAGCCGGTCGTGCAGCGCATGAAGGCCATGGTCGACGACGGGTCGTTCGGCATCGTCCATCTCGCCGAGGCGACCCGGGCAAACCCGGGGGCGATCGAGGATCCTCCCGGGTGGTCGTACGCTGCGGCCGAGAACCCCGGCGGTGGTATCGGGCGTTCCGGGATCCATGCCATCGACGCGCTCGCCTACCTCCTGGGTCCCGCGCGCCGTGTCGCCGCGTTCAGCAAGCGCCTGGCGAACGTGGTCGACACCGACGCCGATGAGGTGACCACGGCCACGATCGAGTTCGCCTCGGGGCCTGTGGCGAACTTCTCCACGGCGACGGTCGTCCCCCGGATCGCGCACCTGCGGGTTCACGGAACGCAGTGTGCGGCGCTGGCCGAACTCGACGGTCCGCGCCTGCTCGTCCAGGACATCGACGCCCGCCAGATGCAGCCGATCGACATCGATCCGGTGGACGCTGTCGCGGCGGAACTCGCCGATTTCGCACGATGCGTGCGCACCGGCGAGACGCCCGTCAGCGATGGCGACGCCGCACTCGAGTCCGTCGTCATCTGGGAGGGACTCGTCGAAAGCGCCCGGTCGGGCAGCGTCGTCGACCTCGACGAGGTCCGTGCACAGACGTGATTCAGCCGGCGACGTCGGCGACGACGTCGGCGACATCGGCTGCCGGCGCGCCGGCTGGCACGCGAAGTTCGAGGACCGGCCCGGTCCCGACCGCTGATGCCAGAGCGGCGCACGTGTGGTCGTAGATCGTGCCAAGTTCCGCGGCACGATCATCGATCGCCGTGATCGAGTTCATCGCCCGCATGAACTGCCAGTACTCGTCGAACATGCCGGCGACGGCCTGGCGGATCATCACCTCGCGGGCCAGCGGGACGACCTCGGGCCTGCCCGCGGGGGTCGTCACCAGCCGGATCACCGTGGAGACCGGTGCGTCGGCCACGATCCTCGATGCGGGAAGCAGCACCGACGGAGCCACTTGGCGGTGCACGGTGCGGCGGCGCCGGCGGAACGCGCCCGACGGAAGATTCGCGACCAGACGCGCATGATGACGGCGCAGGTGGATGGTCTTGGGCAGTCGGATCATGCCATCGGCCCCGACGACGACGAGGTCGTCACCGACGAAGTTCCATCCGCGGTTGATCGCCAACTCGAGCACCGTTGCCGTCTTGCCCGCATGGCTCGTGCCGATGAGCAATACCCCGTTGCCCGACGGCGATTGCGCTGCGCCGGCGTGCAGCAGCATCGACCGGTGGTCGAGCAACGTGAGCCAGAGCAGCGGTTCGAGCACGTCGGTGAGCAGGGTGACGAACACGTGGTCGAGCCGGTGGCCGGAAATCGCCGCAGGCAGACGCGCGAAGGGTGCCGCGCGAGCCAGCAACGGTGGGACGTGCAGCGTCGCGGTTGCCGACCATGGCACGGCCGTCACCGGGAAGCCGTGCAGGTCGACGGTGAGCAGGGGGCGGCCGCCACGCGTCCTCATGCGCCACCGCGCGCCCTGTGTGCGGGTCGCTGTATCGAAGCGGTAGGGGAACCGCTGATTGGTCATCGACCGGACGACGTCATCGACCTCGTCGGCTGGGCCGACCCGCAGCCGGACGTCTGTCGTGTCCGTGGCCGCGGCGGCATCGGTGAACATGTCGCGCGTCAACCGGGCGACACGGTCAGCACCGTCGATCGCGAAGGTGGCCGGCCCGACGCGGAACGTCGCCGATGCCGCTGCCATGCTTGCCTCGATCCGCAGGACGCGGGATGCGCTCGTGGCGTTCCACCTCGTGCATGCTACTTCGCCCCATCGCGTCGTCGGGTGGGCGAACGCACTCGTCAGGCGCGTGCGGCAGCGACCACGGCATCGATCCGCGCCATCGTGCGCTGATTGCGGATTGTGCTCACCTTGCCGAAGTCGCTCGCGGAAAAGGCCCGTGCCAGTCGGCTGCGACCCATGCCATCGGGTAGATGCAGGTAGGCCGCGCGTCCGACGACCGCGATCGATTCACTGTCGTCGGGATCGAGTTCGGTGAGCGGTCCGCCGCGTGCGTCGGGATGCACCGCGGTGTGGACGGTCGTCGGATCGGCAGCGGCGGCGGCGTGGAACGGATTGGCCGTCACCACACGCGAGAACTCGTCCGCGTCGAGGATGATGCACGCGAGCTCGAAGCCGGCGTCGTCGGCGATGCGCGTGGCGATCGACGCGGCAAGCTGCTCGTGATCAGCGGTGCTGCGGAAGACGATGTTGCCGGTCTGGGCAACGGTGGTGACCTCGGCGAGCCCCACGTCGACACACCAGCGGCGCAGGTCGGCCATCTTCAGCCGGTTGCCGCCGATGTTGACACCGCGCAGCAGCGCGACACGGAGGTCGGCCGTGCCGGTCGTCACGCGTGGCGACCACGCCGACCCCGGCGCGGCGCGGTCGGCGTGCGTCCCCAGACGTAATAGGCAATCTGTCCCAGTGGGCGCACGAACGATGCCGCGACCCAGCGACGCTTGGACCCGCGGATCTCGCCGGCGTCGCGATGCCACAGGTCCCACAGCATGACGGCCTGCCACGCGGTGGTGGCGAGTCCAACGGTGACGACCAGCACCTGCTTGGTGCGGGACAGCTCGCGGAACGTGCGGTGCTTGGATCGTTTCATGCCGCCAGTGTGCCCCGCGTCGGCCGTGTGCGCACGTGTGCGCCATGCGTGTGCGCCGGTCGAGCAGGCGCGCGGTTGCGGTGCCCACGTTGTGTCGAGACGCATACTCCGCCGTCGTTGCAACCTGGGAGGAGACGGCATGTTCGCCATGTTCACCGAGATTCGCTGGCTCGCGGTCCTCGTGGCCGCCGTGGCCTGGTTCGTGTTCGGCGCCTTGTGGTACATGACCCCCGCGATCGCCCGGGCGTGGCAGCGTGCCGGCGGATTCGACGTTCCCGAGGACGCCCGGCCCAATCCGATGGTGTTCGTGAACACGCTCGTCGCCTACGCCGTGGCATGCGTCGTCACCGACATGCTCGCTGCAGCCACTGCGGTGTCGTCGGCGGCATCGGGCGCGGCACTCGGATTGACGGTCGGCGTCGGCTACGCGTTGACGGCCGCGGCGGTCTCGGCGATCTACGACAACAAGCAGGAGCCGGTGACCTGGTTCTGGATCAACGGCGTGTTCAACGTGCTGGGGCTCACGCTCGTCGGGGTGATCCTGGGGGCCTTCCGCGCAACATGACCGTGGCAGCGTCCCGTTTCAGCCGAAGCGCCACAGGCTCGCAGCACCGACGAGCACCAGGTAAGCGACGAGGGCGTGCAGGCCGGCACGGCTGACCAATCGCACGAGCAGGTGGATCGCGAGGTAGCCGGACACGGCGGCAGCGGCCATCCCGACCATGAGGTCGACGGGCCCGACGCCCTGCAGGCGGGCGAGATCGGGCAGGCTGACCACCGTGGCGCCGCCGATCGCCGGAATTCCGAGCAGGAAGGCGAATCGTGCCGCCGCCGGACGGGTGAGCCCGGCGGCGATGCCGGCGGTGATCGTCGTCCCCGAACGCGAGATCCCCGGCAGGATCGCGACCGCTTGTCCCACGCCGATCGTCACCGCGTGCCGCCACCCCATGCGTGCAACGGTCGTCCCGGCCGGATCGCCGACGTCAGCATCCGGATCGGCGACATCGACCTCGCCCGCCGGCGACCGGCGCACGCGACGTGCCCGGGCGACTTCGGCGATCACCAGAAGGGCGGCGGTCACGAACAGAAGCATTGCGGCCAGCCGCGGCGAGGTGAACGCAACTTCGACACGGCTGCGCAGCAACCCGCCGGCGATCGCGACCGGAACACTGGCGACCGCGAGTAGGCCGACGAGTCGGCGTGCGGCGCGCGCGTCGGGCGCGGCGCTCCGGGAGACGACCGCGCGCGCCATGACGAGCAGGTCGCGGCGGTAGAACGCGAGCAGTGCGACCAGCGTGCCGACGTGGAGCGCGACGTCGAACGCGAGGCCGGGTCGCGCCCATCCGAACCAGGCCGGGACCAGCACCAAATGGCCGGATGACGACACCGGGATGAACTCGGTCAGGCCCTGGACGATGCCGAGGACGAGAGCGTGCAGCCAGGAAGGCATCAGCAGGACTCGGTGCCGGGGACGGGGGTGTCTGCGGGATTCGGCGCTGGCGCACGGTAGCGCGGCTCAGTCACCCGGTCGCAGGTCCGCCGGTGCCGCGACGACGCGGTCACGTCCCCGCTGCTTCGCCCGGTACATGGCCGCGTCCGCGCGGTGCACGAGGCTGCGCACGTCGTCATCCGCCCGTGCTTCGGCGACGCCGACGCTGGCGGTGACCGCGCGGGTCAGCGGGGGGATCGGGGAGGCGGCCAACGCGCGGCGACACCGTTCCGCGAGGGTCACCGCATCATCGATCGGGGTGTCCGGAGCGATGACGACGAACTCCTCGCCGCCCCACCGGCCGACGAGGTCGGCGGCACGGCAGGCGGTGGACAGCCGCTGCGCAGCCTCGGTGATGACCTGGTCTCCCGCCCGGTGCCCGTAGGTGGCGTTGATTGCCTTGAAGTCGTCGAGGTCGAACATCGCAACCGAGCAGGCGTCGCCCGATCGCTGGATGCGGGCGAGCTGGCGCGCGAGTTCGTCGTCGAGCCGTGCGCGGTTCGCCACGCCCGAGAGCCGATCGACGGTTGCCATGGCTGCCGCCCGTGCCCGTGCGGCGACGATGAGACCGGTCACCGTGCCGACGACGACGAAGAACCCACCCCGCGTCAGCCAGTTCATGGTCGTCTGTTCCGCCCCCGTCGAGGTGTCGAGTGGTGTCAGCGGCCCACACAGCACCGTTGCGACAATCGCCGTGGCGATCGAGCCGGCGACCCCGAACGGCAGCGCGGCGACGACGATCGGCAGGTAGAACAGGTGCGGCCATGCCTGCCGCGTTCCGCCGGTGCGCAGCACGACGAACCAGGCCACCAGCAGCAGGGCGACGATGCCGAGTATCCACGCCACGTGTATGAGCGCCGTCCGCGAGACGGCGCGAAAGGTGCGGTGCCACCGTGCCATGCGTCAGGCGATTCCGGGTGTGGGGCGGTCGGTGGAGCATGCGGCGATGTCGTCGACGTCACGTTGCAGCGCCGACCGTGTCGCCCGCAGAAACAGACGGCCGAGCGTCGCCGCCAGCAGCCGCGTGACCAGACTGGACGATCGGGCGGCCATCGTCATCGTCAGGTGGCAGCGGTGCTCGTCGATCGGCGTCACCGCGACCACCGAGGTGTAGGTCGTCGATCCGTTGATCGCGACGACGGTATAGCGATGCGGCGGATCGACCTGGGTGACCTCCATCTGTTCGGTCACCTGCTTGCCGAACATCGTGCGGGTCTCCCGCCAGGTCGTGCCGACGCCGAAGCTCGTCGCGTCGTCGAGGCGTTCAACGTGGTCGATGCCCGATATGACGGCCGGGGCGGAATCGAGATCGGTGACAACCTCCCAGACGCGAGTTGCGGGTGCGTCGACGACGCGTTCCACATGGACGTCCACCGTGACGGCCTTGCCGTAGCGGGCAGTTCGATACGGCATCATGCCAGCCGATGTCTCGGCACGCGATGGATTCCTCCCGGGGCAAGTTCGCATGCGCCGCCGGCCCGTGTCATGATGCGCCGCGATCCGGCGGTGGCGCCGGCGTGTCGGCCGTGGGAGGACGCGTGATGTCCCCAACCGCACGCGTACTCCTCGATGCGGTTCCGGCACCGGTTGCCGGCGCGGTCGTGGTGCCGGGCAGCAAGTCAGTCACGAACCGTGTCGTGTTGGCTGCCGGTCTCGCCGACGGCACCTCCACGCTGCACGGCCCACTCGACGCTGACGACACCGTGCACATGCGTGCGCTCGCCACCGGCCTGGGAGCTGGCATCGAAGTGGCCGGTGATCGCTGGAACGTGCACGGCACCGGTGGCCGGGTGCTGCCGCAGGCAGACGAACTGTTCGTCGGACAGTCGGGCACCACCATGCGGTTCGGTGCCGCCGTCGCCACGCGAGCGGAGCGCGGCGTGCGGCTCACCGGAACCGACGACCTGCACGCGCGGCCGATCGGCCCGCTGACCGCGGCCCTGCGGTCGCTCGGAGCCCGGATCGACGATGTTGATGGGTTCCCGCCCGTGTCGATCGCTCCTGCGGCGATGCACGGGGGACGCGTCGAGGTGGCCGGCAGCAGCCAGTTCTTGTCCGCACTGCTGCTGTTGGGGCCACTGTTGGACGACGAGCTGACGGTGCTCGGTGCCGGCGGCGGTGCCTACGGCTATGTCGGACTGACCGTCGATGTGCTGCGTGCATTCGGCGCGAGCGTCGACGTCGATGGTGCGAGGTGGCAGATCGCCGGCGGAACGGGCTACCGGGCGACCGAGTACACGATCGCCCCGGACATCAGCGGCGCATGCCATGTCTGGGCGCTTGCGATGGCGACGGGCGGCGCGGTGACGGTGCGACGCGCCGCGCTTGGTGCGGACCAGCCTGACGCGGCGACGCTCGACGTCTTCGCGGCCATGGGTGGTCACGTCGTCGCCGACGGACAGGACATCACCGTTCGGGGGCCCGAGCAGTTGGACGCCGTCAACATCGACCTGACGGCGATGCCGGACCAGCTTCCCACCCTCGCCGTGCTCGCCGCGATCGCCGACGGCACCAGCCGGTTCGCCGGTGCGCAGGTCACGCGTGGTCACGAAACCGACCGGATTCGCGCGATGGCGAACGAGCTGACCCGCTGCGGCGTGTCGGTGACCGAGCTGCCGGACGGCCTCGAGGTGACCGGCGGTGGCGGACCGCCATCGCCGGTGACGGTAGATGCGCACCGTGACCACCGCATCGCGATGGCCTTCGCCGCCTTCGGCGCCCGGTTCGGTGGCGTGACGATTGCCGACGCCGACTGTGTCGGCAAGACGTTCCCGACATTCTGGGACGTCTCGCGCACGCTCGGGGTTCCGGTGGCGCGCACGAGCGCCTCGTGAGTCGTCCACTGCGTGTCCGGTTCGATGAGATCTTCCGTCCCGGTGGCGACGGCCGTGTGTTCTACGGCTGGCGGATCGTCGGCGCCGGCGCACTGTTGCAGTTGCTGCGCTCGACCATGTTCCTGCAGGCCTACGGCGCCTATGTCGTCTTGCTGCAGGAGGACTTCGGTTGGAGCGTGACCCTGCTGTCCGCCGGGTTCGCGATGGCCCGAACCGAGAGCGCGGTGCTCGGCCCCATCCAGGGGCACCTCATCGACCGCTTCGGTCCCCGGGCGATCATGCACGTCGGGGTGCTGCTGTTCGGGACCGGCTTCGTGCTGCTCAGCATCATCCGCGTGCCGTGGCACTTCTTCGCGGCAATCTTCTTCATCGCCGTCGGATCCAATTTCTCAGGAAACCTGTCGATCTCGGTGGCGATCGTCCACTGGTTCGATCGTCGCCGTTCCACCGCGCTCGGGTTCGCCTCGACGGGCTTCGCGCTCGGCGGCATCGCGGTGCCGCTGCTCGTGCTCGCGCTGTCGGCCTTCGGATGGCGGGCCACCGCACTGGCGTCCGGTGTTTTCATGCTGGTTATCGGTCCGTTGGTGGCCAACGTCTTCCGTCATCGGCCCGCCGAGCTCGGTCTGACCGTCGACGGGGTGGTTGCGGCTCCGAGCGCCGGCCGGGCGGATGAGGTGTCCGGCGCGTTGGCGACGTCGTCCACCGACAGCGCGTCGATGGAAGCGACATCGTTCACCGCCCGCCAGGCGATGCGCACCGGCGCGTTCTGGCGCATGTCGGGTGCGCACGCGCTGGCCGTCATGCTTGTCAATGCCGTGCTCGTCCACCTTGTGCCGCACCTAACCCGCTCCTTCGGCTACTCACTCGCCGAGGCGAGCCTCGCAGTCGCGTTGATGACGATCCTGCAGTTCCTCGGGATGGTGCTGGGCGGTGTCGTCGGTGATCGGGTCAACAAGCAACGGCTCATCTGGGTGTGCATGGTGATGCACGCCGTGGCGGCGCTCGTGCTCGCGTTCGCCGTGACGCCGGCGCTGGTCGTCGTGTTCGCGCTGCTCCACGGCACCGCGTGGGGTGTGCGTGGCCCGGTGTTGCGTGCGTGGCGCGCCGATGTCTTCGGCACCGCGAACTTCGGATCGATCATGGGGTATTCGTCGTTGATCATCATGCTCGGCGCGGCCACGGGGCCGATCATCGCCGGCATCCTCTACGACATGCTGGGCAGCTACACGACCACATTCGTGCTGTTGTCGGTGTGCGCGGTGGCCGGTGCCGCTCTGTTCGCCTCCGTGCGGCGACCGGATCCGGCCAC
This sequence comes from Nitriliruptoraceae bacterium, assembly GCA_040904785.1. GTDB lineage: Bacteria > Actinomycetota > Nitriliruptoria > Nitriliruptorales > Nitriliruptoraceae > JBBDSV01. The sequence continues at coordinate 9,803 of JBBDSV010000026.1, forward strand.
GGTGTCACCGGCGATGTGAGGCGTGCGGGTCGAACTACGCGTGGGCAGTGCCCTCGCCTGCGGCGGGAAGCGCAGCGATGATCTCGTCGACGATCACGTCCGGAGCACGCCCGTCGGTAACGACCGTGTGGTCGGCGACCGATGAGTACACGGGGACGCGACGGGCGAAGAGCGCCTCGACATCGTGCGTCTGCAGCATCGGTCGGCGACGATCGTCGCCGACGCGTCTGCGGACGGTGGCGAGGTCGACCGCCAGGTGGATGACGGTGTGGGCCGCGAGACGCTGGCGCGTCTGGTCATCTTCGACCGCGCCACCCCCGAGGGCGACGACCGCATCGTCGCCGGCGAGCGCGGCGGCAACCGTGTCGCGTTCGATCGTGCGAAATGCCGCCTCACCGGACTCGGAGAAGATCGTGGCGATCCGTCTGCCCTCGGCCGCCTCGATTGCCTTGTCGACATCGACGAACGGCATGCCGAGCCGGCGCGCGAGACGGGCCCCGACGCTCGTCTTTCCCGCGCCCATGAATCCGACCAGCACGATCATGGCGCCTGCACCTGTCGTTCGGCGGACGGGACGACGACAGAGGCTAGTGTTCGCCCCGCGCCGATCCGTGCGCTTCCGCGCCATCGTGGAGCCCAGATGACCGCGCCCGACTCACCCGCGCCAAGGCCGCAGGTGATTGAGCGTGCCTTCCTCATCGGCAAGGACATCCAGCATTCGCTGTCGCCGACGATCTGGCAAGGGGTGTTCACCGAGCTCGGTCTCGCATGGACCTACGGGTTGCGCGACGTTGAAGTGGAGGAGCTCGACGCCGTGCTCGACGAGCTGCGCAATGCGCAGTATGTCGGCGCGAACGTGACCATGCCCTACAAGCAGTGGGCGTACGAACGTGCCGACGAGCGCGACCTGTGGGTCGAACGTGCCGGCGTGTGCAACTGGATCGCGTGGCGCGACGGGCGATGGACATCGACCAACACGGACGCACAGGGCTGCACGGCACTGCTGTCCGAAACCGAACCCGTCGAGCGCGCGCTCGTCCTTGGAGCCGGCGGCGCCGCCGGTGCCGTCCTCGCCGCCCTCGACGGTCGCGCTAGCCACGTCGTCGTCAGTGCGCGCACGCGCGACAAGGCCGAGCGGCGGGCGGAACACGCTGCCACCTGGTTGCCGGCGGTCACCACCGTCGACTGGGACGACCGGATCGCCGCCGCCGCTGAAGCCGACCTCATCGTCAACACCACGCCGATCGGCATGGCGCAGTGGCCGGGTTCGCCCCTCGGCGACTTCGTGCCGTCGCGTGACGTGCGGATCATGGATGCGGTCTACGGGCGCGCGCCGACCGTGCTCGAAACGCAGGCCGATACTTGGGGTGTGCCGTTCACCTGTGGGATCGCGTTTCTCGAAGCGCAAGCGACCGCGCTGCTCAGCGAATTCGGCGTCGAGCACGCTCCGGGAGGTGTCGTGGCCCGTCAGCTTTCCGGTGCCATCGGTCGCGATCCACGGCACTGGACACGCCACGAATCGTGAGCGTCAGGTGGCGCGCGGGCGCGTCGCCTGCAGTGCGCGCAGGGCGGAGAGTTCCCGACCGTCGGGAGCCGCACAGACATCGAGATCATCAGCGATCCGAAGCGGCCAGCCGGTCGCTGCGCGGGCATCGTCGGGGTCGACGCCCGGATACACCGAGGACAGCACGAGTTCGCACGTCGCCGGGTCGGGTCGCAGGACGCCGTAGTCGGTGATCACCTGGGTCGGACCGGCGCCGCGCATGCCGAACCGCTCGCGATCGCCGGGCGCGGATCCGAAGCCCACCGACGTCACGAAGTCAACCGACCCAACGAACGTGCGCGGTCGTTGCCGCAGCATGATGATCACTTCGCGACACGACGCGGCGATCTCCGGAGCGCCGCCGGCACCCGGCAGGCGCACGTCGGGCCGGTGATAGTCGTCGCCGATCACCGTCGAGTTGATGTTGGCGAACCGGTCGATCTGGGCGGCGCCGAGGAAGCCGACGTCGATACGGCCCGATTGCAGCCAGTAGTTGAAGATCTCGGGCACCGACACGACCGTGTCGGCGGTCTCGGCGAGTTCGCCGTCGCCGATGGAAAGCGGCAGCCGGGTCGGGCGCGCTCCGATCGTGCCCGACTCGTAGATGAGCACCAGATCGGGAGTCGTCGTCGCACGCGCGAGGTTGGCGGCGACGCTGGGCAGGCCGATGCCGACAAAACAGGTGCGCCGGCCTGCGAGCGCCCGGGCGGCGGTGATCGTCATCAGGTCGTCGGATGACCAGTTCGCGTCCGTGCCGGAGGTCGTCATCGCGCATCCGTGAGTGTCGGGTCGGGTTCACCGTGCATCACGACCGCATCGAGCCAGGCAGCGAACCGGTCGCGGTCACGACTGATCGCATCCCAGGCGAGATAGGCGGCGTTGTCGCGTGCGTAGTAGCCCTGGGCGTACGACGGCCGTGCGCCGCCCGGCGCGACCGCAACCGCGTCGATCGTCCAGGACGGCAGGATCACGGCGCCGGCAACGGGTTGGAGCGTGTCGACGACCTCCTCGACGGTGACCAGTGCCCGTTTCGCCGCGAGCACCGCCTCTTTCTGGACGCCCGTGATGCCCCACAGCTGCACGGTGCCGGACCGATCGGCACGCTGGGCGTGGATGACCGCCACGTCCGGCTCCAGTGCCGGCACGGCTGTCAACGTCTCGCCGGTGAACGGGCACGTGATCGGGGCGACGTTCGTGTGCTGCTCGAGGTCGGTGCCGCGGTAGCCGCGCATCACCGCGAACGGCAGTCCTGCCGCGCCGGCGACATACCGATTGGCCATCCCGGCGTGGCTGTGCTCTTCGAGCTCCAGCGGCCGGGGCCAACTGGTCGCGACCGCATCGCGGAACCGGTGCAGTGAACCGACACCGGGATTGCCGCCCCACGAGAACACGAGCTTGGCGGCACACCCGGCCCCGATCATCCGGTCGAACAGCAGGTCCGGGGTCATCCGCACGAGCGTGAGGTCGCGACGGCCCTGACGGATGATCTCGTGACCGGCCGCGAACGGGATGAGGTGAGTGAACCCCTCGAGCGCGACGACATCACCGTCGCCGACGAGTGTGGCAACCGCCGCCGACAGGTCCTGGATGGGCGTTGAGGGAGACATCATCGTCCCGCGAACTGCTGGATGACGGTGGCATCGAGGCGGCCCTCGTCATCGAACGACCCGGTGATGACGACCCGCATGCCGGGGTCTACGGTGTCGATGGATACCGGGCGCGAAGCCGCGACACGCGTCGACGCCGAGGTCACGACCCGCAGGATCGACCCGTCGGCCTGGTCGACGAGCAGCACGTCGCCGTCGACCGCACGCACCGTGCCCAGCACCTGCGGTCCGGTGACCTCGGGATGCGCCACCGGATCCTGTGAGGCCGCCTCCATCGCTGCCGTCATCGACGTCAGCGAGGATGTCACGATCGCGCCGAGCGCGAACCCGACCACGACCAGCGCGATGGTGGCGAGGACCGTTGTCGACCGCGCCCGCCGTCGATCTCCCGCGGCCTCGAGACGCGCGTCGAGATCGGTCTCGTCAAGTGGCGTGGCGAGCAGCATGTCGTCGTCGACCTCTTCGCCGGTCGTCGTCGGCTCGGTCGTGTCGTCAGCCATCTGGTGTTCCGATCGTCACGGGTCCGGTCGGGGTCGTGCCGCCCGAACCGGCAGGGTCACTCATAGCGCAATGCGTCGATCGGGCGCAGCTTGGCGGCGCGGTTGGCCGGGTGTGCCCCGAAGAAGATGCCGATGGCGAACGTGACGCCGAAGGCGAGCACGATCGTTGAGGGCATCACCACGGGCTGGAACGCGCCGATGTGGATGCTGCTCACCGCGACGCCGGCGAGGACTCCCAGGCCACCGCCGAACAGGGAGAGCATCGTCGCCTCCAGCAGGAACTGTCCCAGAATCGCCCCACGTGGGGCACCGATCGCCTTGCGGATGCCGATCTCGCGGGTGCGTTCGGTCACCGTCATCAGCATGATGTTGGTGATCCCGACACCGCCGACGAGCAGCGAGATGCCGGCGATGGCCGCCAGCAGGGCCGAGATGAGTCCGGTGATCGTGCTGATCGCGTCGAGCAGGGTCGCCTGATTGAAGATCTGGTAGGTGCGGTCGTCGGGATCAGTGATCCCGTAGCGGGCGTCGAGCACCGACAGGATCTGCGCCTCAGCCGCGTTGACCTGATCCGGCCCCGTCGCCTGCGCGATGATGGCGTCGACCGGTCCGTAGCCGGTCACGCTCTGTTGCAGCGAGGTGATCGGCACGAACGCGAGATTGTCGATGTCTTGGCCGATGATCTCGCCGCGTTCGACGATCACCCCCGCCACGGTGAACGGAGCGCCAGCGATCATCACGCGTTCGCCCAGCGGATCCGCCCCACCGAAGAGTTCGTCGGCGACCGTCCGCCCGAGCAGAACGACCTGGCGTGCCCCGGCGAGGTCGTCTTCCGACAGGGTCGATCCCTCGACGACGGCGAACTCGGCGATGTCGAGATAGCTCGGGGTCGCGCCGAAGAACGTCTCGATGCGATGACTGGAGTAGCCGTATCGCGCTTCGACACCCAGCATTTGGATGATCGGTGCCGCCCGGGCGATCGCCGGTGCGCCCTCCGGGTCCTCCAACGCACGGGCGTCGGCGATGGTCAGTTCGCGCGGTCGGATGTCGCGTCCCTCGTCCGACGACGTCGTCGTGTCGGCGAACACGGTGATGGTGTTCGCGCCGAACGAGCTCACGGTCGCCGAGATCGCCTGTCCCGCGCCGTTGCCGACGGCGGTCAGCACGACCACGGCGGCAACACCGATGAAGATGCCCAGCATCGTCAGCACCGAACGCATCCGGTTGGCGACCAGCCCCCGGATCGCGAACCGCACCACCTCGCGGAGCATCATGGCGTGCGCTCCGTCGTCGAGCCCGGGTCACGGCCGGTGTGGGCGGAGTCGGACAGGACTCGGCCGTCGAGCAGCCGGATCGTCCTCGTCGCGCGCGCGGCGACGTCGTCCTCGTGCGTGATGAGCACGATCGTTCGGCCGAGCCGGTGGAAGCGGTCGAGGATGTTGAGAATGTCAGCGGTCGCGGTGCTGTCGAGGTTGCCGGTCGGTTCGTCGGCCAGGATCAGCGTCGGGCTCGTCACCAGTGCCCGGGCGATCGCCACACGCTGCTGCTGTCCTCCCGAGAGCTCATTCGGTTTGTGGCCGGCACGGTCGGCCAGGCCGACCTGACGCAAAGCCGCCTGCGCCCGGCGGTGACGTTCGCGACGGTTGACGCCGGCGTAGGTCAGCGGCATTTCCACATTGGCGAGTGCAGACGTGCGGGAGACGAGGTTGAACGACTGGAACACGAACCCGATCTTGCGGTTGCGCACGATGGCCTGCTGCGCCTCGTTGAGGCGGCTGACATCGATGCCGTCGAGGAGATAACGCCCCGAGGTCGGTACGTCGAGGCAACCCAGAACATGCATCAACGTCGACTTCCCCGAGCCTGACGCTCCCATGATCGCGACGTACTCGCCGGGGGCGATCCGGACCGACACACCGTCGAGGGCGCGGACCTCGGCAGCGCCTTGCCCGTAGATCTTGCGGACCCTGTCGACCTGGATGACCGGCTGCGTCGCCAGCGCCGGCCCGGATGCCCCTGCGTGCGTCGTCGCCGTCACCGCTCAGTTCCCGCGCGCCGGCTCGGTTGACGGTTCGCTGGGCCCTCCCGGACCGAAGACGTCCGGCAGTTGCCCGGTACCGGTCGATGGCAGCACGACGACATCACCTTCGGCGAGCCCTGCGGTGATCTCGACGAACTGATCGCCGCGCAATCCGATCTCCACATCGCGTTCAACGGTCGATTCGCCGTCGTAGACAAGCACCGTGGAGCGTGTCCCCAGCGTCGTCACCGTCGTCGCCGGGACATAGAGGACATCGTCAGCCTGCCCGGTGACGACCTCAACAGTGATCGTCTGGCCGATGCGGATCCCGTCGGGCAGATCGTCGAACGCGAGCTCCACGCCGTACTGGACCAGGTTGCCCGTGAGTGTCGGCGTCGGATCGATGCGGGAGACCTGGGCGTTGACGGCGACGCCGGGAATCGCGTCGAAGGTGATGACCGCGGGCTGGCCGATCGCCAGCCGGGTCGCGTCCGCCTCGGAGAACCGGGCCACCGCCGCACGCGCACCGACATCGGTCAGTTCGACGGCCGCGCCGCTCGACGTGGACACGGTGCCACCGACCTGCACGTTGACCGCGGCGACGACGCCGCCGACTGGGGCGTGCAACGTCGCATTCTGCACGTCCCGGCGTGCCTGTGCCAATTGCGCCGCTGTGCGTGCGACTTCGGCGTCGGCCTGCGCGACGTCGCCGCTGCGCGCGCCGGCAGTCTCGACATCGAGCCGTGCTTCGGCGATCCGGAGCGTGAGCTGCGCCTGGTCGAGCGTGTCTTGGGTCTGGGCGACCGTCTGGGACTCGCGGAGACGCGTCTGGTCGCGCTCGTGTTCGGCGGTGGCTAGCGCGTCTTCGGCCTGGGCGATGGCGTCCTGTGTCTGCACGCACGTCGTGACCGTGTCGTCGGTCACGGGGTCGCACAGGCGGTCCTCAACGGCGCGCCAGGCGTCTTCGGCCTGATCGAGGCGGTTGCTGGCCGTATCGACGGCACGATCGGCGGCGGCGCGCGCCGCATCCGCGGACGCCTCGGCACGCTCGTGTGCCTCCTCGGCCTGCCGCAGCTGCACGGCTGCTTGGTCACGCTCGAGCGCCAACAGCTGGCGTTGGCGTGACGACGGTCCGGCAACGAGCTGCGAGCGGGCCGCCTCGGCTGCGCGGTGTGCGGCCTCGGCGACCGTGACCTGCTCGGTGAGCACCTGGTCGTCGAGTCGGGCGATCACATCTCCCGCGGCGACCTCGTCACCGACGTCGACCGCGACATCGGCGACGCGACCTGCCGCTTCGAACACGACGCCGACGGCATCGGGTGAAACGATCTCGCCGGAGGCGGCGACCGTGCCGATGACACTTCCGCGCCGGACCTCGGTCGTCAGTGGTTCGGGTTCCTGTGGCGCCGCACCCCCGAGCGCACCAGCGGCGATCCCGACCCCTGACAGGATGACGAGACCGATCGCGGCATTGATGAGCAACGTGCGTCGTCGCAGGAGCATCGGCAGGATCCTTGCACGCCAGAGGGTCGGGCCACCTGTTCGTGGCCGGACGTCCACGAAGAGACTAGTCACGGAGCGGCCAGCGGCCATGCTCGGCCGCGGTCGACAGCGCCGCTAGGGTCGAACGACCGACGTCAGTCGCGCCGAACACCATGCCTCGAGAGGGTTCGAACCATGCTGGGCCACTTCGTCGCCGTCGCGGTCGGTGGGGCGCTCGGCGCGGTCCTGCGGGCCGCGGTGAGCGTGGCGATGCCGGCAGCAGCTGGCGGGCTCGCACCGACGCTTGTTGTCAATCTCGGTGCGGCAGCGGCGCTGGGCGCCATCGTCGGACTTGCGCGACGCCGGCCGCTCAGCCCGCGGGTGTCGGCATTTCTGGCCACCGGCCTGCTCGGGTCGCTGTCGACCTACAGCACGTTCGCCGTCGAAGTGCACGAACTGCTGCTCGCCGGCCGGGTAGTCGTGGCAATCGGCTACGCCGTCGGATCGGTGGTGCTCGGCATCGCGGCAGCATGGACCGGGCGTCGGATCGCGATTGGTTTCGCCACCCCGCGGTCACCCGCGGCGTCGTCATGACACTGGCAACGTGGCTCGCGATCGCCGTCGCCGGCGCGGCGGGGGCGGTCACACGCGCGGCGCTCGACACGTTCGCGGCCCGTCGTTCGCTTCGGGCGCGGCGGACGACCGCAACCATCAACGTGGGCGGCTCGGTTCTCGCCGGCCTCGTCGCCGGAACGGTTGTCGCCTGCGGGACGGTCGCGGCGGCGACGGTGCTCGCCACCGGCTTCCTCGGCGCGTTCACGACGTTCTCGACCGCGATGAACCAGATCGTGCTGGCCGCGTCCGATGGCGACCGTGTCGGTGGCGCAGCGTCAGCCGTGGCCACGCTTGGACTCGCGGTAGCCGGTGCCGCCGCAGGCTGGTGGCTCGCGTTCGCGTTCGCCGCGGCATGCCGATAGCCGGCAGGGCACATGTCGCGTTCCGCCTGACCCATCCGTGCGTGCGCACGATCCGAAGCCTTGACAGCCGCAATTGTCGCGGTCGCACGCCGTCCGATGATCGATGAACAGGCAGCGCTCGACATGCGGATCATGCTGGCTTGGCTGACGTCGGTGGCACTGCGCCGACCGACTGCAACGCTCGTCGCGGTGGCGGCGGTGACCGTCGCGCTCGGCGCGCTCATTCCACGTGCGGTCAATGACGATGCCGTCGCCGTCGACAACGCCGCCTCCCGCGCACTCGACGAGCTTGCAGCGACGTTCCCCGACGATCAGAGCGTCACCCAGGTCGTCGTCACAACCGATGGCGCACCGATTCGCAGTGCTGATGGCCTGCGCGCCGCGATCGCCCTCCAGCGGGCGGTACGCCGTGCCGCTGGTGACACGCTCGTTGCCGACGGTGGGCAGCCGCCAATCGTTTCGTACACGGCAGACGTCGAAACGGCCCTGGCATCTGCTGGCATCGATCCCGGTGAGGTGGACGATCCGACGTTCGACGCGTTGGTCGAACAGGCACGAAGCAGACTGCCGGCCGAATTCGCCGGTCTCGTCGACGCACTCGTCGCACCCTCGGAAACGGCGACGTCGACGACGGGACTGCTGCTCGTCTTCCAGGAGACCTCCGGGCTCGATGACGACGCGGTGACCGCTCGGCAGCGCGCTGTCGCCGAGGCGGTGGCGTCGGCGAGACTGCCGGACGGATTCCACGCCGACGCCGTGAGCCTGGGACTGCTGCTGTCGGGTGCTGACATCGGCCCCGAGATCGGCCGGCTCTTCGGGACCGCACTGGCACTGATTCTGCTCGTCCTCGGTGTCGTCTATTGGGTGCCTCGAACAGGTGGCACGCGCCGCCAATTGCTGCGACGCACCAGCGCCGACGTCGCAGTCACCCTCGTGGTGATCCTGTTGGCCGTCGTGTGGATGCAGGGTGCCGGCGTCCTGCTTGGCCCGAGCATGCTCGGGCTGATCGGACCGTTCTCGCCGCAGACCCAGATCGTGCCGATCCTGATCATCGGTCTCGGCGTCGACTTCGGCATTCACGTGCTGGCGCGCTACCGCACCGAACTCGGCGCCAGCGGTGAACCCGACGCGAGCATGACGACGGCGCTGGCAACCGTCGGGCCGACACTGTTGTTGTGCACCGCTGCCACCGCCATCGGTTTTCTCACCAATCTCGTCAGTCCGGTCGACTTCCTCGCCACGCTCGGGGTGCTCGCCGCCGTCGGAATCTGCGCCGCATTCCTGCTCACCGTCACGGTCATCGCCAGCGTTCGGGTCCTGCTCGACCGTCGCGCCGCCGTGTCTGGCGCGCTGCCGATCGCCGCGCTCGCAGCGGGCCGCGAGCGGGTGCTGCCGCGCCTGATCGGCCGCACCGCCTGGCTCGCGCGCGCAGCACCGCGCGTGACCATTGCGGTCGCGCTGGTCGCCGTCGCCGTAGGCGGCTACGGGTTCACACGACTCGACACCCGTTTCGAGGTCACCGATTTCGTGCCGCAAGACGATCCGGGACTCAGTGTGTGGGAGACGATCACCGACGAATTCGACGGCGGATTCGCCGAGACGACCTCGGTGCTGCTGACTGGCGACGTCGTGGGGGCGGCAGAGGCAGGCGGGATCGAGCGTGCGATCGCCGGGCTCGGCCGGATCAACGACGTCGAGACGTTCGGTGGCCGGCCCGACGTCACCGTCGATATCGCCGCCGACGGCCGGGTTGGGCGACTCGAGGTGCGGACGTCCGCCGGGCAGTCGGGTGCGGCCGTACTCGCCGAGGACATGTCCGCAGCGCTCGCGCCGCTCGAGGATGCGGGACTTGACGTCGTCGTGACCTCGCCGCAGGTCGTTCAGGCTGCCTTGAGCGAGGACATCGAGGACGCGCAGATCACCTCGCTGGTCGTCGCGTTGGGCGCGGCCATGCTGCTGCTGGCGCTGGCATTTGCGTGGTCGATCGGACATGCCGTGCTCGGTGTTGTCACGGTGCTCCCGGTCGTGCTGGTTTTGGCAGCGACGTTTGGCACGATGGCGGCTACCGGCATTCCGTTGAACGCGGTCACCGCGACGCTGGCCGCGCTGTCGATCGGCATCGGGGTGCCGTTCGCGATCCACGTCACCGCGCGTTTCGTCGAAGAGCGGTCGCGCGTCGACGATGTGCACGTCGCCGTCGAACGCACCGTGCAATCAACCGGCGGCGCGCTCGCGGGATCGGCGCTGACCACGGCGATCGGATTCGGCATCCTGGTGACGTCGACGCTGCGGCCCTTCGAACAGCTCGGCTACGTCATCGTCTACGCGATCGCCTACTCGCTTGTCGTCGCGGTGCTGGTGCTGCCGAGCCTGCTCGTGCTCACCGACCGGCGGCGGACGCTGGTGCCGCGTCGTTGACGAGCACGTTGAGCACGTCGCGGATGGACACCACGTCGTAGACGACGTCGCGGCGGGACACGGCGATGTGGCGGATCTCGGCGTCGATCATGCGCCGGGCCGTGTCGAGGATCGACGTGTTCTCGTCGACCGATTGCACGTCGAGCGACGCGACGTCGCGGACGCGCTCGACGTCGAGGTCGATCCCCTCGGCGATCGCTCGCACGATGTCGCGCTCGGACAGCACGCCGCGGACGCCAGACGGATCGACGACGACGAGTAGTCCGATGCCGTCGGCGGCCAGTTCCGTCGCGGCGTCGCGCAACGTCGAACTCGGAAGGATCGTCGCGACCGGATCGCCCGTCAGATGGCGGATCGGATCGGTGGCCATCAGCGGCTGCATCATTCCCTCGCTTCGGCGCGGCTCGGCGGTTCGCGCCGTTCCACGGCATGCTCGCGGGTGGTGGCGCCGACGGGCAGGGCAGGACGACCCTGATCGACAGGTCCGTCGGTCGGCAACCGGTGTGAGGCCGCCGCGAGGGCCTCACGCCTCGTCGAATGGTTCCTCGCCGGACGGAATGTCCATGCCTCGGGCGGCCCAGATCGCTGATTCGACAGAGGATGGATCGGGCACGTCGATGAGCTCCACGTCGTCCCGGTCGCCGAGCAGCTCGATGGTCACCGTGCCGTAGCCGAGCAGGCGCTGCACGATCGACTGGCGGAAGCCGATATTGGCGATGTGTGTCAGGGGCAGCTCCGTACCGGACCGGGCGATCATGCCGAACCGGGCGACCAGCCGACGGTCGGTGAGCACGTAGCGCGAGAACCACCGGCGCGTGATCGGTCGCACGGCGACGAGCAACCATCCGGCGACGAGCCCGGCGATCACGTAGGTGCGCTCGGGAGGATCGAGTGCGGCGAGCGCGACCCCGGCGCCGGCGCCGCACAGCATTGCGAGCGCCACGATGGGAACGAGACGCCGCCAGTGCGGCCGGAATGTGGCCAGCACCCGCTCGTCGGGCTGGAGCCATCGTCGCGGTACGCGCATCGTCTCGACCGGTCCGTTGTGCGGTGACCTGTGGCCCGAGCGGTTCGGGCCGCCCGTCCTCCACAGTAGAGGACCGTTGCCACTGCGTGACTGGTGGACCGGTTCGTCATGCTGGCGTTGCGCGCTCGGTCACCGAAACAGCTCGGTGCACGCTGCGGGAGGTTCGTCATGTCCACGATCGTCGTCGGCGTCGATGCGTCGGTGCACGCGACACACGCGGTGCGTTGGGCGCTCGAGGACGCACGACGCCGGGGGGCGTCGGTGCGGCTGGTGCATGCGTATCCGACGCCGGAGTTCACCGCGATGCCCGCGCTGGTGAGCATGCCGTCGGAAGACGAACTGCGCCGTCTCGGTGCCGCCGCCGTCGCCGCCGCATTGCGGGCTGCCGGTGGCGCCGGCGACGTCGCCGTCGAAACACGCGTGGTCGCGGGCAGTCCTGCGCGTGTGCTCGTCGCGCAAGCGGCCGACGCCGACCTGCTCGTCGTGGCTGCGCGTGGCCTGGGTGGGTTCCGCGGGCTGATGCTCGGATCGGTCAGTCAACAGGTCGTGACCCACGCTCCGTGCCCCGTCGTGGTCGTCCCGCCGGCCGACGAGCGCAGTCGGCCCGCGCACGATCCGCGTGGCGGCTCGCCGTAGGCTTCCGCCGCATGGATGCCGTCACCGTGACCCGCCGTGCGATGCCGATCGTCGGCGCCCGTACGACGACGGTGACCGCCGCGATCCATCGGCCGACCACGGCCAGTGGACGGTGCGCGCTCGTCGTTCCGGGCGCAGGTGGCGACCTCGACACCGACGCCGTCGTTGCGCTCGCCGAGGTGCTTGCCTCGCTGGGGGTCACCGTCGTGCGCGCGAACCTGCCGTTCGCCGAACTCGGGCGCCGTGCACCCCGCGCAGAAGCGTCGCTCGCCGACGCAGTGGCCGTCGTGCACGGCGCGATGGCGGAAGTCGCCAACGACGGCCTTCAGGCGGGCGGCTGGGTCCTCGCGGGACGCTCCTACGGTGGGCGGGTGCTGTCGATGGTGTGGGCCGATGACCGGCGGATCGCTGGTCGCGTCGCAGGCCTGCTGTTCTCCGGGTATCCGCTCCACCCGCCCGGACGACCGGATCGCTGCCGCGTCGACCACTGGCCGCGTCTCACGGCCGACTGTCTGTTCGTGCAGGGCGAGCGCGACCCGTTCGGTTCCCCCGACGAGCTCGGCGAACACACGCCGCAGCTCGGGGGATCGGCGACGGTGTGCACCGTCCGCGGTGGTGACCACAGCCTGCGCGTGACGCGTGCCGCGAGCGTTGATGGGCGCGCGGTGCCTCCGGCAGCGAGCATGCACGCGTGCCGCGATGACGTTGCACGGTGGCTCGCCGCGCTCGGACGGTGAGTTGACGGCGAGGTGGACCGGCAACGGTCCGATTGCGCCGCCACACGGAGCGTTAGCGTTGGCCGAGCTGTCGGCCGCCGGTGGCCGGCACGACACAAGGGGTGGACATGTTCGCCGAGTTCCGTGCGTTCATCAATCGGGGAAGCTTCGTCGATCTGGCGGTCGGCTTCGTCATGGGCGTCGCTGTCACGTCGGTTGTGCAGGCCGTCGTCGGCCGACTCGTCATGCCGCTGGTCGGACTGGCGCTCGGAGGTAGTGCGAACTTCGACACGTTCCTCACGTTCGGCAGGGCCACGGGTGAGGATGGCGTGCCGATCGGTTCCGTCGGGGCGGTGCTGACGTCGCTCGTGAACTTCCTCGCCGTCGGACTCGTCGTCTTCCTGATCGTCCGGTCGTACAACCGCTTCAAGGCCGGCCGTGCCACCGATGAGCCCACACAGGAGCCGGTGCCCGAGCCCGAGGATCTCGTGCTGCTGCGAGAGATCCGCGATGCGCTGAGGCAGCGCTGACCGGTCGGTTGGCCGGCGCGGCTACGCTCGGGCGCGCGAGACCGGCGGCGCGATGTCCACGGGGGCGAAGTCTTCGGCGGCCACCGGCGACGACCCTGCGGAGCTCTCCATGACCGACGACCTGGATCAGCGCGCGATCACCACGATCCGAGCGCTGGCAATGGATGCCGTGCAACAGGCGGCATCAGGCCACCCCGGCATGCCGATGGGATGCGCGCCACTGGCGCACGTGCTGTTCCGCGAGGTGCTGCGCCACGATCCGGCTGCCCCAGCGTGGCCCGACCGGGACCGTTTCGTGTTGTCCGCGGGCCACGGGTCGATGCTGCTGTATGCGGCGCTGCACCTGGCGGGCTACGAGCGCCCCACCCTCGACGATCTGCGTGCGTTCCGGCAGTGGGGTTCGGTCACCGCCGGGCATCCCGAGTACGGGGAGCTGCCAGGCGTGGAGACGACCACCGGACCGCTGGGTCAGGGGTTCGCCAATGGCGTCGGCATGGCGCTGGCGACCGAACGGCTGGCTGCCGAATTCAACCGTGACGGCCACGAGATCGTCGACCACCGCGTGTACGGCATCGTGTCCGACGGCGACCTGATGGAAGGCGTCGCGTCCGAGGCGGCCTCGCTTGCGGGAACGCTGCGGCTGGGGCGCATCACCTACCTTTACGACGACAACCGCATCACGATCGACGGGTCGACCGACCTCGCGTTCACCGAGGACGTGCTCGCCCGGTTCGACGCCTACGGCTGGCACACCCAGCGCGTCGATGACGCCAACGATCTCGATGCCGTTCGTGCGGCCATCGCGGCAGCGGACGCGGACCGGCGGCCGTCGCTGGTCGCGGTCCGCACCGTCATCGGCTACGGCGCGCCGAACAAGGCCGGAACGGCCGCATCGCACGGTGCGCCGCTCGGCGACGACGAGGTCGCCGCCGCAAAGGCTGCGCTCGGTTGGCCGCACACCGAGCCGTTCGTCGTCGACGATGACGTTCGTGCGCATTGCGACGTCCGCGAGCAGGGTGCCGCGCGCCGGGTCGCATGGGACGAGGCCTTCGCCGCCTACCGTGCGGCACATCCAGAGCTCGCCGCCGAGTTCGAGCGCCGCGTCGTGCACGGCACCCGCCGTGACGGATGGCAACAGGCGTTGCCGCAGCGAGCCGACAAGGACGCCACCCGCAAGCATTCCGGTGTGGTCATCAATGCTGTCGCCGACGCCGTGCCGGAACTGTTCGGTGGCTCGGCCGATCTCGCCGGGTCGAACAACACCGATATCGACGGAGCCGGCGACTTCTCGGCCGACGACCGGACCGGTCGGAATCTGCGTTTCGGGGTGCGCGAGCACGCGATGGCGGCAATCGCCAACGGCATGGCGTTGCATGGCGGCTTCGTGCCGTACGTGGCGTCCTTCCTCGTGTTCACCGACTACTGCCGGCCGGCGATCCGGCTGTCGGCGCTGATGGGCACCCAGGTCGTCTACGTCATGACGCACGACTCCATCGGACTGGGTGAGGACGGGCCGACGCACCAGCCGATCGAACACCTCGCTGCGCTGCGGGCGATCCCCGGGCTGACGGTGTTCCGACCTGCCGACGGCGACGAGACGGTCGCGGCCTGGCAGGCCGCGCTCGAGCATCCCGGTCCGTCGGTGCTGGCGCTGACCCGCCAGTCGCTGCCGCCGCTGGGGGACAAGCCGAGCGACGCGGTCGCGCGGGGCGCCTATGTCCTCGTTGACCATCCGGACCCCGATGTGCTGCTGCTCGCGACCGGTTCGGAGGTTCACGTGGCGGTCGCGGCGGCCGAACTGCTCGCTGCCGGCGGGCATGCGCCACGGGTCGTGTCGATGCCGTCGTGGGAACGCTTCGCGGCGCAATCACCCGATTATCGCGCTGCGGTCCTGCCGCCGCAGGTCACCGCCCGAGTCGCGGTCGAGGCCGCAACGACGTTCGGCTGGGAGCGCTGGGTCGGTGATCGCGGGCGGGTCGTTGGCATCGACCGGTTCGGCGCATCCGCACCGGCCGAGCGCCTCTTCGACGCGTTCGGCTTCACGCCGGCCAACGTCGCCACCGTTGCGCGTGAGGTGCTGGCCGACCGCTGATCAGGGTCCGCAGGCCGCACTGCCGTCGAGACGGTGGCTCAGCGGCTGCGGCGCTTCTTGCCGCGGGGCGCGCGGCCGCGCGGCTTGCCCTCGGAGGGCACGTGCGTCGCGGGTTTCGCCGCCGTCGGCGGGCCGATACGCCGCTGGGCGATCGCGGCATTGGCGCGCACAGAACGCTGCGCCCGCCGGATCCAGAAGTAGGAGAACCCGCCCAGCACGAGCGTGCCGAGCAGTCCGTTGCTCAGTGCCACGATCGGCTCGTCGCTGATCAGCAACTGTACGACGGCCAAAACGGGTCCCAGCAGCCATGCGTACTTCCAGAAGCGCACCTGCCGTTCCGCTACGGCGATCGCGAGCGGCGCGTGCCGTCGGACCGTGACCGGTTCACCGCGGTTGACCTGCCGCACGATCTCGCGTCGCTCGGTGGCCGGCAGCGCGGCGAACTCGTGGTGGCGCGCCTTGCGCTCTTCCTTCGTCACGATGCCCGTCCTGTGTCGTCGCTGCCGCCAGCCTGCCAGGCGTCGATCTCGCCGTGTACCCGGGCGCGGACGTCGCTGCCCGCGTACGACGCGTCGATCGCGGTGCGTTGCAGGTCGGCGAGGTCGTCACGCGTGAGGTTGGCCAGCGTGGCGGCGTGGGCCAACTCGTCGGTCAGTGTGGTCGCGAAGAACGGTGGGTCGTCACTATTGATGGTCACGGCGACGCCGGCGGCCAGCAGGGCCGGCAGCGGATGCGCAGCGAGGTCGTCGACGACGCCGAGGGTCACGTTCGACGACGGGCACACCTCGAGCACGGTGCCATCTCGTGCGAGGCGTTCCAGCAGGTCGGCATCGGTCGCCGCGGCGACACCGTGGCCGATCCGGTCGGCACCGAGGTCGTCGAGCGCGGCGCGAATGTTGTCCGGAGTGCCGGTCTCGCCGGCGTGGGCGACGAGGCCGATGCCGAGTCGGTCCGCGGCGTCGCGCAACGGCCGGAACGCACCCTCGGGCACCGAGCCTTCGATGCCGGTGAGTCCGAATGCCACGATCGGTGCGTCGGCGTCGGCAACAAGCCGGATTGTGTCCTGCGTTCGATGGGCGCCCATGTCGCGGACGACGTCGATGATGAGTCGGATCTCGACGTCGGCGTCGGCGAAACCATTCGCGAGCGCACGCCAGATGTCGGCGGGTGCCCAGCCATCGTCGACGAGCCGGATCGCGGTAAAGGTCGTCTCGCAGTAGCGCACGCCGAGCGTGTCCTGCATCTGCGCGAACGCTTCGGCGACGCGTTCGAGGTCGTCGGGATCCCGGATCTGGCGGCTCGTGGCGACGAACGTGTCGACGAAGTGCGGAAAGTCGCGGTAGCGCCGCGGATAGCCGCCGCTTTCGAGCTCGAGGACCGTGGCAGGATCTTGGCCGTGCCTACGGGCCAAGTCGCTGGCGACCTCGGCACTGACCGTGCCTTCGAGATGCACGTGCAGTTCGACCTTCGGCAGCGTCGACAAATCGTCGGGTTGCCGTGCCACGCGCGCCCCGTTTCGTCGGCTGGTGGCTGCGACTGTAGGCGCCACCGCGGGCGAGCGGAGCCGGCACTGCTGCTCGGTAGCATCGTGTTTTGTCTGCCTGCACGCCGGATGCGTGTGAGCCCGAAGCCGCGAAGAGGACGCACGATGGCCACCAGCCACGCCGACGACCTCGCATCGTTGCGCGAGCGGCTTCGGCAGATCGCCGCCGACCTCGACATCGACACCAGTCGTCAGCGCAGCGAGGAGCTGCAGGCGCGCGCAGCCGAGCCCGGCCTGTGGGACGACACCGAGGTTGCGCGTCAGGTCACGACCGAACTGTCCCGTGTCGAAGACGACGTCGCGCGAGTCGATCGGCTTGCCGCGCGGCTCGACGACCTCGAGGTGCTCGACGAGCTTGCGGTCGAAGAGGGCGACGACGCCTCCGCGCAGGAAGTGACCGCGGGGCTGGCATCGATCCAAGCCGAGCTCGAGCGGCTCGACGTCGCCACACTGCTGTCGGGAGAGCACGACCGCTCGGACGCCATCGTTTCAATCCATGCGGGGGAGGGCGGTGTCGACGCGATGGACTGGGCGCAGATGCTGCAACGCATGTATCTGCGGTGGGCGGAGACGCGCGGGTACGAGACGGAGGTCTATGACCAGTCGTACGGCGAAGAGGCCGGCCTGAAGTCGACGACCTTCGAGGTGCGCGGTCCGGACGCCTACGGCTGGCTCTCGGCGGAGCACGGCGTGCATCGCCTCGTGCGGATCAGCCCGTTCGACTCTGCGGCCCGCCGCCAGACGTCGTTCGCGCTCGTCGATGTTGTGCCCGTCCTGCCTGAGGTGGACACGGAAGTCGACGTGCCCGACGAAGACATCCGTGTTGACGTCTACCGCTCGTCGGGACCGGGCGGGCAGAGTGTCAACACCACCGACTCGGCGGTGCGGATCACCCACCTGCCGACCGGCATCGTCGTCAGCTGCCAGAACGAGAAGTCGCAGCACCAGAACAAGGCGGTCGCCCTGCGCGTGCTCAAGGTCAAGCTGGCCGACCTGGAACGGCTCAAACGCGCCGAAGAACTCGATGAACTGCGCGGCGGCGTGCAGAACGTGGGCTTCGGGTCACAGATCCGCAGCTACGTCCTTCACCCGTACCAGATGGTCAAAGATCTCCGCAGCGACTACGAGACGGGCAGTGTCGAGTCGGTTCTCGATGGCGATCTCGACGCGGTCATCGAGGCCGAGCTGCGGCGTCGGGTGCGCGCCGCCGGCCGTGACGATCGTGCGGAATGATCGCGCGTGACTGGCCGTTCGACCACGGTGTCGCCTCCCCGGGAGGCCACGGGTGCTCCGGTATGCTCCGCCAGCGTCCGCCCGCCACCTCCAGCCGAGGGCGAACCCGCGACCGGTCTCGCGTCCGAAGACGCCCGCGATCTGTGAGCATCCATCCGTGATCAGGCTCGAACACGTCACCAAGACCTACAAGCGCGGCGCCAAGGACGAGGTCGTCGCGCTCGACGACGTCTCAATCGATGTCGGCAAGGGCGAGTTCGTCTTCGTCGTCGGACCGTCCGGATCGGGCAAGTCGACCTTCATGAAGCTGCTCACGCGTGAGCAGCTGTGCGACGAGGGTGAGGTCTGGGTCGCCGGCAAGAATCTCAACTCGCTGCGCTCCTGGAAGGTTCCTGCGCTGCGTCGTGAGATCGGCTACGTCTACCAAGATTTCAAGCTGCTCGACAACAAGACCGTGACGGAGAACGTGGCGTTCGCTCTCGAGGTCATCGGTCGCAACCGGCGCGAGATCGATCGGCGTGTCCCCGAGGTGCTTGAGCTCGTCGGGCTCGACGGCAAGGAACACGCACGGCCGCACGAGCTGTCCGGCGGTCAGCAGCAGCGGGTCTCTATCGCGCGTGCGTTCGTGAACAATCCTCGGATCCTGCTGTGTGACGAGCCGACGGGCAACCTCGATCCGTCGACGTCCGTGGGCATCATGAAGCTGCTCGACCGCATCAACCGGACCGGCGCGACGGTGGTGATGGCGACCCACGATCAGCACATCGTTGACTCGATGCGGCGTCGGGTCATCGAGCTCGAGAACGGGCGGGTCGTTCGAGACCAGTCGCGTGGGGTCTACGGCTATGCCGGCTGAACGTGTCGCAGCCGTGTCACGGCTGCGGATCCATGCCGGCGAGGAGTGCTGAATGTCCGCGAGGTGGCGCTACATCCTGGCGGAGGCATTGCGTGGCCTCCGCCGGAACTTGATGATGACCGTCGCCGTGGTGCTCTCGGTCACGGTGTCGCTCACACTGCTCGGAGCGAGCCTGCTGCTGTCCGACCAGGTCGACCTCGCGACCGACGACTGGGTCGGCAAGGTCGAAGTGTCGATCTTCCTGTGCGACGGGTCGACCTGTCCGGCGATCACCGACGAACAGCTCGAACAGCTGCGCGACGAACTCGAGGCGGAACCGGTCGTCGCCGAGGTCTTCTACGAGTCCAAAGAGGACGCCTACGAGCGTTTCACCGAAATCTTCAAGGACCAGCCGAACCTGATCGAATCGGTCGACCCGGACATCCTGCCGGCATCCTTCCGCGTCCGCTTGCAGGATCCGTCGCTGTTCAACGTGATCGCAGAGCAGTTCGCGGCCTATCCGGGGGTCGAAGACATCGTCGACCAGCGCGAGGTCCTCGACCAGTTCCTCAGCTTCACCGACGTCATCCGCAGCGGGGCGTTGATCGTGGCGATCATCCAGCTCATTGCCGCAGGCGTCCTCATCGCCAACACCATCCGACTCGCAGCGTTCGCGCGCAGGGAACAGACGTCGATCATGCGGCTCGTCGGTGCCGGCAACTGGTACATCCGTCTGCCATTCGTGCTCGAGGGCGTGTTCGCCGGGTTGTTGGGTGCGTTGGCGTCGTGGGGGCTGCTGTACGGGACGGTGCCGCGGGTCGCGGCGAACCTCTCACGGGAAGTCGAGCTCATGCCGTTCATCGGGCCGACCGAGGTGCTGGCCATCGGTCCCTGGCTCATCGCGGCCGGCGTCGGCATCGCGGCGTTCTCCTCGATCGTTGCACTGCGGCGATTCCTCCACATCTGATCTGCCGCTGCACCCGACGGCGGACCCTGGCCGAAGGTCCCCCGAAAACTCGTGTTGCTTCTGTAGCCTGATGTGGTCCGTGTGGGTTGTGTGCCCACGGCGGTGTGACGTGCGATGGGCAATCCCTGCGCCTCGACGTCGGGACAGGAATGAGCGAGCCGGTGCTACGGAATGCGTTGCGACTCCGCATGGCCGTTGTTGCCATGGCCGTGCTCACCCTCGTTCCCACGTCCGCGCAGGCGCAGGACATGGACGACCTCCAGGCGCAGCTGCGTGAGGCACAGGAGGAACGCGAGCGTGCACAGGAAGCGCTCGCCGAGACGCGTGCCGCCGAGGGCGATGCCCGGGACCGGCTCTCCGCCGTCGAGCGCGAGCTCGCGCAACAAGAGACCGTGCTCGCCGCACTCGAGCGGGAACTCGCGCTCGCACGTGAGTCGCTGGCGGCAGCACAGGAACGGCTCGCCGTCGCTCGCGAGGAACTCGTCGAGGTCAATGCCGATCTTGTCGAGGCCGAAGCCGTGCTCGACGAGACGAGAAGCCGGCTCGAACTGCGGATCCGTGCGGCGTTCAAGTACGGGCCGATCTCGTTCGCCGAGGCGTTCGCCGGCGTGCGCGACGTCGCAGATTTCGTCAATTCCACGCAGTACGTGTCACACGTCGTGACCAACGATCGTCAGCTCGTCGGCGACTTCGAGACGCAGTTGGCCGCGGTCGAACTGCAGCGGGAGCGGGCGCGCGTGCTGCGCGAGCGCGCCGCGGCCGAGGAGGCCGACGCTGCAGTTGCCGCCGAACAGATCGAATACGCCGCGACCGAACAGTCGCGCGTGGCCGCCTCGATCCGCGAGCGCCGGCGTGAACGCGCCGCGGCGCTCGAGGAGTTGCGCACCGACCGCGCGGCGCTCGAAGGTCACCTCAAGGGCCTGGAAGCAGAGTCGGCGCGGATCCAGGCACAGCTGGCAGAACTCGCCCGGCGTCAGGCCAGCGGAGCCAATCCCGGCGGTTGGGTCCGACCGGTGTCGGGAAGCATCTCCTCACCGTTCGGGCCCCGCTGGGGACGGATGCACTACGGCGTCGACCTGGCGACATCGATGGGCTCCGGTATCGGCGCCGCCCAGAGCGGGACGATCGTGTGGCGCGTGACCGGGTGCAACCCCACCAGTTCCTGGGGTTGCGGTGGAGGCTTCGGCAACTATGTCGTGGTCGATCACGGCGGCGGATTCGCGACCGTGTATGCCCACATGGAGCAGGTCAACGTGTCGACGAACCAGGAAGTCTCGGCCGGTCAGTCGCTGGGCACCGTCGGCAACTCGGGCAACTCGTACGGTCCGCACCTGCACTTCGAGCTCTACGACGGCGGGCAACGCAAGAACCCGTGCAACTACATCTCCTGCTGAGCGTTACGCTCCGCCAATGGCCAGTTCTGCTTCGTCGGGCGGCACCAAGCTGATCGTCAGCAATCGCCGCGCCCGCCACGACTACCACCTCGAAGACACCTTCGAGGCTGGCCTCGTGCTGGCCGGCACCGAAGTCAAGACGCTGCGCGACGGCAAGGGCTCGCTCGCCGAGGCGTGGGTCAAGGTCGAGAACGGCGACGCGTGGCTGATGCAGGCGCACATTCCCGAGTACCGCTTCGGCAATCGCAACAACCACGATCCGGTGCGTCCGCGCAAGCTGCTGCTGCACCGTCGGGAACTCGAGCGGCTGGAACACGCGGTATCCGCCAAGGGCATGACGCTCGTGCCCACCCGTCTGTACTTCCGGGGCGGGCGCGCGAAACTCGAGTTCGCCATTGGGCGGGGCAAGAACGTCGCCGACAAGCGGCAAACCGCCAAGGCGCGCGACGCGGCGCGCGAGATCGAACGTGCGCTCAAGGCGCGGCGTTGACGCATTGCCGATGACCGACTGGCGGCCGGCGGATACCATGGTGTCGTCGCCTGCTGGCGGCCATCACAACTACACAGCGTCGATGCACTCACTTTGGGGCTGACACGGTTTCGACCGTGGTCATGTCGTCGCCAAGGGAGCGTGCCGAGGGTGCCCGCGCGACCTCGACAAAACACGCGGGAACCACTAACTGCCAAGGACAATGACCTGGCACTCGCGGCCTAAACACCCGCGACGATTCGCCTCTGACGCCTCGTAGGAGGATCGAATCGACATCACGAGGCTCCACTCCGCCGGCCGGACCACCCGCCGCGCGGGGAACATTTTCGGTGGTATGGACGCGGAAGCAGCCTGGTTCTGGAGCGCCGCGTCCGAGATGATCCGGAACCTACGCACGTAGAGCCCCGAGTGACGAGGCCGCGGGACCCGGGTTCGACTCCCGGCAGCTCCACCATCGACGGTCGGCGCCCGCGCCGGCCGTCACCCGCATCGACGCTGCCTTTCGCATGATTCGCCGTTGCGCGTCACGTCGCCCGAGCCGGGATTGCCAGTCCGATCATCGGGTCGTCGTGTCAACATGGACGCGCCGCTGTGCGGGATCATCGGCACGGTCGTGCAGGATCAGTCGCGCGGCGTGGTCGTAGGTGACGTAGTTCCATACCCAGTGCAGCAGCACGGTGATGCGGTTGCGGAATCCGACGAGGAACAGAAGGTGGAGGCCGAGCCACGCGAACCACGCGAGACGCCCGGTGAACCGGATTCCCCCCGGCAGTTCCGCGACCGCGTCGTTGCGGCCGATCGTGGCCATCGTGCCCTTGTCGCGGAACCGGAATACCGCGTGCGGCCGTGCCGCCGGTGCGCTCGAGGCCAACTGGTGGGCGACGAAACGCGCCTGCTGCATCGCCACCGGCGCGAGCTGCGGCAGCAGGACGCCGGCCGCATCCGTCGCGGCTGCGAGGTCGCCGATGACGTGAACACGATCGTCGCCTGGCAACCGCAGCTGTTCGTCGACCACGACCCGACCGCCGCGCGTCGTTTCGGTGTTGAGCGCGCGCGAGTGGTGATGCGGTCACGCCGGCGACCCAGACGAGCGTCCGCGTCGCAATTACGGTGCCATTGTCGAGTTCGACGCGGTCGGCATGCACGACCGACACCGCAGCGTTGAGATAGACGTCGACGCCGCGTTCGCGGAGCGCGGCGAGCGCGTTGTCGGACGATCCGCCACGAAACGTGCCGAGCAGCCGGTCGGTGGCCTCGACGAGGACGATGCGCACGTCGTTGACGTCGAGGCTCGGGTGGTCGCGCCGCAGCACGTGATCGACGAGTTCGGTGAGCGCTCCGGCAAGCTCGACACCCGTCGGACCTCCGCCGGCGACGACGAACGTCAGGTCGCCGTCAGCACGCCGATCCGGCCTGGCCGTGGCGATCTCGAAGCGGCGCAGTACGTGGTCCCGCAGCGCGAGCGCCTCGGGCAGCGACTTGAGACCGAAGGCGTGCTCGGCGACGCCGGCGATGCCGAAATCGCTCGTCACCGCGCCGGCGGCCACCACCAGGTGGTCGTAGGACATCCGGGTGCCGTCGTCGAGCTGTATGAGGCGTGCCGTGCGATCGATGTCGACCACGGTGCCGAGCCGGACCCAGACGTTCGACCGGCGGTTTCCCCACCTGCGCAGGCCGAAGATCGGGCGGATCGGATGGCCGACATCCTGCGGCTGCAGTCCCGCCG
>JBBDSV010000026.1:33638-47130 GCA_040904785.1 Nitriliruptoraceae bacterium
CGCGCCGCGGTCGCCGTCAACTGCATGTGAGGGCAAACGGTGCAATGCATCGATGGTGCGAGTGGGCCGAACGACCCGGGCCGCAGCGCGACAACACGATGATGATGCCGTACGCTGATGAGGCGTTGCAGGTTCGTGTGATGCACCGCACCGGCGTTGCTGCCACCCAAGGGCACGCGTCGGGGACGACGGACGACGACGGACTCACCAAGGAGACCGCGCCGGCCCGCAGTCCAGCGACATCGCACGTTCGTCGTGGTCGGTCCGTAACCTCCGCGACGTCGAACCCCGCTCCACGGAGCGGGGTTTTTGCATGGCAGCCGTGCAACCCATCGATCGCGGACGACGTCCCAGAGGCATCGATCCACCCAGTCGGAGGCAGTCGTTGATGCGCATTCGCTCCCACGTTCTCGTCGCCATCCTTGCGCTCGCCATGGCGGCATGCGCGTCGACGGCACCCGACACGCCGGTGTCGTCACCCGTCGAAGGACCCGACGCCGCTGGCGGTGCGCGTGAGACGCTGCCACCGGCCCGTGATCTCCGTCCCGAGGCAACGAATCTGCGTGAACGACCCTTCGAGCGCGCACTGTCCGACGAGACCGACGGCAGCTTCCACATCATGCTCTCCGTCGGCCGCGAACCCTGCTACGCACTGGGTCGCGTCGACGTCGTCGAGACGGCCGAACGCGTGACGATCACGGTGTTCGAGGGGGATCTGCCGACCGACGGCGACACGGCATGCCCAGACGATGCCCAGGCGGCGTCGGTTCCCATCGATCTCGAGCGTGGCATCGGTGACCGTGAGGTCATCGATGGCGCAACCGACGAACCGGTCGTCGTCGACATCATCCGTGCGTCGACCGCGCCGATGTCGTAGGGACGGATCGCCGGCACGCCGGTTGCCCGTCGACCACACTGTGTCCCCACGAGATGAGGGGCGCGACAGTGGGCGACGGCGGGGTGACGGACACGTCGGAGACGGCCGCGCACGTCGCGCGTCAGTGGACCGGGCGGATCGTCGGCATCGTCGCCGCTGGCGTTGTGTATGTCGTGCTCGACGCCGAAACGCTTGGAACGAGTGCGCGCACCACCGCGTCAGTCGGGGCACTCATGGCGGTCTGGTGGATGACCGAGGCGGTGCCGCTTGCGGTCACGTCGTTGCTTCCCGTCGCGCTCTTCCCCGTGTTGGGCATCGCCGACGTCGCGGATGCGACGCGACCGTACGCGAGCGACATCATCTTCCTCTTCGGCGGGGGTTTCGTGCTCGCCGCCGCGGTTCAGCGCTGGGATTTGCACCGCCGCATCGCTCTGTCAACGGTCCTGATGGTCGGGACGGCGCCCCGGCGGCTGGTCGGCGGGTTCATGCTCGCTGCAGCGTTCCTGTCCATGTGGGTCAGCAACTCTGCCACAACCGTGATGATGTTGCCGATTGGCACGTCGGTGGTGGCCATGGTCCACCGTCAGCTCGATGCGGAGCAGGCCGACGCGGCCCAGCGCGCACGGTGGCGCGATTTCGGGACCGCGTTGTTGCTTGCGATCGCCTACGCGGCAAGCATCGGATCTGTTGCCACGATCATCGGGACGCCGCCCAATGGCATCCTCGTGGGATTTCTCGCCGAGCAGGGTCAGGCGGTCGGATTCGCCCAGTGGATGCGCTTCGGCGTGCCGGTGGCTGTCGTTTTCCTCGTTATCGCCTGGTGGTTGCTGACCCGTGTGGTGTTCCGTTTGCCGTCGCGCGGGTTCGCCGGCGGCGAGACGGCCATTCGTGCCGAACTCGCGCGGCTCGGCAGGTGGTCGGCCGGTGAACGTGCAACGGCGACGGTGTTCGTCGCAACGGCTGGCGCATGGATCGGCCGTCCGTTACTCGCTGAACTCCCTGGACTCGCCGGGCTGACGGACGCGTCGATTGCGATCGGCGCCGCCGTCGTGCTGTTCCTCATCCCGGTCGACGTACGGCGCGGACGGATGGTGCTCGACGCGGGGGCGTTGAACCGCATCCCGTGGAATGTGCTTCTGCTGTTCGGTGGCGGGCTGAGTCTCGCACGGGCAGTCGGGGAGACCGGGTTGGCGGCGTTCTTCGGCGCCCAGTTGGTGCGGCTCGGCGACTTGCCCGGCATCGTCGTCGTGCTTGCTGTCGCCGCGGTCGTGATCCTTCTCACCGAGATCACCTCGAACACAGCCACCACGGCCGTGCTCCTCCCGGTACTGGCCGGCGTTGCCGTCGCGATCGGCACCGAGGTGATCGATCTCGTCCTTCCGGCCGCAGTCGTGGCGACGTTCGCGTTCATGTTGCCCGTGGCGACGCCGCCCAACGCCATCGCGTACGCGTCGGGGCACATCACCGTCGCGCAGATGGCGCGTGCGGGCGCATTGCTGAACGTCGTCGGCGTTGTCGTCGCAACGTTGGCAGCGGTGCTGGTGGCGCCACACGTCTTTGGCTGATGATGGGCTGGTTCGTCCGCGAACGCGCACGCAATTGGTGCGGCCGCGCTACCACGTGTTGCGCGACCCACGTGTCACCCGTGCCGCGTAAGGTGGCCGAAACGCACCCGATGGGGGGCAATGCACCGGTTGTTGTCCGGTCGCGACTGGCACGCACCGCGCGACATCGATCACTATCGACGTGCCGAGCGTGCCTTCGTCGCCGCCCGATTCGTCGTGGTGCTGCTGATCGCCGCGGAGAGCAGTCGCTTCGCCGCGCACAACAGTCCGGTGTCGACCACGGCGCTGCTGCTGGGTGCGACGCTCGCGGCGCTCAACGTCGGTGTCTACCTCGCGGTGCGGGTTGTGCACGCCGTCGCTCACGCCCGCATGCTCGCGTTGGCAGCCATCGTGCTCGACTTCGCGCTCGCCACGAGCTTCGTATGGCTCTACGTCGCAGACCTGCGCTCCGGCCACGTCCTGCTGTACTTCCTCGTCGTCGTGCAGGCCGCCGTCAAGTTCGAACTCCCCGGCGCTCTGGTGGCGTGGTTCGTCAGCGCCGCGACCTATCTCGCCAAGGAACTGTGGGTCGCCGACGTCATCGGGATCACCCTCGACGTGTCCTGGGCGTCGTACCGGCTGGGAATCATGCTGATCATCGGCATCGGCATGGGCTTCTACGCCCGGGAACTCGCGCAGGCGCATGCGGCACTCACCCAAGCCATGCGAGAGGTGCGCGATGGCCAGCAGTGGCGTGACGCCTTCGTCGACATGCTCGCCCACGATCTTCGGGCCCCGGTGGGCACCACTGCGGCGGTGAGCGCGACGCTGTACGAGCGCATCGACGTCCTGTCACACGACGAGGTTCGTGGTCTGGCCGGCGCGATCAATCGGCAGTCGCAGCGTGCCTTGCGGCTCGCGGACGATCTGCTCGACCTCGCACGCATCCGCGCCGGACGGCTCGTGTTGCGGCCCCAGCGTGTCGACGTCACGGCGCTTGCGGCATCCGTCGTCGATTTGCTCGATGCCGAGGCGCGGCCATCAGTGCGCATCGAGACGCCAGACGCGATCGTCGCCGACGTCGACCGTGCGCGCGCCGAGCAGGTGCTCGTCAATCTGGTCGACAACGCCGTGCGGCACGGTGTTCCGCCCGTCCGCATCCGCGTGGTGCGCGTCGATGACACGATCGAGGTGCACGTTGCCGATCACGGCCCAGGTGTTGCCGCCGACGTGCGTGCCACGTTGTTCGACCCGCTCGTCACGACTCGCGAAGACGGCACCGGCCTCGGCCTGTGGCTCGCCCGGACACTCGCCGAGGCGCAGGGCGGCACCGTCGAGTATCGCCACGAGCCGCAGCCAACGTTCGTGTTCACGCTGCCGGTCACCGCGCCGAATCCGACGTCCCCGGTGGAGGCGTGACGAGCCGCTGCGCGAGCTCGCCCGCGTAGGCCGCGGTGGCCGCCGATGCGGTGGCCGCCGACTGACCCGCATAATCCTGCCCAGGCTTTAACGGCAGCAAGGGGTCGTCGCGCCAGGTCACGACCGTCCCTCCCGATTCGCGCAGCAGCACGTGCCCTGCTGCGATATCCCACACGTGCGGGATGATGGCCAGCGACGCAACGGCACTCCCGTCGGCGACGAGTGCCAGGTCGAGTGCCGTCGATCCCAGGACCCGGACGTTGAGCCGGATTCCCGCGTCGCGCGCACGGCGGGCCGCGGCGGTGGTCAGCAGCACGGCGATGTGCCGATTGGCGCGGTCACCCATGTCGACGGGCGTGCGCACCCGGATCGGCAGTCCGTTGCGTTGCGCTCCGCGTCCGTCGAGCGCGACGTAGCGGCGGTGGAGCGCGGGGGCATCGACGATCCCGAGCACCGGACGGCCCTCGAAGGTGAGCGACATCGAGACACACCAGTAGGGCAGCCCGGTGGTGTAGTTGGACGTCCCGTCGATCGGATCGATGACCCACGTCCAGGTGTCGTTCGGCGCGCGCGTGTCACCTTCTTCGCTCACGATGCCGTGGCCCGGCAAGTTGGCGCGGATCCCTGCACGCAGGCGCTCGTCGGTTTCGACGTCGGCGGCGGTCACCGGTGTTCCGTCGGCCTTGCTGCTGACCGCCTCGGTTCCGCTTCGCCGCACGAGTTCTGCCCCGATGTCGTCGAGCAGGCGCATCGCCACTGCAGCCGCAGTGTCGAGGTGACGCGCGAACGTGGACATCGCGGCTCCGGCGCTGGCGAATCGGTGGCCCGACGGTAGCCGCACGGTGTGTGCAGGTGTCGTGACGGGTCCGCGCCGATGCGACCGTGGGCGGTTTGCCGGTGAACACGGACCTACGATGCGTTCGGGAGGTGCACATGGCGGCGAAGGTGACCCGGGAGATCGATGGCCGCACGGTGGCGTTCTCGTCGTGGGACAAACCCTATTTCCCGGCTGTTGGGCTCACCAAGGGCGATGTCGTCGAGTACTACCTGGCGGTCGCCGACGCCCTGATGCCCCACTGCGTCGACCGGCCATGCAACCTGGAGCGCTATCCCGACGGCGTGGCCGGTGATTCGTTCGTGCAGAAGCGGCTGCCGGACAATCGTCCCGACTGGGTCCGCACCGCCGAGGTGACATTCGGTTCGGGTCGCCGTGCGGTTGAACTGTGTCCTGCGTCGATTGCGGACATCGCCTGGTCCGTCAATCTCGGGGCGATCACCGTCCACCCCTGGTCACTGCGCATGACCGACGAAAATCGCACCGATCCCGACGAACTGCGGGTCGATCTTGACCCGATGCCCGGCGTCGACTGGCCGGCGATCCGACGCGTCACGCGGGTCGTCGGCGAGGTGCTCGCCGAACACGGGATCGTCGGGCTGCCCAAGACGTCGGGGGCGACGGGTATGCATGTCATCTGCCGCATCACGCCGCGGCCGTACGTCGACGTCCGCGCGGCGGCCGTCGCGCTTGCTCGTGAGGTCGAACGGCGGTGTGACGACGCGACGGCATCCTGGTGGAAGGAGGAGCGTGGCCAGTGCGTGTTCCTCGACTACAACCAGAACCTGTGGGACCGCACCATGGCCTGTGCGTACGCGGTGCGGCCGACGGCGGATGCGCGCGTGTCGCTGCCGTTCCGCTGGGACGAACTCGACGACGTCGAACCGAAGGACGCGACCGTGACGACCACGCCCGGGTTGCTGCGTGACCGCGGAGACGTCAGCACGGTGCTTGCTGGACGTGCCGACGACATCGACGGCCTGCTCGCGCTCGCGGCGCGCGACGCGGCGTCGGGGCTCGACGACCTGCCGCTGCCTCCGCACTATCCCAAGTTTCCACGCGAACCGACACGGGTGCCGCCGTCACGCGCCGCGCGACGAGACGGCGACGCCAGCTGACCGTTACGCCGGTGGGGGATCGTCGTCGGCATCGCCGTCCGCCGGGTCGTCACCCAGCGAATCGGCACCGTCGTGCTCGTTGTATTCGTCGACGGCCGTGGCCTCAGGCGACAGCGTCTCGTCCGTGGCGTGCGGTGCGATGTCCGCGTGACCGCGCGACTCCCACCAGCGCAGGCCGATCACGCCGATGAGGACGACCGCGATCGCGATCCAATTGTTGCGCGACAGTCCGAAGTAGCGCTGGACGGTGTCGACCCGCAGCGCTTCGATCCAGCCGCGCCCCAGCCCGTAGCCGATCAGGTAGACGAATATCAGCGAACCACGGCGCCGCAGCAGCCCGGCGCGGTCGATGCGCAAAATCACCCAGACGAGCGCGAAGTTCCACAGCGACTCGTACAGGAACGTGGGGTGGAACGTCGTCGCCCCCGGGAACCGTGCGGCCGCACTCGCCGGAACCGGATCGACGCGCAGCGCCCAGGGCAGGTCCGTCGGCCGGCCGAACAGCTCCTGATTGAAGTAGTTGCCCCACCTGCCGACCGCCTGCGCCAGCGGTAGTGCCGGCGCGATCGCGTCCGTCATCGCCGGCAGGTCGGCACGCTGACGGTGGACGTAGACGATGACCGCCAGCGCGCCGCCGACGAGGCCGCCGAAGAACGCCAATCCACCCTGCCAGATCGCCAGGATGTCCTGCGGACGCTCGATGAAGGGGCTGGGTCCCCACAGGAACCGGGGGATGACGTAGCCGATACGTCCACCGAGGAAGCCGAACAGCAGTGCCAGCAGCACCGCCTTCTCCGCGGTGTCGGCGTCGCCCCCGGACGCCTCGTAGCGCGAAACCGCCATTCTCAGCGCGAAGTAGGCGCCCACCGCGATGACGATGCCGTACAACCGGACGTCGAGCGGGCCGAGTTCGAGTCCCTGGAACGGCGGCGGCGGAATTGCTGCGAGCATGAGACGCCTGTCGTGACGGTGTCGGGCAAGGTAGCGGCGGGCGGCTACCGGTTCATCACCGCGTGGCGAACACCAGATCGATCTCTGCTGGCGGCGGTACGTCGAGCTGCGCGAACGTGCACGACGCCGCGTCGCGGTCCGGCCGCCACCGGCGGAAGCGGGCGGAGTGGCGGAACCGGGTGCCGGTCAGCTGTTCGTAGGCGACCTCGGCGACGAGCGTGCAGTCGAGCGGTTCCCACGACGTGTCCCGACCGGCGTTCCATCGGTTGACCCCCCGCGGTGCCGCCTGACGGTTCCACGGATGCTCGTCACCGTCGGTGCGATGGCCGGCCAGCTCGTCGATGAGCTGGCCGCGACGCGATGCGGTGAACGACGAGGCGACGCCGACGGGGATGAGCTTGTCGCCGTCCCACAGGCCGAGCAACAGCGAACCGACACCGTTGCCATCCTTGTGCCATCGGAACCCGGCGACCACGACGTCGGCGGTGCGCTCGTGCTTGATCTTGAGCAACGTGCGCTCACCGGCCGCATAGACGCCGTCGCGCGGTTTGGCGATGACGCCGTCGAGCCCCGCACCTTCAAAGCGGTCAAACCAGTCGGCGGCGACATCCGGGTCCGGCGTCGCCGGCGTCAGGTGCAGCGGTGGTGCGGCGTCGGCAAGCAAGCGCTCGAGTTCCTCGCGGCGCTCGGCGAAGGCGACGTCGCGCAGATCCCGCTCGCCGACGGCCAGCACGTCGAACGCCACGAACCGCGCCGGCGTCTCGGCGGCCAAGCGCTCGACACGCGAGGTGGCCGGATGGATCCGGTTGGACAGCGCATCGAAGTCGAGCGTGCCGCCATGCGGGACGACGAGTTCGCCGTCGAGGACGACCTGGGGCGGCAACTGCCGGCGCAGCGGATCATTGCCATCGCGGTCGACGAGTTCCGGGAAGTAGCGGTCGAGGGGCTTGCCGCCGCGGCTCTGCAGGGTCAGTTTGTCACCGTCGCGGAATACGAGGCACCGGAATCCGTCCCACTTCGGCTCATAGAGATAGTCGCCGATCGGGATCGACCGTGCGAGCTTCGCGAGCATGGGCGCGACCGGTGGCGCCACGATCGGGGGCATCGCTGTCCTCGCGCTGTCGCCGCGTCGCCGTGTGCCCACCGCGCACCGGATCCGCGAAAGAGTTGCAAAATCCCACGTCGCGCGAAACACTACTGGGCATGCGCACGATCAGTAGTCCCGTTCTCGACCCGGCAGACGCCGGGCGGGCTCGCCTGCGTGCCATTCAGGGCCTTCTGCTGGCTCTCTCGCTTCTGCTGCTCCTTTGATGCCGCGTCGTCGTCCTGCCCCCTTACGACGATGACGCGGAGGCCGACACCGGGGATGGCCACATCACCGCCGAGGGCGGCAAGGAGCAGGACCCATGAGCACACCCGTTGACGTCACCGACGTCACAAGCCAGCTCGATCCCAACGTCACGATCTTCGACACGACCCTGCGCGATGGAGAACAGGCGCCGGGGATTTCCCTCGACGCCCGCGAAAAGGTCGAGATCGCCGAACAGCTCGCCCGGCTCCAAGTGGATGTCATCGAGGCGGGCTTCTCCGCCGCCTCCCCGGGCGATTTCGACGCGGTCAAGGCCGTCGCCGAAGTCGTCGGTAACGCGCCGCGCGGGGCGCGCGGACCCGGCGGCTCCGAAGGCGAGACCGATGCGCGCCGACCTCCGGTCATCGCCGCGCTTGCACGAACCGTCGAGGGAGACGTCGAGGCGGCCGCGAAGTCGTTGGCACCTGCCGAGCGCTTTCGTATCCACACGTTCGTGTCAACATCGGCGATCCATCTCGAGAACATGCTGCACGCCACCAAGGAAGACGTGCTCGCCATGACCGCGCAGTCGGTCGCGCATGCGCGCTCCTTCACCGACGACGTGGAGTTCTCGCCGCAGGACGCGACGCGCACCGACTTCTCGTTCCTCGTGGACGTCGGGCAGGCAGGAATCGGGCCGCTGCGGATCGTCGTCTCCCGTGGACTCAACGCGGGCGAGATGATCGTCGGAGACCTGGACGGGTTGCTCGTCGCTGAGACGGCGGGTGCTCCGGTTCGCATGTTCGTCTCCGAGCCTGCAATCGCCGGAGTCGAGGTCGGAATCGTGGGTGCGTTCGAGGCCGCAGTGGTCGACGACGGAGCCTTCGCGCTGATCTCGACGGCGAGCTAGGAAAGGGGTGATCTGAAGTGGCTTACACCAAGAAGATCGCCCGTCACGACAAGGTGATGATCGACGGCACGGACGTCTCGAACGCATTCCGCCAGGCAGGTTTCACTGGCTCGAACGCAGTCGAGGACGTGACCGGGTTCTCGCTCACCGGCAATGCTGAGGAGATCGCTGGACGAACGACCACCGGATTCTCGGGTGAGTTCTATTACACCGAGGAGTCGGCGGCGATCATCTACCCGATCTTCCAGGCACGCGACATCGTCGAGATGTCGTGGCAGCCGGATGGACTCGTGGACGCGACCCGAGAGATCTACATCGGGAACGTCCAGATCAACGAGTTCTCACCGTCGAACACGGTCGGGGCAGTGATGACTTCACCCTTCTCCGCTTCTGCAGCGGACGCGGACGGCATCACGGTCACCGACTTCACGTAACGGAACACGGGGGCGGGCTTCGGCTCGCCCCCACACCACCCAAAATGGCATACGCAGAAGCGACAGAACTAGCCCGAATCCTGCAACTTCGGAGCCCCTCCGATGAGCAGACAGCCTCGATGGAGCGCAAGCTCGACGTGGCGACGGGCGAGATAGACCGCGAGATCGACCTGGACGCGGACGCCTCGCTTTCGGTCGAGGATCAAGCAACACTCGAGGACGTGTGCCTGCGCCGTGCCGCCGAGCTCTGGCAGCGCGACTACAACACGCTAGGCGTCATCGCATCCGACATGGGCTCCACGTATCTCGCGAAGAACTCGTGGGAGAAGTACGCCTACGAGCTCGCCCACGTCAAGGGGCAGTGGGGTCTTGCGTGAGCCTTGTTGCCATCTTCGACCAAGCAGCCGACCAGATCCGCGAGGCGCTAGCGAATGACGTCTGGGACTTCCAGGTGGAGCCGTGGGCGATCACGAGCCCGACTCCTCCGTCCATCGACATGTACCGCGGCGAGCTGTCCCTCAACGAGGAAGGGATGGGTGAGACGTTCGAGAAGTCGAACCCTGGCTTCGTCATGGTCGTGCGGGCGCGTGTCGGCACGAACGACGGGGAGGGCAACCAGGACGTGCTCTACGCCCTCGCTGACCCCTCCGACGATCACTGCCTCGTACAGGCGCTTTACGACGACCCGACCCTCAACGGCTACGCGACCGACGTGAGTCTCCTGACCGACTCTGGGCTCACGATCGTCCCCGGTGTTCTGAGCCCCGAAATCCACTACGGCAACGTCTGGCGATTTCTGGTGATCCCGGCATGGTCGTGAGCGTCATGGACGCCACGCGCACGAGCGTTGCGCTCGAGGTGACAACCTGCTTGCACCCACTTTGCACGCGCTACGTCGAGCCGCTGTACCTGCAGATGTCGGGAGGCAAGTTCGACACGATGGCGGCGATGCCGCTGGTGTCTCTCGATGAGTGGGAGGCTGAGCACCGAACGGCGCGCAAGCGGGCAAACCGCTGCGAGAAACGTGGGTACACGTTCCACGTCGTCAAGCGCGAGGAGCACTCAGACGAGCTGTTTGAGATCAACACGTCGGCGGAGCGCCGGCAAGGGCGCCCGATGAGCGAGTCATACACGAAGCGTTACGAGTATTCGCCGCTCCCGGTTTACCCCTGCGAGCGGCATCAGGTCCGCACCTACCGCGTAAAGGCGCCGGACGGCAAGCTCGTCGCGTACCTGTGGCTGTACGTGGCCGGCCAGCTTCGTCTTTGCTCATCCATCATCGGCCATGCCGCGCATCTCGAGAACGAGATCATGTACCTGCTCTTTCGCGGGATGCTGGAAGCCGAGTACGAGCGTGACCCCGACGGCGTGGTGGCTTATCACCGTTGGGATAATGGCCGAGATGGTTTGAGGTTTTTCAAGGCACGCGTTGGCCTTAGCGACACGCCGATCGAGTGGTGCACATGAGTCGCCTCGCCTTGCCTAGCCAAGCCCGTCCAGATCCCGCCTCGCCGTGCCCCGCATTGCCTCGCCCAACCCGGCCTGGTCTAACCATGCCACGCCTCTTGCTATCCAACCCGCGTCCCGCCACGCCCTGCCTCACCGCTCCTGACCACGCCCAGCCCAGCCCGGCCCCGCCCGGCCTTGACGCAAGGGCGGGAGGCGGAATGACCCGACCTCCCGCCACACACTTCCAAACCGCGCCACTCCTTGCCGAGCCCTGCCAGGCCGTACCCGGCCCGGCCGAGCCTAGCCGCACCCGGCCCGGCCAAACCGCGCCGCGCCTACGCAGTAACTCTCTCGTGATGCTTCTTCTTAGCCAACTCTGCCCGCTTGTCGCGAGGCTTCGCGCCGTTCGCCTCGATGTGGGCCTTCTGCTCACGCACGAACTCGAGCGACGTGGTGAACGCTCCGAACTCCGGTCGGTAGTCACCGAGCCCGTACTTCTCGGATCGCTTCACGAGCGAGGCGACCTGATCGGGGTCGAGTTCGTCGGTGTCGAAGGCGATCTCGCACGTCAGCGACCAGCTATCGAAGCATGGGCGCGTTCGCTCTACGCGACCGGCACCAGCACCAGCGTTGGCGACCATCGTCGTGTAGCGGAAGCCCTGCTCCCAGAGGCCGGACAGATCGCGTGGGCCTTCGTAGGTGAGTGGGATGCGGTAGTCGGGGATGACGAGCGAGCGCTTGACGGCCTCGCCGAGCTTCCACTTCGTCGCAGCCGAGCGGAGCATCTCCTTGACGTTCTTCCCCGGCACGTAGGGGCCGAGTTCCTCGTCGAAGTAGATGCGGGTGTGCCACTCGAGCTCGCGGAGCTTCGCCTCCTGCTCCAGCGTCTTTGCACGAGTCTTCGAGACGGCGCGGTACTCGCGGTACAGCGGCGACTCTCGGTCTGCCTCGCCACTCGACATGAGCAGCGGCGTCTCACCGTCAAGGGTGAGGAGATAGACGAGGTAGCCGTTCGGCGGCTCTCGCCTGAGGAGCGTTGGGATCATCTGCGATCCCTCCCTTCTGCTGTTGGTGGCCTCACATTGGCCTCTGCTGTTGGCGCTGGACTTGGTGTGAGCCAAGCCAGGCCAGGACGAGCGGGACTCTAACACACCTTGAAGACAGAAGCCACCCACCTCACCCTCGAGCACATCGCGCAGGAGGCGCGCCCGTATCCGACCTACCTGCTCGAGAACGCACGCACGGGCCTGTGCCTATTTTCGGCGGCGTTCATGGGCTGGAACGAGGCGATCCACTTCGCGCTCGAGGACGTAAGGACTACCTGCGTTGATGTGGACGCCAAGAAGCTCGAGGCGATGTCCGAGCTGTACCCAGAGAGCTGGCGCTTCATCTGCCGGGATGCATGGGAGTTCGCAGAGCATCGCGCTGCCCTGGGAGACAAGTGGGATGTCGTGTCGGTCGACACCTTCCGAGGCAATGCGACTGAGCGGTCACTCGTGTCCCTCGACCTTTGGTGCTCCCTAGCGAACGATGCAGTCATCGCGACGTTAGAGCTCGGGCAGACCTACGAGGTGCCGGAAGGCTGGACGGCTTCCGAGTTCCAGCGCAACAGCGAAGTCTTCTGGCTGGTGCTGACGCGATGAGGATTCTCCACCTCGCCTATTCGAACACGGCTGGCGTCCCTGGGCGCTGGGCCGAGGCACACCGCGCGTATGGCATCGAGGCCGACCTCGTGATCGAGATCCCAGACGAGTACGAGTATGGCACGGAGGCGATCGTCGAGCGCTGGTCAGGCGTCGGCGAACCGTTCGAGCGCGTGCGCGAGCTTGCGGAGCGGGCCGACGCGATCATGGCCTACGACTCGCCGTTCTATCTCGTTGCCGCGCTCGGCTTCGGGAAGCCTGTGCTGTACCGGGCCTTCGGCTCGCACGTCCGCGGGAACGTCGAGCGCGTGCGGGCACTCCTTCGCTCGCCGCTGGTGCGCCGTGCGACCGCAGGGATGGTGATCTCGCCCTCGCGCTCGGGATCCCGCTCGCAGGTGGCCCCTTCCCGATGCTCGAGCGAGCCGAGCCGCGTGGACTCGTTGCTTGCCACTCGCCATCGAACCGTCAGCTCAAGGGCACTGCTGCGATCGAGCGCGTCACGCGGGGCACAGGTTGGGAGCTCGACGTCGTCGAGGACGTTTCGCACGCCGAGGTGCTCGAGCGCAAGCACGAGGCAGCGCTCGTGATCGACCAGTTCGGCGACCCGCCGCATCCGGATGGCATCGGCGTCTCGGCGATCGAGGCGATGGCGATGGGCCTGCCCGTCATCGGGCGGGCGAGCCGACCCGTACGCGCCCTGTACCGCGAACGGCTCTGCCCCGCTGTCCTCATCGAGGGCGTGGTTGAGTTTCAGGCAGAGCTCGCGGCGCTGGCGGTGAACGAGGAGCGGCGACAGGCTCTAGGCGAGGACGGGCGAGCGTGGGTAGCCCGCTTCCACGGCTCCGGTCGGGCGCTCGAGGATCTCGAGGCACTCGGGGCGTGTACCGAGCTGGTGGCCGCATGAGACAACATGGACCGTTCACGCGCGATGACCTGGACGAGCTCGGCGAGTTCTTCGAGAAGACAGACGATGTGGTGTCGATGCGCGAGGTATTCGCCGGCAACCGTAGTCCGCGGGTTGACG
>JBBDSV010000027.1:0-1459 GCA_040904785.1 Nitriliruptoraceae bacterium
CACGTCCCGTTGCGTTCGGCGAAGGATAGTCCCCCTGGCGTCGCAGCCGGGAACAGGCTCGCAGGGGAGAGCCGTCGGGTTCACGCATCCTCGCCGAAGGCCGTGCGGCGGACCTGTTCGGTCAACGCCTCGAGGTCGGACCCGATGGTCGGCAGGGGCGCCTCGTCGAGGTAGGGAGGGGTCCTCCAGCTGTCCGGCAGGCGGTCGAGCCCCGCGGTGACCCGCGCACGGATCACCTCGAGGTCGAACGGATCGTCCAGCCGTTGCCCGTCGCGCCACACCGGACGCAGCAGCGGTTCGCCCGACTCCTGCGCGTCGCGCACCGACAGCACGTCACGCGTGACGTCCCCGTCGCTCCGGAACACCTGCTTGGGACCGGGGAACGTGCTCTTGACGCCGCTGAACTTCGCAACGGAACGTCCGTCGTAATCGACCAGCTTGTAGACGATGTCCAGCCCCGGATGATCCTGCGACACGGTCAGCGCGGTACCGACCCCGAACCCATCGACCGGGGCGCCGGACTGCACGAGCTCGTGGATCGCGTACTCGTCGAGACCCCCGGAGACGATCACACGGGACTCCTCGAAGCCGGCGTCGTCCAACAGGCGCCGTGCCTCGACCGCCAACTCGCCCAGATCGCCCGAATCCAACCGGACGCCACGCGGTTGGATGTCCAGTTCGTGGCACACCTCGATCGCCCGGCGCACCCCCTCCACCGTGTCGTACGTGTCCACCAGCAACACGCTGTGCTCCGGATGGTCGGAGGCGAACCGACGGAACGCGTCGCGCTCATCGGTGAACGCCTGCACGTACGAATGGGCCATCGTGCCGGTCGTCGGGACGTCGTACCGGCGGCCGGCCTCGACGTTGCTGGTCGCGAAGCCACCACCGATGTAGGCGGCCAACGCCGCCTCGATACCCGTCTCGATCCCGTGTGCCCGGCGGAACCCGAAGTCGGCCAGCAACCCGCCGGCAGCGACCAGCGAACAGCGGGCCGCCTTGGTGGCCACCAGCATCGGGTACTGGACCAGGTTCATGACCGCGGTCTCCAGCAGCTGCGCGACCGGTAGGGGTGCGGTCACCTCCAACACCGGCTCCTGCGCCAGCAGCACCGTGCCCTCCGGCACCGCCCACACCTCGCCCTGATCGATCGTGAACTCCGCGAGCTCGTCACGGACGCCAGCATCCACCCCCAGTCGTTCCAGTTCGTCCAGCTCCTCCGGACCGAAGTCGAACGACGACAGCAGCTCCAACACCCGCTCCACGCCCAGCGCCACGAACCAGGGTCGCGTGCTGTTGGGCCGGACGAACAGGCTGAACGTCGCACGGGCGGTCATGCCCTGCTTGAGGTAGGACTCGACCATCCGCAGCTCGTACAGATCGGTGCACAGTCCCAGATGCCCGGTCTGGCCCGACCCGTGCCGCAGGTGTCCGGTCACCATCTGCCTCCTGGATGATC
>JBBDSV010000028.1:0-46234 GCA_040904785.1 Nitriliruptoraceae bacterium
CGCCGGCCGTTTCACGTGGAACACATTGGCGATGGTGCGCTGACCCTGCGGTACGACTGAACACTGCTCAACGACGCATCATGACCCCAGACGCCAGGGAGTCGACGCCGGCTGATCAGTCTGATGACTGCGGGACTAGGATCGCCGTGCGTGCACAGCGCACAGATGGCCGGCGAGAGTGCCGTACGCACCTCCGTTGAATGGCGTGCCAGTGATGGGCGAGCAACTCGAGCGGTACGTCGACCTTGTGCGTTCAAGTCCGCACAACCTTCTTTCCGCCCGTGGGCTGGCGGAACTGCCGACACGACACGTACCGGAGGCGCTGGCGTTCGCGGCCATGCTCCCTCGCGGCGTGCAACGGCTTCTCGACATCGGGTCCGGCGGTGGGCTGCCTGGAATGGTCGTCGCGATCGCGCGACAGGATCTCGATGTCCATCTCTTGGACGCAACACGCAAGAAGTCCACCTTCCTTCGGCAGACCGCGGCCGCGCTTGACGTGCGCGTGACCGTGCACAACGGGCGAGCCGAAGATCTCGCGGCGTCGCACCTTGCGGAGGCTTTCGACGTCGTGACTGCGCGTGCCGTGGCGGCACTTCCCATACTTGTCTCGTTCGCTGCCCCGTACCTCGGATCGCGCGGACAGATCTACGCCATCAAGGGCGAGCGATGGCGTGACGAGCTCGATGCCGCGGCAGCCGTGCTTCGGACCCATGGCCTCCAGGTGCTGGCGACACCCGATGACCAGCACGAGCCTGGGCCGAACGACCCGAAAGTCATCGTCCTTGGTCGTGCGACCTAAGGAGCGGAATGGCAAAGTTCCCCATTCCGTCCGGCTGCTGTGCGGCTAGGCTGCGCCCGGCGAACGCCGGCGATACTTGAATCTGCAAGTAAATTGGCCGGCGATCGCGGGAGTGCACGATGGAAATGCAGATCAACTCGGGGGCCGTTGCGCCACCCGATGCGTCCGTCGCCGCAGTGCCGTCACCGGCAAGTCGATGGCGCGACGACCACGTTGACGGCGACGCCGCCGTGATCAGTGTCGCGAATCAGAAGGGTGGTGTCGGAAAGACCACGACAACCGTGTCGCTGGCCGCCGCGCTGGCACAACTCGGAGCGCGCATTCTGGTCGTCGACCTAGATCCACAGGGAAATGCCACCACGGGGCTCGGACTTCGCGTCGAGGACGATCAGCCGAGCGTGTATGACGTGCTCGTCCGCACGCACAGCGTCGACGAAGTGATCGTGCCGAGCGATGTCGATCGCCTCGATGTCCTGCCGTCGTCGCTGGAGCTCGCCGGGGCCGAAGTCGAGCTGGTATCGGCGATGTCCCGCGAACAACGGCTGAAGCGGTCGCTCGGCGAAGTGCTCAATCGGTACGACATCGTGTTCATCGACTGTCCGCCATCACTGGGCTTGCTCACGATCAACGCGTTCGTCGCCGCGGATCAGGTCCTCGTGCCGATCCAGTGCGAGTACTACGCACTCGAGGGTCTCGGCCAACTGATGCGGACGGTCCAGC
The DNA here is from genome assembly GCA_040904785.1 of Nitriliruptoraceae bacterium. Lineage (GTDB taxonomy): Bacteria > Actinomycetota > Nitriliruptoria > Nitriliruptorales > Nitriliruptoraceae > JBBDSV01. The sequence continues at coordinate 1,520 of JBBDSV010000028.1, forward strand.
TGGTCGGCGACAACCTCAACCGCGAACTCGAAGTCGGCGGCGTCGTCCTAACGATGTTCGACGCGCGAACCAATCTCGCCGAGCAGGTCGTTCACGAGGTCCGTGAGTACTTCGGACCGCGTGCGTACGAGACCGTGATCCCGCGCACCGTGCGTCTCTCAGAGGCGCCGAGTTACGGCCAGCCGATCACTGTCTTCGACCCGGAGAGCCGCGGGGCGCACACATATGTGCGCCTAGCGCTCGAATTTGCCGATCGCCTCGGGGTCGACGTCGATCATCGCCAGGCCGCGCAGATGTTGGGAGAGCACGACTCCGACGCCGACAAGGACGCGTCATGAGCACGCAACGACGTGGTGGGTTGGGCAAGGGCCTCGCCGCTCTCATTCCACAGGAGAGCGACACCACAAGCCCGCACGGGGCAACCATTGCCGAAGTGGCGGTCACCGACATCCAAGCCAATCCGCGTCAGCCGCGTGGGGTGTTCGACGAGAACGAGCTCCAGGGCCTGGCGACATCGCTGCAGGACGTCGGTGTGCTGCAGCCACTCGTCGTGCGTCCGGCTGCCGATGGAACGTTCGAACTGATCGCCGGCGAACGGCGCCTTCGGGCGGCGTTCATGGCTGGTCTCCAGACAGTGCCGGTCGTGATCCGGCACACCGAGGACAGCAACCTGCTCAAAGAGGCGCTGGTGGAGAACATCCACCGCGTGCAGCTCAATCCGTTGGAAGAGGCTGCTGCGTACCAGCAACTGCTCGAGGAATTCGAATTCACCCAGGACGAGTTGGCCAAGCGACTGGGCAAGTCTCGGCCCGTGATCAGCAATACGCTGCGCCTGCTGTCGCTTCCGCCGGGCATTCAGCGGCGTGTCGCGGCGGGGGTGCTCAGCGCAGGTCATGCCAAGGCGCTGCTCGCACTCGAAGGGCGTGAGGCGCAGGAGCGCCTTGCGGAGCGCATCGTCTCAGAGGGGCTGTCGGTTCGCGCGACAGAGGAGCTCGTGCGCGTCCAACTCATGGAGTCTGAGGCGAACGGAACTGTTTCGGCGTCGCCGGGCACGCGCAGCCGAAGTCGCAAGCTCGCCGCGCCCGGATTGATCGACCTGCAGGACGACTTGTCCGAGGCGCTCAAGACGCGCGTTCGCGTCACGATGGGCGCGAAGCGCGGCCGCATGCAGATCGAGTTCACCTCCGTCGACGAGCTCGAACGCATCGTCTCGATCATCGCCAACGGACTGAGTCAGACTCCCGGAGCGGTCTCTGGACGGCTCGCATCGTCCGACGTGCTCGATGACTGATCACCTGGCGGCATCGTTGTCGCGGGGTGTGCCCGTGTCAGTCGACGGGGACACGATCGGCGGCCGTGAGTTCGACGACGGTTCCTGATTCGTCGCCGAGCAGCGCCGTGTCGGCAAGTCCGACGAACAGGCCGCAACACACCACACCCGGAATGCAGCTCAGCGCGAGATCTTCAGCACCGGGATCGTCGATCCCGCCCGGCAGTCGGCAGTTGAGGATGGCATTGCCGTTGTCGGTGCGGAACCCGCCATTGTCACGGGCGGTGACCTCATAGCCGCGTCGTTCGAGCACACGACGCACGGGCGCCAGGGCGAAGGGCACCACTTCAAGGGGCAACGGAAAACGGTCGCCGAGACGCTCGACGAGCTTGTCCCGCGTGGCAATGACGACGAAATGATCCGCCATCGTTGCGACAACCTTCTCCCGGAGCAGCGCGCCTCCGCCCCCCTTCGTCAGGCAGAGTGTGGCATCGAGTTCATCCGCTCCATCGACGGCAAGGTCGAGCCGCTCGACATCGTCCGGGTCGAGCAGACGGATACCCCGCTGGCGGGCGTGGTCCGCCGTCGCTCGGGACGTGGGAACGCCGGCGACGTCGAGATCCGCGTCTGCGAGCACCTCGAGGAACTCCGCGACGGTGCTTCCCGTACCCAATCCCAGCCGCATGCCATCACGCACCCGTTCGACGGCAGCGACGGCGGCGGCTCGCTTGGCTGAATCGCCGGTCATGCGTCACTCCAGCTAGCGACCACGTCGGGAAGTTCTCCCAGCCCTTCGAGCACGATGTCGGCCTCGACGCCATCGGGCATGTCCTGCAACAGGCCCCACGGACCGCGGCGCAGCCAGCATGTCGCGATGCCGATCTCGAGTGCGGGAAGAATGTCGTTGTCCACGCGGTCTCCGACGTAGAGCAGCTCACCCGGCCGCTCGACGGATGAACGCTCGAGCAAGCGCGTGAAGAACGTCGGGTCCGGCTTCTCGACGCCGAGGTCGTCCGAGGTGACGAGGTCGTCGACCGCGAGCGCGAGCGCCTCGAGTTGGGGGCGGCGTCGGGCTGGTTGGTTTCCCGCGATGACGATGCGCACCTCTGCGCGATGCAGTGCCTGCAGGCAGGCGCGAACGTCGCCGTAGAGGTCCTGCTCCTGCAGGCCTCCGAGCCGGCGCTCGTGTTCCTCCTGGAGCGACAGCCAGTCGACGTTGGGTGCGATGTGACCGAACACCGCTCGATGGTCTTCACCTTGCACGATTGCCGCGCCCAGTACTGCCGCGAATGTCAGTGGTGTCGACCCGACCAACTCAGCCCAGGTCGCCCAGACGCGACTCTCGTCGACGAGCACTTCCCCGATGTCGAAGGCGACGACTCGGGGTGCGGTCGGCCCGGGGGCGTCACGCGATGGGGCCAAATCAGCCACGGGCATCTCGTAAGGCCAATTGCACGATCAATTCGCATAGTTCATCGAACGGCACGTCGGCAGCCTGGGCGGCCAGCGGAACCAGTGAGGTGCTCGTCATCCCCGGACACGTGTCAAGCTCGAGGAGCCACGGAACGCCGTGTGCATCAACGATGAGGTCGGCGCGCGACAGATGACGGGCCCCGATCGCGCGATAGGCCGTTACTGCGGCGGTCTCGCACGCTTCGCGGACATCGTCGTCGATGCGCGCGGGTGCATGAAATTCCGTCGCGCCTGCCGTGTAGCGCGCGGCGAAGTCGTACGCGCCGCCCTTTGGTTGGATCTCGACCGGAGGAAGCGCCGATCCGTCGAGCACGGTGACGGCAATTTCTGTGCCCGCGATGAACTTCTCGACGAGCACGGCATCCGCGTAGCTGAACGCCCCAACGATTGCTTGTGGCAGCAGGTGCGGGTCCTCGACGATCGACAGGCCGAGCGAAGATCCACCCGTCGCGGGCTTGACGACCAGCGGCACGCCCAACGCCTCGGCGATGCGATCGATGGCTGCACTTGCGCCCATCTCCCGGAACGCGTGCTGACTGAGTGTCACACGGTCTGGAACCGCAAGGCCATGACGTGCGTACAGCCCTTGTGCAATCGGCTTGTTCCACGCGATCGAGCTGGCCAGCACGTCAGGTCCGGTGTAGGGCAGCCCGACGAGTTCCAACATCGACTGGATCGTTCCGTCCTCACCGGCGGCGCCGTGGAGCGCCAGATAGGCGACGTCGAATCCGCCGTGTTCGAGGGTGTGCACGAGCTGATGATCGATGTCCAGCCGCGTCACCTGGTGACCGCGATCGCTGAGCGCGTCGGCGACGCGTCCACCCGAGCGCAGGCTCACCTCGCGTTCGAGGGACAGGCCGCCAGACAACACGGCCACCGAGTACGTCGTCTCCGCTTGGGGCACGCTCATCCTCCTGTGGCGCCGACGCCGCCCGGGTCACGGGGCAGCACCTCGGGCGCCTGATCGCCGTAGATCGACCGCACCAGCTCGATCTCCTCGTGGAACAGTTCCGCGAGCCGAACGACACCTTCACGAATCCGATCGACGTCCGGGAAGCTGTAGCACAGTCTGGCCTGACTGCCACCGGAGCCGTCGGCGTAGAAGCCGCGTCCCGGGACATAGGCGACACGGTGCTGAATCGCCTTGGCCAGGAGGTCCGAGGTGTCGATTCCGCTCGGGAGGGTCAGCCACACGTAGAAGCCGCCCTTCGGCGTCGTCCAGTGCACGGATTCCGGCATCTCTGCGGCAAGTGCCGCAAGCATTGCTTCGGCCTTGTCGTGATACAGCGAACGAAACCGCTTGACCTGTTCACGCCACGGCTGCGTACGCAGCCAGGTCTCGACGACCATCTGCGTGAAATTCGACGGGCACAGATCGGCAGCCTCGCGCAGCACGATCAGCTTGTCGCGCACGGCACGCGGCGCGAGGATCCATCCGGTGCGAACGCCGGGTGCGAACGTCTTCGACATCGTGCCGATGTAGATGACGCGGTCGGGCACCAGCGACCGCAACGAGGGCGACAGTGCGCCGGTGAAGTCGAGGAGCCCGTACGGGTTGTCTTCGACGATGAGCAGGTCGCGGCGCTCGGCGATCTCTGCGAGCCGGTGGCGCCGTTCCACCGACATCGTCACGCCCGCCGGATTGAGGTGGTTCGGGATCGTGTAGATGTACTTCGGTCGCACGCCGTCACGCTCGAGCCGATCGAGCCGATCGTCCAACAGGTCGACCTGCATGCCGTCGTCGTCAACCGGGACGTGCCGGATGTCCGCCTGGAGACTCGTGAGCGCCCCGATGCCGCCGACGTACGTCGGACCCTCGGCGATCACGACGTCGCCGGGGTCGACGAAGCATGTTGCGACCAGCTCAAGTGCCTGTTGGCCACCGACCGTCACGATCACATCATCGGCGTGCGCAACAACGTGCTCTTCGGCCATGACCTCGACGAGCAGTTCGCGAAGTTCGAGTCGACCGTGTCCGGTGCCATATTGGAGCGCCGTCGCGCCCGCAGTGCGTACGACCTCGGTGACGATTGCTTCTACCGCGTCCATGTCGAGGCTCGACGTCGCGGGCATGCCGCCAGCGAACGACACGATCTCGGGCCGTGACGCAACCGAGAACAGCGCGCGGATTTCCGAGGCGCGCATGCCCTGGACGCGTGCGGCGTACCGCGCCAGGTAGGGGTCGGTGTCGAGCCGCACGGGGCACTCTTCCAGCCGGCGTCGCTATCGGGGATGGCCGATACGCTGCGATGCTACCGACGTAGGGCGAGAACGAGGTGGCACGGTGACCGAGCCGATGCACGCGGTGCCGGACGAGGCGCCCGATGGCACCTGGGTCGCACCGGGCGGCTGGCGACGGGTGCTCGCCGGCTTCACCGTGGGCACGCTGGCCGGGTTCCTGACAGGGCTGCTTCTGCCGCGGCGAGACGGCCGTATCGACGAAGTCACCGGTGAGTGATCGTCCCCTGTACGGCTCACGGATCGTGTCACGTCTTCGCGGTGCTCACCGCCGAGCTCGGCTCGTCAGTCGCATCAGGTGGGTCGAGCAGGTAGGCGACCAACGCATCGGCGAGTGCGTCGCCGATGCGGCGCTGGCCGGCTGGTGCGGAGAGGACGGCACCTTCCTCGGGGTGTGTCAGGAAGCCGACTTCGACGATTGCCGCTGGCGCTCGCGATTCCCGCAGCAGTGCGGACGTCGACGCGTGAATTCGGCAGTCCGCAGTCCCGAGACGCTCGATGACGTGGTCCGCCGCGAGTTGCGCCAGGACGCGACCGCGTTCCGAGATCGTGGCGTCGGTGCCGAAGTGGTACGCGGCGACGCCACGCGCGACGGGCGAGGCTGCACCGTTGACGTGAATCGAGAGGATCGCTTCGACGCCCTCCCGATTCGCGAGTTGCGCGCGCTGTGTGGGTGATGGCGATGCGTGAGGGCCACGACTGAGCACCGCGTGCGCACCCAGTGCGATGAGCCGGCCCTCGACGCGGGTCGCGATTCCCCAGGTGACCTCGTGTTCGGTTCGACCGTCCGCGGCCGTGACGCCCGGGTCGTCGGGGCTGTGGGCGGGGTCGACGAGGATGCGTGTTCCGGCCAGCGAGGTCCGGTGCCGTCGGCGCAGATCGTCGCGTTCGCGTACGACCGATGCAGCGGCCTCCTGGTGCGCACGGTGCAGATTCGCCAGCAGGGCGAACGTGCTGGTTCCGGCAATGCCGTCGACGAGCACGCCGACGTTGAGCTGGAACTCACGCAGTGCGTCGGCCGTCCGGTCTCCGTACACGCCGTCGTCGTAGCCGCAGTCGAAGCCAAGGCGGTTGAGCCGGCGTTGAAGGTCGCGGACATCATCACCGTGAAGCGGTGGGTTCGTGAGGTACAGCAGGCGGTCGCCGAGCCGGAAAGAGGCGCCCACAAGTGCATGCCAGGTGTCCGGACCGACGATGCCGTCCGCGGGCAGCCCGCGGAGTTGTTGGAATGCGCGGACGGACGCGACCGTCGCCGGGCCGAAGCGTCCCGGCTCGTCAGCGCAGGCGAAACCGAGCTCCGAGAGGCGACGTTGAATGTCCTCGACCTCGGAGCCGACTTGGCCGCGCCGGATGAGTTCCACGGGCGGCAGCGTACGCGCGCTGCCGCGGTCAGCTCGCTCGCGGGGTACGGCCGACGTCAGCCGACGAAATCAGCGAGGTCGGCGAGAAGCGCGGCCTTGCCCTTGGCACCGACGATGCGCTTGGCCGGCTGACCTTGCGCGAACACCATGAGTGTCGGAATCGACATGATTCCGTACTCGCGTGCCGTCGCCGGGCTGTCGTCGACATTGAGCTTGACGACCTTGAGCGATTCGCCGTGCTCGTCGGCGATCTCGTCGACGATCGGGCTGACCATGCGGCACGGTCCGCACCATTCGGCCCAGAAGTCGACCAGTACGGGCTTGTCTGCCTCAAGGACCTCGTTGGCCCACTCGGCGTCTGTCACTGGCGTTGCGCCCATGAACTTCTCCTCGGTTGCCGGTGCGGTCAGCGTCGGGGTTGGTCCCACGGTGCGCCGCGAACCCGGCGGGTTGATATGCCGTCGTCGCCGGCCGTCTGTGGGAGAGAACGGTCTCGCCTCGGAAAATATTCCCGGTGCGGTCACACCTGTCGAACGGTAGGTGTCGCGTCGGGTGCGGCGGCGGTGACGGCCTCCGACGAGGCCAGCCACCGTTCGACGTCGATTGCTGCCTTGCATCCGGTCCCCGCAGCGGTGATTGCCTGACGGTAGGTGTGATCCATGACGTCGCCCGCCGCGAACACCCCGGCGACGTTTGTCGCCGTGGACGGTTCGTCGACGAGGAGGTATCCCTCGTCGTCGGTGTCGAGGACGTCGGTGAACAGCTGGGTGTTCGGGATGTGGCCGATCGCCAGGAACACCCCATCACAGGCGAGGTCAGTCGTCTCGCCCGCACGATTGCGGAGTGTCACCGACGAGACCTGGCCGTCAGCTCCGTTGATCGAGTCGATCTCGCTGTCGAGAATGAACTCGATCTTGTCATTCTTGAAGGCGCGTTCCTGCATAATCACCGACGCGCGCAATTCGGTCCGGCGGTGAACAACGGTCACCTTCGTCGCGAACTTCGTCAGGAACGTGGCCTCTTCCATTGCCGAGTCGCCACCGCCGACGACGACGACATGACGGTCGCGGAAGAAGAAGCCGTCGCAGGTCGCACACGCAGAGACGCCGGCGCCCCACAGTGTGTCCTCACCGGGCACCTCGAGGCGGCGCGGTCGCGCACCGGTGGCCACGATGAGCGACTGAGTGCGGATCTGGGTGCCCGACGCGGTGTGCAGCGTGAACGGACGCTGTGCGAGATCGACCGACGTGACGTCCTCGGTCACGAACGTGGTGCCGAAGCGTTCGGCCTGTTGCCGCATGTTCTGGATCAATTCGGGTCCGACGATGCCCTCCGGAAATCCCGGGAAGTTCTCGACATCCGTGGTGAGCGTGAGCTGACCACCCGTCGGACCACCCTCGGAGACGCCTTCGACCAGCAGCGGTTCGAGACTCGCACGCGCGGCATAGACCGCCGCGGTGAGTCCTGCGGGACCGGATCCGATGATGACCGTCTGGTGGACGGCGGAGTCGTGCGTCATGGGACATCCTGATCGGTGTTCGAACACGAGGCTTCGGGGAGCCTAACGGCCGACCGGGCCACAGTATTCCCGGCGCAATATGCTGCGTGACCATGGACGAGACCCCCCGCTGCGCGCGTCACCCCGATGTCGTCACGCGTCTGCGTTGCTCGTCGTGCGAGGACTCCATCTGCCCGCAGTGCAGTAGGGATGCCGCGGTCGGCTACCACTGTCCGGACTGTGCCCAGGCGCGCAACGACCGTGCGCAGGCTGCGGGAGCGCGGATCGCCGCCGCTCGCGGGGGTCGGGTGGCCACAGACAACGGCGGTCACCTCGGTGCCCTACTCACGGCTCGGGTGCTCGTGGCCGGCCTGTTCGCCGCGGGCCTGGGCGGATTGCTGCTGGGACCCGTGCTCGCCCGAGGGGCGTTCTTCCTGCTCTCGTCCGGTGCGATCGGTTGGGTTGTCGCGCGAGCCGTGCTGTGGGCCGCCGACGAGACGGTCACCCCGTTCGTCCGGGCCGTGGCACTCACGCTCGCGGGATTCACGGTCGCGGTGGGATTCGCCACGGCGAGCGGTTCGACGGCGTCCGCAGGGCTGACCCTGCTCGCCTACCCCGCTGCGGTGTGGGGTGGATGGCTCGTCGTCCGATCGCGCTGATCAGCTGCGGTCATCGGCGCTTTCGCGCCCGACGTGTTGGGCGATGACGTCGCACGACTCGATCTCCACGACTCGCACCTCACGGGTGTCATAGGTGCCGTCGCCGAACGTCACAAGCCCGAAGATGACCACCGGTGTGCCGTTGGAATCTGTGGCCTGTTCGACGTAGGCGATGATCGGCGGCGGATCATCACCCAGCGTGTCCAGGCACGGTGCGGTGCCGGGCGCTGCGGAGTCGGCGGCTTCCTCACGCGCCGATTGGCCGCCGGCGTCGTCCGACAACACGCTCGCATCGCCATCGGCGGCACCCACATCCAGCGTCTGACGATGGTCTGCCGCCAGCTGGGTACCGCTGGCGCGGTCGAGCGACTGACCCGCGAGATCCCGCAGTTCGGGCACAGCCAGGACGTCATCGATCACCGCGTCGGTTGCGGTTCGATCGAGCTCGACGACGAGCGGTCCGGACAATGTCGAGGACTCCGGCAATGCCAGCGAGGCGACGGGAGCGTCGGCCTGCTCGGATTCGGCGGTGTCGGCGGCCATGTCGTCGGCGCCGCCGAACAGATTCGTCGACGTCAGACCGACGCCGGCGATGACGGTCACCGCTGCCGCGGCGGCCGCCACACCGGTGATCCATCGTGTGCGACGGGAGCGGAATGCGAGCACCGTTGCATCGGTCGCGTCGTGGCCGGACGGGGCAATCGCACGCGTGATCTCGGGTTGCAGCCGATCACGCAACCGTGCTTCGAAGCCCTCGGGTATCGGGGTCGGGGCGATGTGCGCGAGCGCGGCATCGGCGCGTCGCAGGTCGGCGAGCATTGCGCGGGCTTTCGGATCACGTGCCAGTTCGGCCTCGACGAGGTGCGACTCGTCAGGCTCGAGTGTTCCGGCCAGGTAGTCGGCCAGGCGTTCGGCGGTGATCACGAAGACTCCACGACTCCGCGGGTGCGGATTCGGTCCTCCACGGGCAGTTGTTGGACGGCGGTGGTCCGGCAATGGTTGCCACGATGCTCACCCGTCGGGAGGGCCACGCGGTCGCGCGGGTCCACCGGGATCGGCCGTGTGCGGGCCACGGTCACCTGCCGGGAGGTCCCCTTCGCTGGCGGCGTCTCGCAGAAGTCCACCCAGTCGCACCCGCGCACGACTCACGCGGCTCTTGATCGTGCCGACGGCGAGCCCCGTCACCGCTGCGGCTTCTTCGTACGACAGCTCGTCAACGGCGACGAGCAGCAGCAGCCGGCGGGACTGTTCGTCGAGCTGAGCGATGGCGCCACGGAGCGCCTCGGCGGTATCGGACGCGGCGATGTGGTCATCCGCGTCCGGATCGTCGGACACAAGGGTCAGATCGTCCACGGCAGTCGACGGTCGCCGGGCTTCGTAGCGAATGCGGTCTGTCGCCACGTTGTGGGCGATCCGGTACAACCACGTCGAGACCTGACTGTCGCCGCGAAACGTCGATGCACGGCGTGCGAGACGGATGAACGTCTCCTGAACGGCCTCCTCGGCATCGGCGGCCGAATCCAGGACACGGACACACACCCGGAAGAGCCGATGTTGATGTCGCTCGACGAGCTTACGGAACGCGTGCTCACGTGCGGCGGACGACTTCGATTCGTCGGCATAGGTCGCCAACAAGTCCGCGTCGTCGAGGTCGGCGGTCATCACGTCGGGATCACGCGGGGCCACGGAAGCGCACCTCGGCGATGTCGACGCGGAACTCACCCGCGGAGTCGGCGGAAAGGCCGGTGATCCACACCAGCCAGTAGCGCTGCGTCGTCGGGGTCAGCTGGAACGGCTGCTGCGGGCGAATGTCGGTCTGCGCTGCACGTACCGTGCCCCAACTGTCCGGAGTGTCCTCGATCGATGGCAGCTCGTCCGCCGCGTACAGCTCGACGTCGACGCCGCCGCGGACCAGCTCGAGGATCACCGAGCGCACCTCGCGCGGTTGCCCGAGATCGAACACGAGGCCGATACCCCCGCGCTCGTCGTCGAAGGCCGGGGAGGGATACACGGAACTCGACCAGGCGGTCTGCAGGTCTCCATCGCTCGCAAGCGCGGCGAGTTCGCTGTTGTCGCCACCGTCGGGATCCGCCCGATCGGCGACGAACGTGCCCTCGACCTGCCAGTCGATCGCATCGACGACAGCTCCGGGATCGTCCTGCAGCGCGCGCATCGCGAACACGGCGACGAGCGTGAGAACGAGCCCGCCGGCAAATGCCGCGGCGAGTCGCCGCGCATACTCGCGTCGGGTGGCGGGCATCGGGCCCGAGTAGGGCTGCTCGTCGCGGACGTCGACGTCGTCGTCGCGTGGGCGGTCTGGCTGCACGAGTGCCGCCGTCAGGTCGCTCGGCTTGCTGCGCACCAGCGGTGCGAGCGCTTCCGCCATCACGGTGCCGTCGCGGAATCGGTCCAACCGGTCGCGGCGCGTCGCCCGCACGACAACGTCGTCGAGTGTTCGCGGCACGTCCGCCCGAAGTTGACGCGGGGCCAGCAGATCATGCGTCAGCCGCATGGCCGCGGTCGCTGTCGGCGTGTCACCGCTGAATGCCGGCCGACCGGTGAGGCACTCGTGAAGCACGACGCCGAGCGCATACACGTCGGCTCGCGCATCGACCGACGCGTCCTCGAGTTGTTCCGGTGCCACGTACGCGGCGGTTCCGACGACCGTGCCGGGCGAGGTCAGCGTCGCATCCGCCCCCGAAAGCGCCTTGGCGATACCGAAGTCGGTCACCTTGACGGTGCCGTCGGCCGCGATGAGGATGTTCGCCGGCTTGACATCGCGGTGCACGAGCCCGTGCACGTGCGCATCGCCGAGCGCGGACGCGACCTGTTCTCCCAACGCGGCGGCGACGGCGGGATCGAGTGGCCCCCGTGACCGCAGCACTTCACGGAGACTCGGACCGTCGACGTATTCCATGACGAGGAAGACGAGATCGTCCTCCGTGCCGGTGTCGTAGATCCGAACCGTGTTGGGATGGTTGAGCTGCGCGGCCGCGCGGGATTCGCGTTCGAACCGTTCGACAACCGTCGGATCGTTCGCGTGATGCGGGTGGAGCAGCTTGATTGCGACCGGACGTGCGAGATTCTCGTCGTACGCGCGCCACACGATCGCGGCACCGCCGGAGGCGATCGGTTCCTCGAGCTGGTAGCGGCCGGCGAGATGCGAACGACCCGGCCATGACCGCGACGGTTCCACGGGAGCGTCGTCGCTGGGACCATCGGTGATGGTCTCGGCGTCACCGTCCCGCATGGGCACACTCCACGACTCCGTCGGTGCAGTATTCCGCATCATTCGCCTGGTGCGGCGTCAGTCCTGTCGACCGCACCGCTGGCGGCTCCAACGGTGTGATCATGTGTCGTTGTTCCGATCGACGACGGCGAGCAGCGGACGGCGACGCCGCGCACGGAACAAGCCGGCGACGAGCAGGAGCGCGACCAATGCGCCGATGACTCCCAATGCCGGCCCGGACAGTGCTGTCGACCGTACGACGACGGTGGCGGTCGTGAGCACCTGGGACCCCGTCGGATCGGTGACTCGCACGGTCACGGGGAAGGTGCCCGTCGACCTCGCGGTGGTCGCGAACGACACGGTCTGACCGCCGTCCTCACCGAGGGCGAGCGGCTCCGACACCCGGCCGTCGGGCCACGTGAGACGGCCTGGCGACGACACCTCGACACGCACCATCACCGGCAGGTCACCTTGTCGCTGCAGCGTGATCGGAACCTGGCCGGTGTCCGACGTGAGTGTCACGCGTGATGCGGTCACCGACACTGTCCCGAACGTGTCGGCGACGGCCTGGCGCACGTCATCGACCAGCATCGCCGCGTGCGTCTGCCCTCCGACGGCGAGCAGGGACGACCCCGCGCGCAGCAGTGCGGTCTCGAGTGCAGCAGGCGGGTGTCCGCCGATCGTGGTGACCTCAACGGGAAGTGCGCCGTGTGCCGCGGTGAGTTCACGCCGGGCAGCCGCCAGGTCGCCGAGGAACTCCGCGTCGAGTCCGCGTTCCGGGTTCGCGAGAGCCAGGGTGGCCGTCGGACGTCCGGTCGTCGCGGCGACCGTCGCCGGCGAAACCAGTTCGATCCAGGTGGCCGACGACAGTTCGGTCAGGATCCCGGCGGCGAGAGCTGCGCCGGGATCCCAGTCGTGGCGCGGGACGATGATCAGGGGCTGGCCGGAACCCCGATCGGCGTCGAACATCGCCATCGCGCTGCTGGCGACGACCCGTTGGACCGCAGTGGCCACGCCATTGCGCAGATCGGGACGGCTGAGCGTCGTGGAGACGAATGGGTCGGCGACCAACGCCGTCATGGTGCGCCCGGCCGGGGTGACGAGTGTGCGGACGGCCGGATCGTCGCCGTCGAGGTCGGCATCGAGCGCATCGACGGGGACGAGCAGTCGACTCGCCGGCAACAGGTCGAGTGCCCGTTCGTCGAGTGCGCCGTCGAGCAGGTGCGTTGCGGCATCCGGCTCGCGATCGAGCAGCGCCTGCGTGCGCGCGGCGCCTTCGAGCGCTGCGAGACTCGCGAGTGCCGTCAACGGGGGCTCGTCGGCGTCCAGCAGACTCGAGAGGTCTGCACGCGCGTACGTCGCCGATACGGGCGGGTGTGTCGTGGCATCGGCCCGGTCACGGATGCGCTGCAGGACGTCGTTCGCCAGTCGGGCCTCGGGATCCTCCGGCTCGACGGATCGCCTCGCCGTGTCGACGTTGCGGGGCTCGACAAGGGTGAATCCGTCGGCGCGGTCCTGCAGTTCTTCGAGCAGGTGCGCGGCCGGGGCGAGCACGACGCCGTTCGGGCTGACGCGGCCGAGCGCCCGGAGGAGGTCGTCGAGCCGGCCACCGGCAACCAGTGCTCGGTCGGCCCCGGGTGCGTAGGTGCTGCCGACGCCCGCTGTGGGCGCCTGATCGAGCGGCCACACGAATACGGTCGGAATCGGTGTCGCCGGATTCTGCGGCAACCACACGGCGGCCGTGACGACCTCGGCCAGGACCAGCGTCCCGCGCATGACGGCGATGCGGATGGGGTGGACACCGCCGCGTTCGGTCCACGACAGATCGTCCGGGGAAAGTCGTTCACGGTGGCCGGCGATCTCGCGTGGGGCGAGCGGTCCACCCTCGCGCACGTCACGTTCGAACACCTGCGCCGCGGGTCCGTCGAGTCCGCCGTTGAGTGCGTCGTGCAATGCATCGCGGGAGTCGGCCGCGGGAAAGAATTCGGTGACGACACGCAGCTGATCGAGCGGCTCGGTGCCGACATTCTCGATCAGCAGGCGAAATTGCAGGTCCATGTCGGCGCGCGGTGCATCCATCGTCGTCGCGGCATCCACCGGCGGGACACTGCCGGGGCCCAAGACGGCGCTCAACGCGGAGACGGTCAGTCGCAGGGCATCATCATCAGGCGTCTGCGCCTGCGCTGGCATGCCGACCGACGTCATCAGCACGACGAGCGCGATCAGCAGTGACCGCGGACGATGCACGGTCTCCACGGCAGCGCCGGTGCGCGGCCCGATCGTCACCGCTCGACGCCGATGTCGTGGTGGCGCGGCGGTTGCGCGAGTTCGGCGACGGCGACCTGCGCGCGTTCGACCAGACGACGTTCATTGCGATGCGCGAGTCGGACGAGCGCGACGTCCGCGGGCACCCATTCGACGTGCTCGGCCTCGTCGTCACGGGGCCCCGGCGGGTGTCCATCCCACCACATGAAGAAGTAGTGGACGTACTTGTGATAGCGCACTCGATCCGGCCGCCAGACGAACCAGTAGTCGATGGTGCCGAGCAGGTGGCTGATCACGGCTCCGTGACCGGTCTCCTCGCGGACCTCGCGCAGCGCGGCCTGCGCGTCGGATTCACCCGGCTCGATGCCGCCCTTCGGTAAGGTCCATTGCGGCGTGCCCGCGGCATTGCGTCGGGCGATGAGCAGCACCCAACGCCGGCCATCAGCGCGGTCGTCGCACACGACACCGCCTGCTGACGTCGCGCGGCGAGTCGGGTACCTGGGCATGAGCCGAGGGTAGCGATGCACCTTCATCACGCACCCGTGACCGACCGGCCACGAACGGGTTGCGACGGCGAGGACGGACATGCGCGCACTGCTTCAACGGGTCCACGAAGCATGGGTCACCTCGGCGCCTGAGCGGGATGCGCCAGCGGAGGAGGTCGGGCGGATCGGCGCCGGACTTCTCGCGCTCGTCGGCGTCGCCCACGAGGACGACGACGTGGCCGCGACCCGCATCGCCGACCGGATTGCCACGTTGCGGGTCTTCCCCGACGCCGAAGGTGTGCCCAACGTCAGTTGTCTCGATGCGGGTGGCGCCGTGCTCGTCGTGAGCCAGTTCACACTCTACGCCGACACCGCGAAGGGGCGGCGGCCGTCCTACGTCGCCGCGGCACCGCCGGAACATGCCGAGCCACTCGTCGAACGCGTGGCCCAACGACTGGGGGAACACGGGGTGACGGTCGCGACGGGGCGGTTTCGCACGCACATGAATGTGGGACTCGTCAACGATGGGCCGATGACGATTCTGCTGGAGGTGTGACGTCCGGCGATCTCGCGGCATGCGCGCGCAGCGCGGCGTGGACGGCAGCGACCGCTCGCGCATCGCCGTCACGGATCCTGACGTCACCCCCAGGCCCGGCCACATGTGCGGTGCACGTCGCCAGCCCGCGGCGCTGCTGGAACCACGTCGCGCGCGTGGTGCAGGCCTGAACCTTCAACACCGGGGCAACGCTCAACGTCCGCAGGACGGCGCCGTGGCGGGCGGCAACGACCTGGTTGGTGTGGGCATGGCCGAGCGCAGCATGGTCGGCGAAGGCGAATGCGACCGCGGTCACGCCGGTGATCACAGCGATCGAGGCGGCGACGCGCGCCGGCGGTCCGGGCCATCCGGTGATCGTGGCGAGCACCGCCCCCAGTCCGGTGGCGGAGGCAGCAACGAGCAGTGCGCGAACAAGAACGCGCGCTCGGGCTGCCCGGGGGTGAGCAACGAGATCGGTCTCCGGCACCGGTGCATCGAGCATGGTTTCGGCCAACGCGAGCGCATCGCGGTGTCCGATGGCCGGGATCGTGACCCGGGACTGCCCCTGCTCGCCGCCGCCCGCTGACGACACGCGCACTGTGGCGATTCCCAGGGCACGACGCAACGGATTCGCCTGCACGTGCACGCTCTGGACGCGTGATCGCGGCACGGTGGATTCGCGTGTGCCGAGGAGCCCGCGACGAATGCGCAGGTCACCGTCGGCGACATCGATGCGGAATCCGCCTTCCCGCACGATCCCGACGACGAGCGCGGTGACGACGCTGACGGCGAGCAGAACGGCTGCCGTCGCGACGAAGGCGAGCACGCGATGCTCCAAGGCACGTACCACGAGTCCTTCATCGGTGAGTGCACGCACGAGTGCCGAGAACGCCTCATCGGTCCGATCACCGACGAATTGGAGCGCGCCTGCCAACACGGTGGGCAGGACGAGCAGCTGCGCACCAGTCACCGCGCTGCGGGCGACGACGCCGATGGGCAGCACCAGGAGCGCCGACGCCGGTGCCTGCTCCTGGGACGCCGTACCGCCGGCCCGTCGCGGGCTCGCGCGAACCGCCGACCGCAGCGCACGCGCGTCGGCAACGCCGAGGACGCGCAATTCGATGTCGGGTTCGCGGGAGCTGCCGGCTGTCTCGATGCGCACGGAAGCAACCCGACATAGCCGCTGAATCGCTGGCTGGTCGAGTTCTACCTGTTGGATGCGTCCGACGTCGATGCTGCGATGCCGTCGAGCGAGCACGCCGTGGTCGATCCGTACGACCGCGCCGTCGAACGAGAAGCGGAATCGCCGCCACTGGGCGATACGCACGACGAGGCCGACGATGCCGACCAGGCCGAACACGAGCGGTGTCGCGCGACCGGCGACGGCGATGAGTGCGGCACCGGGAACGAGCACGCTCTGCACGATCTGGCCCACGGGAACGCCGACGACAATCGACGCGGGATGCAGCGCGCGTGGTGAGCTGAACGAAACCTCGGTCGGGACGTCGGTGGGTGCGGTGCGGGACCCGTCGCCGGGCGGCACCCGATGACCGTCAGACGGCATCGTCGGCCTCGGTGCCGGCAGCACGCGCTGCGGTTCGCTGGAGCAGTTCTTGCCGCAGCACGGGCGCCAGCGCCGCGTCGAGGCCCGGGAGGCTTGCACCGCCCGATGCCGATGCGGTGGTGACGTCCAGCGCGGCGAGTCCGAGCGCCCGGGCGAGTGGACCCCGGGTGACATCGATCTGTTGAATGCGAAAGTACGGAATCGATTCGCGCCGCCGGACGAGCACCCCGTACTCGAGGTCGAGTGCGAGGTCGCCGAGGCACCACCGCCATCGCCGGTAGCGCGCCCGCGGGTACCACCACACCCCGGCAGGCACCATCACGAGTGCGACGGCCGCGGGAATCCAGCGCCACGCCGAAAGCAGTATCGCGCCGAGCACCGCTGCGCCGATCGCGGGCGGTCCGAGGCCGAATCCCAGTGCCAGGCGCCACACGGTCACGATCGTCGCGTCCAGCGGCGACCACTCGCCGGTCGCGGGTGGTGACACCGTCTGCATCGTGGTCGGCGCGTGTGGTGCACCCGGAGGTGGCGGTGGTGGCAGGTCAACGGGCGGCATCGGCTCCCATTCGCGCGTCGGACGCACCGCGAGGCGTGCTCGGTGATGATGCCCGACCGTACGTCGAGGTGCCCAACCGTGCGTTGCTCGCCGGACCCGCCGTTCGACACCCATTAGCCTCAGCCCGGATGTGCCGGCGCATGCGGTGCGATCGCCGCGGTGCACACTGCCGGACTCGACGGGAACATCGACCGCGAAGAGGCCTGTGAGCGACGCACTCTCGCCCGACCAAGCCGTCCAGCTCGGACGGCTTGTCGACGTGTATCCCGAGGCGCGAGAACTCGGGGAGCGCTTCGCTGCCGCCGGGCACGAATTGCATCTCGTCGGCGGGACGGTGCGTGACACCCTTCTGGCGGGCGGGGATGCCGACAACCTCGCCGAGGTCGACCTCGATTTCGCGACGTCTGCGAGACCCGAGGAGACGGAGCGCATCGTGCGCGGATGGGCCACCGCCGTGTGGCTGACCGGCGCGGCGTTCGGAACGGTGTCCTGCCAACGCGAGCAGGCCGGCTGGCCGCTGCGCACGATCGAGATCACGACCTACCGTTCCGATGCGTACGAACCGGGGTCGCGCCATCCCGAGGTGACGTTCGGGACGAGCATCCACGACGACCTCGCACGTCGTGACCTGACGGTCAATGCCATGGCCGTGCGCGTTCCCGACTTCGCGTTCGTCGACCCATTCGGTGGCCTCAGCGACCTCCGTCGGGGAGTGTTGCGCACACCCATCGATCCGCGGATCTCGTTCGGCGATGACCCTCTGCGGATGGTGCGGCTGGCCCGATTCGCGGCGTTCCTCGGCGCCGACGTCGACGAAGCGACCGAGTACGCGGCGATTGCGATGGTCGACGCGCTCGAGACGATCTCGGCGGAACGGATCCGCGACGAGCTCGTCAAGCTCGTGTCGTCGAGCCAGCCGCGCCGCGGCATCGAGCTGTTGGTGCGGACGGGGATGACACGGTGGGTGCTGCCGGAGTTGGACGAACTCCGTGCGTGTGTCGATCCGGCGCATCGGCACAAGGACGTCTACGCCCACACGGTTGCCGTGGTCGAGAACGTCATGGCGCTCGAGTCGGATGGACCCGATGTCGTGCTGCGTCTCGCGGCGCTGCTGCACGACATCGGCAAGCCCGCCACTCGGGAGATCCATCATGACGGCACGGTCACCTTCCACCACCACGACGTGGTCGGCGCGCGACTGACACGCCATCGCCTCCGGGAGCTGAAGTTCGACAAGGCGACCGTGCGTGACGTCAGCGAACTCGTCCGTCTTCACCTGCGGTTCCACACCTACAAGCAGGGATGGACGGACGCGGCGGTTCGCCGCTACGTCTCCGACGCCGGCCGGTTGCTGGATCGTCTCAACATGCTCACCCGTGCGGATGTCACCACCGGCAACGCGCGCAAGGCCGCCGACATTCAGCGGCGCGTCGACGAACTCGAGGCGCGCGTCGTCGCGCTTCGCCAGCAGGAAGAACTCGACGCGATGCGCCCGGCGGTCGACGGCAACGCGATCATGCGCCACCTCGGCGTGCCACCCGGCCCGATCGTCGGCGAAGCGTGGAACCACCTGCTCGAGCTGCGTCTCGATCGGGGAGAGATGAGCGAGCGCGACGCCCTGGCGGCGCTCGACGAATGGTGGGCGCGTCGGCAGGCCGACCGTGACCGGTGAGGCGACAGGACGGAACATGGCTCGGCGTCAGGTCGACAGCGGCGGCCCGTGGGAGGTGCTCGTCCGCTACAGCCGGGTGGTTCGGGTCGGCGACCACGTGGTCATTTCCGGAACGACGGCAATACAGCCAGACGGAAGCGTCGTCGGTGAGGGCGATGTCGCCGCGCAGGCACGGGAGGTGTTCCGCCGGATCGCGGCCGCGCTTGAGGCCGTCGACGCCAGCCTCGCCGACGTGGTGCGGACTCGAACGTTCGTGACCGACATCTCGCAGTGGGAGGTGGTCGGGCGCGTGCACGGGGAGGTCTTCGGCCAGATTCGTCCGGCCGCAACAATGGTCGAGGTGTCCCGCTTGATCACGCCGGGACTGCTCGTCGAGATCGAGGCCGACGCGATCGTCCAGGACGGTCACTGACGCATCTGGCTGCGGTGCCGCGGCCAGCGCGCGATCGCGACACGAGTGACGGCGGCACGGTCGATCAACCCCCACTGACGACTGTCGGTCGACCATGCGGGATTGTCGCCGCGCACGTCGACGCGGTCACCGGCGAGACGCGCGATCCGCTTGACGACAAGGTGCGCATCGTCGTCGGGATCGTGGAGGACCACCACTGTCCCCGGTCGGAGCATCACGGGTGTCGCGGGCACGGTGAGCAGAACGTCGCCAGGATGCAACGCCGGCAGCATCGACGCACCGTGGACGCGAACGAGGGCCGATCGCAACAGCGACCATGCCACGAGAAGGCCCATGACCCGCCGCAGCCCCGGGTGCAGCATCACGATGGCCCGCCAGTTGCGGCGGTCCCGCGCCGGTCCCGGCCGCCCGGCTGATGAGTGGCGTGTGCCGACGGCCGGGTGTCACACCGTGCAGCGAGCACTACGCTCGGCAACGACCGATCTCCCAATCGAAGGAGTGACCGTGAAGGCATTCTGGACTGTCCTCCGTCATCTCGACCCGCGTGGCGGCCTGACCCGCGTCGACGCGCACTGCGACCTGATGTGTGGCGTCTACAACCCGGCGCAGGCGCGTATCGAAGCCGAATCCGTGCTCGAGATCGCCAAGAAGTACCACGATTCGGACGATGACACGTTCCGGCAGCGCTGCGTCATCATCAAGGAAGAGCGCGCGGAACTCGTCAAGCACCACCTCTCCGTGCTATGGACGGACTACTTCAAGCCGAACCACCTCGAGGAGTACCCGGACCTCCACGAGAAGTTCTGGCTGGCGATCAAGGCTGCCGGAGACGCCAAGAAGACGATGGATCCGGCCGCGGGCGAGGATCTGCTCGCAAAGATCGACGAGATCGCCGACATCTTCTGGGCGACGAAGGGCGGCAAGCCGGACTGGATGACGAGCTGACGGGTTCCTGACCCGCCGAGACCGGCGGCGGCGTCCGGCGAGCGTGCCGGGCACCGCCGCCGTATCGTTGTCTGTCGACGCGCACCGATGTCGAGCGGTCGGGAGCATGCAGATGCGACGGTCACGCATCGATTACCGCATGCAGCGGCGTGCCGTGATTCAGGCGGTCACGTCCGGAGCTCGCGATGCCGACGGGGTGCGCGATGCCCACCCGGAACTGGTGCGTGCCGCGAAGCATCTCGGCCGACCGAGCCGCGATCCCTGTCCATTGTGCGACGCCGAGCTCGTGCACGTTCACTACGCCTTCGAGCGAGATCGTTCACGCAGTCCGGGCGGGCGTGCGGTCGCTGCCGAATCCCTCGCGGCCGCCGCCGATCGCTTCGGCGAACTGCAGATCTATGTCGTCGAAGTGTGCACGGCCTGCCACTGGCACCACCTCGTCGAGTCGTATGTGCTCGCGGCGGATTCGCGCGGCATCCACGCCGGGTGACGCCCGACTCGCGTCAGCGGAGGCGACGCAGCACGGTGACGTCGTCGCCATAGCCGACTGGTTGTCGTTCTTCGACCCATTCGATCCCGGTATCGGGGCAGCGGTGCACACGTCGCGTCATCCCGTCGATCCGGTCCATTTCGAGGTGTGCGGCGACGAAGGCGCGCGCCATGTCTCCGCTGATGACATTGAGCGTGGGGCACGTGCATCCGGGCATGGCCGGTCCTCGCCTCTCTCGTCGGTGGCGACGATAGCGTCACCGACGCCGTGGCCGGCTCGGCCGATCAGCCGCCACCGCTAGGCTGCCCGGCAGCGGCTCGCGCCCGCCGCAGACGTCGAGGACATCGGATCGGGAGTCGACGGTGGACGACACCGAGCAATCCGGAAGCCAGGCCTTCGACTTCAGCCGTCCGTCGCCGGCGCGGTGGTACTACCTCGACGGTGAGGAGCGCCTCGGCCCGGTCGACCTGGCGGCGATGCGCCGTCACGTGCTCGACGGAACGATCGGACCCGACACACTCGTGTGGGCCGACGGGATGCCCGACTGGCTGCCAGTCTCCCGGGTGCCGGCACTGATCCCTCCCCCGGGCCTGCGATGACCGCCGAGCACCCGATTGATCTGCTGCGCGCACGAGGTTTCGTGCAGGACATCACCGATGAGCCGGGCCTGCGGGAGGCGTTCGACGCGGGGCCGGTGACGTATTACGTCGGCTTCGATCCCACGGCACCGTCGCTCCATGCCGGCAACCTCGTCGGCATGATGGCGATGGCCTGGCTGCAGCGTCTTGGCCACCGGCCGATCGCGATTGCCGGCGGCGCCACCGGCCGCATCGGCGACCCTTCCGGTCGCGACAGCGAACGCACGCTGCTCGACGATGCAACGATCGCGGCTCACCTCGCGGGTATCCGTGCGCAGCTGGCGCGTGTCCTCGACCTTGATTCGGCCGACGGCGGGATGCTGCTCGACAACGCCGAATGGTGGAACGCGCTCGGTTTCATCGAGGTGCTGCGTGATGTCGGCAAGCACTTCAGCGTCAACGCCATGATCGCCAAGGAGTCCGTTCGTCGCCGTCTCGACGCCCGCGAGCAGGGAATCAGTTACACGGAGTTCAGCTATCAACTGCTGCAGGCCTACGACTTCCTCCACCTGCACCGCACGCACGGTTGTGTGCTGCAGTGCGGCGGCTCCGACCAATGGGGCAACATCGTCGCGGGGATCGATCTCATCCGGCGGGCGACCGGTCGGGAGGCGTACGGACTGACCTGGCCGCTGTTGACGACGGCCGACGGCGCCAAGTTCGGCAAGTCGGCAGGCAACGCTGTCTGGCTCGACGCGGCAATGACGACGCCGTACGCGTACTTCCAGTTCTGGGTGAACACCGCGGACGACGACGTCGTGCGCTTCCTCAAGCTGTTCACATTCCTCGACCTCGAGGAGATCGACGCACTGGCCGCCGAGGTGCGCGATCGTCCGCATGCTCGCGTCGCGCATCGGACGCTGGCTCGCGAGGCGACACGGATCGTGCATGGCGATGCCGGGGTGGAGCGCGCCGAGCACGCCACACGCGCACTGTTCGGCGATGCGCCGCTCGATGGACTCGACGACGCGACGATCGCCGAAGTGTTCGCCGAGGCCCCCTCATCCGACGTGTCGCGCGCCGACCTCGATGCCGGGCTGGGCGTTCTCGAACTGATCCGGCGGGTCGGTGCTGCCGCGAGCAACGGCGAGGCTCGCCGGCTGGTCGAGCAGTCCGCGGTCCGTCTCGACAACGTTGTCGTCGATGATCCGCAACGCGTCGTCACCACCGAGGATCTGGCGGGCCGGCGGATGTTCGTCATCAAGGTGGGGAAGAAGCGACACTTCCTGGCCCGCGTGCGGTGACGCCGGCGATGACGGCACGGGTCACGTCTGCGACGATCAGCGACGTGCGCTCGGTGTTCGACCAGGCGCTTCGCGTACCACTCGAGACGCCGTGCACGGTGCTCGTCGGGCCGAATCGATCCGGGTCATCGACGGTCTTGTTCGCAATCGCGGCCGGCCTCGACGCCACCGTGCGATTCCGTCCGGCGCGTGATCTGCCGCGCGGACGGCCCGGACGCCCGCGCGTGGCGTTCACACTGGCCGACGGCACGCCCATTTCCTCCGAGTGGGACATCGATCGCGGGACGCGTTCGACCGATCGGCCGTTCGACCGCCGTGTCGTGCATGCGACCGTGACGGCGACCCCTCGCGACCTGGTGCGTGCCACGCCGTTCGATCTCACGGATCCAGTGGTCCGTCACGACGTGGCACAGCACCTTCGCGACGCGATCCGCCCCGTCATCCCCGAGGTCTCTCAGGTCGCGATCGATGTCCAGGGCCGCGTCGAGGTGCGCGACGAGCTCGATGTCGCCCTGCCTCCGGTGGGGGTGCGTGCGCTGGTCGCGGTCGGCATCGCACGAGCGATGATGACCTCGGGTCACGAGGTCGGAGCGGTCCTGATCGAGGCCCCCGAGGCATTCCTGCATCCCGCCGCACAGGAGGCGTTCGGCGCTCGATGGTGCCAGCTGGCAAGCCAGCTCGACGCGCCGGTCGTGGTGGCGACGTCGTCGCCGTTCGCGATACCCCGAACGGCCGACGTCTCAGTGCTCGCACTGGCCCGCGATGACTACGGTCGGACCTCGGTGACCGGAAGCGCACGAGGTGACCGTCCGCACGCTCGGCTTCTGGGCGGTCTCCTCGGTGATCCCGGTGTGGCCGACGTGCTCGATCGGATTGCCGAGATCGGACCCGATACGCGGGCTGCGCTGGTCGTCGAAGGTGGGACCGATGAGGCGTATCTCTTCCATACCGCCGAACGGCTCGGCCGGCTCGATGTGCTGGAAGGCGTGGCGATTCTGCCCGCCGGCGGAGCGATGCCCGCAGCACTCGAGACGATCCTGTTGCGGGCCGAGACGCGCGTACCGGTCTTCGTGCTGCTCGACCATGACGACGCCGGCAGGCGTGCCCGCGACACGCTCGTGTCGCGGTTCGGGTTCACGCGCGCGACGTCCATCGTGACCTACGCCGACGTGATCGAGGGCGGGCCACCTGGCGTGGAGGCGGAGACGTTGTTCGACGTCGACCTCGTGCGGCGCTTCGTTGCCGAGCACGGACCGGCGGCGCTCGAGCGTGAGCGCCGCGAGCATGGGGTGACGACGGTCGACCTCACGTCTTC
The DNA here is from genome assembly GCA_040904785.1 of Nitriliruptoraceae bacterium. Classification (GTDB taxonomy): domain Bacteria; phylum Actinomycetota; class Nitriliruptoria; order Nitriliruptorales; family Nitriliruptoraceae; genus JBBDSV01. The sequence continues at coordinate 25,369 of JBBDSV010000028.1, forward strand.
GGGCAAGGCGGCGTTCGTCGGGTGGCTGAACCGCCAGCCGGACCTGGGATCGCTCGATCGGTGGAACGCGCTGCTCGATCTGCTCGCCGACCGCTTCGACGGCGACCGGTCCGTGTGACGGCCGGTTCGCTCGTCGCGCATTTCCCCAGGATCGGCAGGCTTCGGTGTCCGCCGTGCGCGCGACCGCCTACGGTGCAGGTTGTGAGAGGACGAGAAGGTCGGGTACGGTCATCCGGTCCTGGGCGCGCAGCCGGTCACGGTTGCGCGTGATGTACGTCTCCCTTGGCGTGATTGACCACGTCGACGACGTCACCGGGCCGCACCCCTGCCTCACCGCCGGAACTGTCCGTGCGCGGGAGGCCAACTTGTCGGACACCTTCACGGTGGCCGGCCCGCACCGCAACACGCGGCGCGGCGCGACCAGAGGAGTGCACGATGCGCCGCTACGAAACCATGGTGATCATCACGGACACCATCGAAGACGAGGCCGCCCATGCGGCTTTCGAACGGGTGAAGGGCATTCTCGCCGATCAGGGCGGGGAGCTGCTCGACGAGGCATGGTGGGGACGCCGCCAGCTCGCCTTTGAGATCAACAAGCGCACCCACGCGTACTACGGGGTGCTCGATTTCCGTGCCACTGCCGAGGCGGTTGCCGAACTCGAACGACTCATGAAGATCACTGACGACATCGTTCGGTTCAAGACTGTTCGCCCCGAGGTTCGCGTCCGTTCCGTCGCCTGACTTCGCTGCCCGACCCTCCTCCTCTCCGAGACGTGTCGAGCCAACACCACTGGCGCAAGGAGCGATTGTGGCGTTCGAGAGCAACTTCATCACCTTTGTCGGCAACCTGACCGACGACCCCGAGCTGCGGTTCACGCAGTCGGGGACCCCCGTCGTCACGCTGCGGGTCGCGTCGAACCGCCGCTGGACCGGACGCGATGGCCAGCAGCAGGAAGAGACGACCTACCTGAACGTCAACGCGTGGCGTGACCTGGCAGAGAACGCCGGCGAGTCGCTCGCGAAGGGTGACCGGGTCGTCGTCATCGGCCGGGTCCGCGTGCGCAGCTACGAGAACCGTGAGGGCCAGACCGTCTGGACGACGGAGATCGAAGCCGACGAGATCGCACCATCGCTGCGCTGGGCCCAAGCCAAGCCCACACGCACGAGCGGCGGCGGCTCGGGAGCGTCGGACGCGTCGACGGGTGCTGCCGCGCCGCCACCAGCCGATGACGACGTACCGTTCTGATTCCACCACCACCATCAGCCCTACTGACCGGCGCCGATGCACGTACGTGTCGGCCGCGCCCCTAAGAGGAGCACGCCCATGCCGTCCCGCAAGAACGCGAAAGACACCAAGCCCCGCAAGGCGAAGCCCTGTCCGATCTGCTCACAGGGCATCGAGTACATCGACTACAAGGATCTGGCGTTGATCAAGCCGTTCCTCAATGAACGCGCGAAGATCAAGGCCCGCCGGACCTCAGGTGCGTGCGCCAAGTGCCAGAAGAATCTCGCCGCGGCGGTCAAGAACGCGCGCGAGATGGCACTCATCCCGTACACGACCCGCTGAGGAGCCACCCATGAAGGTCATCCTGAAACGCGAGGTCGACAACCTGGGTCTGCCCGGGGACGTCGTCGACGTCGCCGACGGCTACGGCCGCAACTACCTCATTCCCCGCGGCATGGCGATCCTCGCCACCCGGGGAGCGATGAAGGACGCCGAGGCGATCACCCGATCGCGCAAGGCGGCCGAAGCCAAGACGCTGGGAACCGCCGAAGCCATGCGTGAGGTGCTCGAGGAGCGGGCGCTGCGGATCACCGCACGCGTCGACGAGCGCGGCGCACTCTACGGCTCGGTCAGCAGCGTCGACATCGAACGTGTCCTGCGCGAGCGGGGACATGACATTCCACGCAAACGCATCGAACTCAAGGGCACGATCAAGGAGATCGGAACCTACGAGATCCCCGTGCGCGTCCACCCACAGGTGGCCGCGTCCGTGACGGTCGAAGTCGTCGACGTCGAAGGCAAGGTCGGCGTCGCCGGTGCTGTTGTCGACGAAGAGCCGCCGCCACTCGTCGGTGCAAACGAGGACGCGCTCGTCGAGCAGGCGCTGGAAGCAGCTGAGGCATACGAAGCCGAACACGCGGATGTCGAGGACGCTGACGAGGCGACGGACACATCGGCCAGCGGTGGCGCGGAAGAAACGAACGCGACGACGGTCTCGTAGGCCGCGTCGTGTTCTTCCCCGGACACCCGTCGACGCATCGGTAGGTGTCCGGGCGGCTCACGGTTGGCGGTGATGGTCTAGGTTGCCGGTGGGCCAACGCGAGCCGCACCGGCAGGAGGCAAACGGGTGAGTGACGAGCGTGTCGCGTCTCCCGTTCCGGTGCCGGCTGGCGTTGGAGTCCCTACCCGGATCGAGCGGATTCCACCGCACTCGCTCGAGGCCGAGGTTTCGGTGCTCGGCGCCGCGCTGCTGTCGACGAATGCGACGTCAGACGTCGTCCAGATCCTTCATCCCGAGTACTTCTACCGCAACGCCCATCGGCTCGTTTTCGAGGCGATCCAGGCCCTGAGCACGGCCGGTGATGCAGTTGACACCGTGACCGTCACCGAATGGCTCGGTCGGCACGACCGACTGGACGAAGTCGGTGGTCCCGCAGCGATTCACGATCTCACGGCGGCGGTTCCGACCGCAGCCAACGCGGCTCACTACGCGCGCATCGTGCGGCAGAAGGCGTTGCTGCGACGATTGATCGAAGCCGGCACCGAAGTCGTCCGTCTGGGGTTCGAGGACACCGACGACGCCGACACGATCGTCGATCGCGCCGAAAGCATCATCTACGACGTCGCGCAGTCCGGTGCCGACAGCGAATACGCCCGGCTGGGCGACTTGTTGACAACATCGTTCGAGCAGATCGAGCGTCTCGCCGAACACGGTTCGGAAGTCACGGGACTTGCCACGGGGTTCAACGACCTCGATCGGCTCACCGCTGGCCTGCAACCGCAGAACCTGATCATCATCGCGGCCCGTCCGGCAATGGGAAAGTGTCTCGTCGGCGACACGCGCATCGTCGATGCGGCGACCGGTGCGCCGTGGACGATTCGGGAGCTGGTCGAACAGCGCCCGGACGATGTCACCGTCCACGCGCTCGACGACCACGGCGAACTCGTCGCCGTCCGGCCGGACGACTTCGTCGCCAATGGCACCCGCCCGACGTGGCGCATCCGGACGGCATCGGGGCGGACCGCCCAGATGACGGCCAACCACCCCCTGTACACGCCTGGCGGTTGGCGCGAGCTTGCGGATTTGTCGGCCGGCGACGTCGTCGCGGTGCCGCAACGGATCTGCATCGACGCGCCGGATTCGCCTGCCGGCGAGGTGCGTCGGCTGCGGCGCCTCGGACGTCTGCTCGGCGCTGCCGACCGTCGCGCGTGCGATCCCGGCATTGCGTTCGCAGGCCGTCGTGGCCACCCCGGCGCTGGCGCCGTGGGGTCCGGCACGACGACGCAGCTCCTTCTGCCGCGTGTCGATGCACACGTGCTGCAGACGCACCGTGGGCCACGTTCGGCGAGCATCGACGATGCTGAGCGATTCGGTGGCCCCGCACACGAACGGGGCATACCCCACGAGGTGTTCACCGCTGGCGCCAACGGGCGGACCGCCTTCCTGGCGGCGGTGCTCGCGGCGAATGCCGCGGTCGACGTTGCGCGCGGCGGCCTTCGTCTGACGTACGTGACGCGTTCGGCGCGCCTTGCGCACGACCTGCAGCACCTGCTGCTCCGACACGGGCGCACGAGCGTCGTCGCGTCGGGTGACGGACCGGTCAGTCTCGAGTGCGCCGTCGACGGCGAACTCGGCAATGACGGCGACCTGGAAGCCACACTTGCCGCGTGGATGGATGCGGTACCCGTCGGTGACGACATCTTGTTCGAGGAACTGGCGGCGATCGAACCGGGAGGATCCGAGCCGGTCTTCGACCTGACGATCGAACCCTGGCACAGCTTCGTCGCCGACGATCTCGTCGTGCACAATTCGTCGCTTGCACTGGGCATCTCCCACTATGTCGCTGCGCGCCTGGGGCGTCCGGCGATCATGTTCAGCCTGGAGATGTCGAAGATCGAGATCGTGAACCGGTTGTTGTCGTCGGAAGCTCGGATCGATTCGTCGCGACTGCGCACGGGCCGCCTCGAAGAGAGTGATTGGCGCAAACTCGGGGACGCGCTCGGCACGCTCGCGGAGGCCCCGCTGTTCATCGACGACACCCCATCCATTTCGCTCAACGAGATCCGTGCGAAGTGCCGGCGTCTGCAACAGAAGCACGGACTGGACCTCGTGATCGTCGACTACCTGCAGTTGATGCAGTCACCACGGCGCATCGAGTCGCGGCAGCAGGAGGTCGCCGAGATCTCGCGGGGTCTGAAGATGCTCGCCAAGGAACTCGACGTGCCGGTCATCGCCTTGTCGCAGTTGTCTCGTCAGCCCGAAGCGCGGACGGACAAGCGGCCGCAGCTGGCCGACCTTCGGGAGAGCGGCTCGATCGAACAGGACGCCGACATCGTCGGGTTCATCTATCGCGATGAGATCTACGACGAGGACAGCCCGGATCGCGGTATCGCCGAACTGATCATCGCCAAGCACCGGAACGGGCCGACGAGCGTGGTCAAGCTCGCGTTCCTCAATCATCTGACGACGTTCGCGAACCTCGCGCGTGGTCCGGCACCGGGAGCGCCGGCTGCCGTGTCCAACGGGCAGCCGCCGCCAACGCCGGTGTAGACCGGGGCTCGCCGTGACCTCGCACACCGGGAAGCTGCTGGTCGCGCTGCCGGCCCTGGCCGACGAACCGTTTCGCCGCACCGTGGTGTTGCTGCTCGATCACGATGCCGACGGCGCGCTTGGCGTCGTTCTGAATCGCCCGACAGACGCGCTGCTCGATGGCCCGCTGGCCGCGTGGGCGCCCCTGGCCGTACCGCCGCAGCGGGTGTTCGGTGGTGGGCCGGTCGAACCGACCGCCGTCGTCGCCATCGGTCGTTCCCCGGACGGCGCCGTCGGTGACTGGGAGCCCATCATCGAACGGGTTCGTCTCGTCGCGCTCGACGCTGACGTCGACGAGGTCGCTGACGAAGTGACGCAGATGCGTGTGTTCGCCGGCTATGCCGGATGGTCGGCCGGGCAACTCGAAGACGAGATCGCTGCCGGCGCGTGGGTGGTCGTCGACGCCGACCCTGTAGACGTGTTCACCGTCGAGCCCGACCGCCTGTGGAGGCACGTGCTGCAACGGCAGCCGGGGACGCTCAAGTTCCTCGCAGTGTTCCCCGACGACCCAACGCGCAACTGACGACGAACGCGCGCCGCACGACCCGCATGACAACCATCAGTGCGGATGGGCGCAGCGAAGCAGCCGTCGCGGCGTCAGGGGCAGAGGCAGCGTTTCGTAGACTCGTCCGACGCGTGTCGTCAATGGGACCGGAGCCAACGTGGGCACGACCTCGTGGACATTTCTGCTCGTGGGCTCGTTCGCCGCGCTCGGCGCGGCGATGTCGCTGGGCACGCTTGCCGCTCTCCTGCGCTACCGGAGGACGGGAACGTTTCCGGGTTCCGAGGAGTCCGCGAACCTGTCTGCGGGCCGCCTTGCCGGGCTGTGGCTTCGCATCGGCATCGGCGCGGTCATCGCCATCGCGGGCTTCGTGACCATCCAGCGCACCGGCGCCTGGTGACCGGTGCGGCCTATGGCCGGGTGGGATCCGGATTGGGGTCGACGTCCGGTCCGTACGCGTCCGCGATCGCGCCGAGCGACGTAATGTAGAGCTGCAGGCGCCGTCGCGCCGCGGCCGGGTCACGCTGTACGACGTGCTGCAGGATCAGCCCGTCCATGGTGGCCGCGAAATAGCGTGCGAGGTCTTCGCGCTCCTGGCCGTCGGGAACACCCGGCACGTGGGCGAGCACGAGCATGACGGCGCGCGCCATCCGTTCGTACTGGAACTGCGCGAGATCGACGAGGTCCGGATCGCGCAAGGCGTGCACGGTGAGTTCGTACTGCGCCAACTGCAGATCGGGCGTCGCCTCGATGAATTCCCAGAACCCGTGGATGACCCGTTCGGCGAAGTCGCGCAGGTCGCGCGTGTCCTCGCCGACCGACTGCGTCAAGACGTACTCGATGCCTTCGGAGAACCGGTCGATGACGGCACGCAGGAGGTCGTTCTTGCTGTCGAAGGCGTAGTGAAACGCACCGAGCGCGAGACCCGCCTCATCGGTGATCCGCCGCGTCGTCGTGCCCACGATGCCTTCCGAAGCGACGACGTTGATCGCGGCTTCGATCAGCTGCTCGCGTCGCTCGGCGACTGATCGCCGTTCCTGCTGTTCGCGCACGTCCGTGTCCCACTGCCGAAGTTCGACCTGCACCGAATTCACCGCCCCGTCGGCCCGCGTAGAGTAGCGAGCCGACAGTCCCGGCACGGTGAATGGTGCGCTATGACGGTCACGCTCGCCGATGTCGAGGACGCGGCAGTCCGACTCGACGGCGTCGCCCACCGCACCCCGGTCATCACCGCACGGTCGCTCGATGCCGCCGCGGGCGCGACCGTGTTCTGCAAGGCTGAGAATCTGCAGCGGGCGGGCGCATTCAAGTTCCGTGGGGCCTACAACGCGATCGCCCAATTGCACGCCGACGAGCGCGACCGCGGAATCGTGACGTTCTCGTCAGGCAACCACGCGCAGGCCGTTGCCCTGGCGGGCCGGCTGCTCGGTGTCTCGGCGACGATCTTCATGCCGGACGATGCGCCCCGGATCAAGCGCCAGGCCACCGAGGCGTACGGCGCGACCGTGGTGCCGTTTGACCGCTACCGAGACGATCGTGCCGCGCTCGCCGCAGCATTCGTCACCGAACGCGGGGCGACGCTCATCCCGCCGTTCGACGATCCACGGATCATCGCCGGTCAGGGAACTGCCGCGCTCGAACTGTTCGCCGACGTCGACGACCTCGACGTGTTGGTCGTTCCGATCGGCGGCGGAGGGCTCATCTCCGGATGCGCGACGGTCGCGGCCGCACGCCGGCCGGCGGTTCGTGTCGTCGGCGCCGAGCCGGCCGTTCGGGGGCTCGCGGCTCGTTCGCTCCGCGAACGCCGCCGTGTTGAAGGACCCGTTCCCCGCACCGTCGCCGACGGGCTGCAGACGACCGCATTGGGCGAGCACACCTTCGCGATCATCGCCGAGACCGTCGATGCGGTGGCGCAGGTGTCCGAGGAGGCGATGGTCGCGGCCATGCGGCTGCTGTTCGAACGGGCCAAAGTCGTCGTCGAGCCCTCCGGCGCATGCGCGCTGGCCGCGGTTCTCGACGGGAGGATCGACGTGGCAGGAAAGCGTGTCGGTGTCGTCTTGTCGGGCGGCAACGTCGACGCGAACCGCTTCGCTGCGCTCATGACAGGGAGCGAAACGACCGAAGGCCAGTGACCGGGGTGACGCGGGGGTTGCGCCCGCGTCACCCCCGGCAACACGTCTCGCGCATCATGTCTGGGCGAGCATGTCCCGCAGCACGTAGTTCAGGATGCCGCCGTGGCGGTAGTACGCGGCCTCGAGGGCGGTGTCGATCCGCACCTTCGCCGTGAACTCGACGTCGCCCGCGGTCACCTGGACATGGCCCGGCATGTCGTCATCGGTGCCGACGAGTCCGACGATATCGATGACCTCCTCGCCGGTCAGCCCGAGCGACTCGACGCTCTCGCCATCCGGGAACTGCAGGGGCAGGATGCCCATGCCGATGAGGTTGGAGCGGTGGATCCGTTCGAACGACTCGGCGATGACTGCCTTGACGCCGAGCAGCGCCGGCGCTTTGGCGGCCCAGTCGCGAGATGAACCCGATCCGTACTCTTTGCCCCCGAGGATCACCTGCGGGACACCTTCCGCCTGGTAGGCCATCGCCGCGTCGAAGATCGGTATCTGTTCACCCTCGGGGAACTTGCGGGTGACGCCGCCCTCCACGCCGGGGACGAGCAGGTTCCGGATACGGATGTTGGCGAAGCCCCCGCGCATCATCACCTCGTGGTTGCCGCGCCGCGACCCGTACGAGTTGAAGTCCGTGCGGTCGATGCCCTTCTCCCGCAGGTAGACACCGGCGGGCGAATCTGGCGCGATCGAGCCAGCGGGAGAGATGTGGTCGGTCGTGACGGAGTCGCCGAACAGGGCCAGCACGCGTGCGCCATTGATGTCGACGAGCGGTTCGGGCTCGTCAGGCAGGTCGTCCCAGTAGGGCGGCTTGCGGACATACGTCGATGACGGGTCCCACGGCGACTCGCCGGCCGATGGCGCCTCGAGCGCCTCCCACCGTTCGTCGCCCACATGGGCGTGGGCATAGCGCTCGAGGAACATCTCGGACTGCACGGCATCGGCGATCGTGGCCTCGATCTCGTCCGCGCTCGGCCAGATGTCCTTGAGGAACACCGGTGTGCCCGACGAATCGTGGCCCAACGGCTCGTTGTACAGGTCGATGTCCATCGTGCCGGCGATCGCGTAGGCGACGACGAGCGGCGGTGACGCGAGGTAGTTCAGCTTGACGTCCGGGTTGATGCGGCCCTCGAAGTTGCGGTTGCCGCTAAGCACCGAGACCGCAGCGACGTCGCCTTCGGCGATCGCTGCCGAGATCTTCGGGTCGAGCGGCCCCGAGTTCCCGATGCAGGTCGTGCAGCCGTACCCCACGAGGTTGAAGCGCAGTTTCTCGAGGTAGGGCAGCAGGCCCGACCGGTCGTAGTAGTCCATCACGACCTTCGACCCTGGCGCGAGCGAGGTCTTGACCCACGGCTTCGACTCGAGGCCGCGTTCGACCGCGTTGCGAGCGAGCAACCCGGCACCGATCATGACCTGCGGATTCGACGTGTTCGTGCAACTGGTGATCGCGGCGATCACGACGTCGCCGTGGTCGAGTGTGAACTCGGTGCCGTCGTCGAGCGTGACCGGGACCGAGGTGCGGGGACGTTCGTCGGTCTCCGGCAGGTCGACAGGCTCGCTCGTCGATGTGTCATCGCCGCCGGCGACCGCGTCGCTGGCCGGGAATGTCCCTTCGACCGCTGGGTCGGCCGGCTTCGACATCGCGGTCGCCGGGTCGACGAAGCGGGTCACCGAGGTACGGAACTGCGGCTTGGCGGCGGACAGCGGCACGCGGTCCTGCGGCCGTGTCGGTCCCGCCAAGCTGGGTTCGACCGTCGACAGGTCGAGCTCCAATCGTTCGGTGTAGACCGGCTCCACACTCGGGTCGTGGAAGAGGCCCTGCTCCTTCGCGTAGGCCTCGACCAGGGCGACGCGATCGTCGTCGCGCCCCGTGAACTTCAGGTAGCGCAGCGTCTCCTCGTCGATCGGGAAGATCGCCACCGTCGACCCGTACTCCGGCGACATGTTGCCGAGCGTCGCACGATTGGCGAGTGGCACTTCGGCGACACCCGGACCGTAGAACTCGACGAACTTGCCGACCACGCCGTGTTCGCGCAGTTTCTCGGTGATCGTCAGCACCAGGTCAGTCGCGGTCGTGCCCTCGGGCAGGCCGCCGTGCAGCTTCATGCCGACGACCTTCGGAAGCAGCATCGAGATCGGTTGGCCGAGCATTGCCGCCTCGGCCTCGATGCCCCCGACCCCCCAACCGAGCACGCCGAGCCCGTTGATCATCGGCGTGTGGCTGTCGAGCCCGACGAGGCTGTCCGGGTAGGCCCGGCCGTCCTCGTCGGTGAAGACGACCTGGGACAGATACTCGAGGTTGATCTGGTGCACGATGCCGGTCGACGGCGGGATGACCTTCAGGCCGTTGAACGCCTGCGCGCCCCACCGGATGAAACGGTACCGCTCCAGATTGCGCTCGAACTCGAGTTCCGCGTTGCGTCGGAACGAGTCCGATGCCCCGGCGAATTCGGCGATGACCGAATGGTCGATGACAAGATCGGCGGGGATCTTGGGTTCGACAATCTTCGGGTCGCCACCGCGCTCGGCGACGACGTCACGCATCGCGGCAAGATCAACGATGGCGGGAACCCCGGTGAAGTCCTGCAGCAGCACCCGGGCAGGCGAGAACAGGGTCTCGAGCTCCGTGGGGTTTGCGGGATCCCAATCAAGGAACGACTGGATGTCGTCGGCGGTGACGCCCAACCCGTCCTCGTTGCGCAGGACGTTCTCGAGAAGGATCCGCAGCGAATACGGGAGATGGGCGATATCGACGTCGACGGCGTCGAGCCGGTGGATCTCGTAGGTACGGTCACCGACTGTCAGTTCGCTGCGGCTGCCGAAGCTGTTGCTGCTCATCGGGTCGTCTCCGGTCGATTGTGGACGCGACCCCGCGCGCGACGACCGCGGTTGCGACACGATTGCCGATGTCCGCGCGGTCCGTCGTCGCAGCCGGCGGTGTGCGGGCCGTGGTGCGACGACGCGGATCGCACCCCCAATCCTACGCGATCCGCCGCAGCCGAACCGACCTGAACCTGGCGCGACACTCGACGAAGGGCCCGACGATGACGGTGGCGACGCACCGTACGGTGGAGTTGCTGCAGCGCCGCCTGGCCGTCTTCGCCGTGGCGACCGGCGCTGCGGGTCTTGCATGGCCGGCGACGGGCCAAGCGTTGACCGGTGCGGTGCCGTGGTTGCTCGCCGGCCTGATGGCGGCGGTGAGCGCGACATTCGATGTCGGCACCCTGCGGGCGGCACTCCGGCGGCCCGGCATCGTCGCATTGACCACCCTGCTCGTCTACGGCCCGATGAGCATCGTTGCGTTCATCCTGGCGACCGCGGTGTTCGGGGAGGGCAGCGCATGGCTTGGGCTCATCCTCGTCGGCGTGCTGCCAACCGACGTGTCGTCGCCGCTGCTGGTGTGGCTCGGACGTGGGTCGGTGGCGCTGGCTACGGTCGCGAACGCCGTTAACACGGCGCTGGCGCCGATCGTCGTCCCGGTCCTGTTCATTGCCTACACCGGCGTGTCCCTGGGAGGCTCGCTGACGGGACTGATCGGCGAACTGTTGGTCGTCGTGCTTGTTCCTACGGTCGCCGGCGTCACGCTGCGCACCTGGCGCCCGAGGCAGGTGCAACGTGCCGAACCCGCGCTGTCCATTGTGGCGGCCGCGGCCTACCTGGCACTGCTCCTCGCGGTCGTCGGAGCAAACGCGGACACGATCCTGTCCGATCCGTTGCAGATGGGCCCCGTGGTGGCGGTTGCGCTGGTGCTCAATCTTTCCGGGTATGCAATCGCGCTTGCCGCGCGCCGTGTCGTGGTCCGCGACGACGACCGCACCGCGCTGCTTTTCACCGTTGGAACCAAGGAATTCTCGATTGCGGCCGTCGTGGTCGTCAGCGCGGGGCTCGCGCCAGACGTCGCGCTCGTCGCTGTGGCCTTTGCCGTCGTGCAGATGGTCACGGCACCGTTGGTGGCCCGGTTTGCCGTGCGTCGTTCGCGAACGACGTGACATGCAGCCACGCCTCGGGCGCACGGGCGGCACCGGCGACGGGCTACCGTGCCGCGACGATTCGCTGCGCGGCGTGGGTATCGATCGTGTCGCCGGCGGTGACGGCATGCGGTGCGATCGGGCAGTGGTGAACGCCACGCCGGCCTGCAGGGTGTGAACGGGAACGGAGACGATGTGACGCAGCCGCCGACGGTGCGCTTTCGCTCGTTGGTTTCGACATCCGCAGCTGCGGTGGTCATGTCGACGCTGCCGTTCTTCCTCGCCGGCTCGCTCGCGCACGAGTTCCGCGCAGAGTTCGGGTTCTCGCTCGTCGAAGTCGGGCTCATGAGCTCGGCGTTCTTCGGCATGATGGCGCTGTCTGGCATCCCGATCGGCCGTGCCGTCGATCGAGTACCGGCGCGTGTGGCGCTGCTCACTGCCGTCGGGTTGGCGACGATCTCACTGGCGGCGATTCCGACCGTCGCAACGACCTTCCCGGTGCTCGCGGGGATCCTCGCGCTCGCCGGTGCTGCCAACGCAATCTCGGAGGCGACGACGAATCGCTTGCTCTCCGAGGCGATTCCTCCACACCAGCTCGCGAGCGCGGTGAGCTTCAAGCAGGCCGCGCCGGCGTTCGCGTCCACACTGACCGGACTCGCACTTCCGAGCGTGGTGTTCTTCTTCGGATGGCGCGCGAACTATCTGCTCGGCGTGGTTGCCGGTCTCGTGCTGATGATTCTGCTCGTTCGTTCGCGGCGCGTGCCGCTGGGGCACGGGCGGCGAGCGGCCAGCGGCCCGTTGCGCCGTCCGGGACCCGTGGCATTGCTCGTACTGACGCTGGCCGGCGGCTTCGGTGCGAGTTCCGCCGTGCTCGCATTCTTCGTCGAGTCGAGTGTCAGTGGTGGGTGGTCGGCCGGAGCGGCGGGCTGGGTGCTCGCCGCAGCGAGTACGGCGGCGATCGTTGCCCGCCTGTTCTCCGGGGTCGTCGTCGATCGCACCCGCCTCGACGGGCTCGGGCTGACGGCCATCCTGATCGGCACAGGCTCGGTCGGATTCGTGCTGCTGAGTTTCGAGGCGCCGGCCGTCGTGGCATCGGGTGCCATACTCGCACTCGGTGGTACCTGGGGATTCGCCGGGGTGTTCTTCTCGGCGGTGATTCAGAACTTCCCCCGCTCCGCGGGGCGAGTCACGGGTGTCGTCCAGATCGGGGCCGCTGGTGCTGTCGCGTTTCCCGCGGCGTTCGGTGCGATCGCTGAACGGTTCGGTTACGCGCCGGCGTGGTGGAGTGCGGCGGTGCTGGCACTGTTCGCAGCAACGCTCGCCTTCTCGGCGCGCCAGATGCTCCGGCGAGCACTCGTTGACGCGTCCGGCGCCGCGGCGGTCACGACGGACGCACGTGACAGCGGATGATCCGACGCTGGCGCACCATGTCCCGGTACGCCGCGCGCAACGTGGGGAGCAGGGGCGAATCCAGGTGCGTCGCGAACGCGTTTTCGCCGCGGCGCGACTCCACGATGCGGAACTCGGCGACGAGCGCGATTCGGGACACGGCGGTTCCGATCGCCCGGGTTGACCAGGGGAACCGACCGTGCCGCCTCATCGTGGACCGACATCAGGCCGGTCTCCGCGCAAGCGGGTCACATGTCGAACAACTCACGGGCATGACCGGCGCGGATTGAGGCCTCGAAGTCGGTGAAATGCGCGATCGCGGCCAGATTTGCCTTCGCGTCCGAGATGGAAAACGGATGATCCGTGCCGAAGCCGAGCTTCGCTTCGAACAGATCAAGCGCCGCGTGGAGTGCACGTTCGTGATGCGCGATGGCGTCGGCGTGGAGCTTGGCCAGCTGGCTGCTGGGTGCGACCGTCAAGCGCTGACGGGCCTCGGGATCAGAGCGCCACGCCGCGTCGAGTCGACCAGCAAGGAACGGCAACGTTCCCCCTGCGTGCGACACGATGAGTCGGATGTCGCCGAAGCGCTGCAGAACGCCGCCGAACACGAGACGTGTGACGGCGATCGTCGACTCAAACGGAAACGCGAGGCCAATCGGTAGCGAGTGTCCGAACCCCTCCAGGAGTTCGACGGCTGCACCATCGGACGGGTGCAAGAGCCATGGCAGACGAGTCTCGTGGAGTGCCGCCCAAACCGGATCAAGTTCGGAGTCGTCGAGGGATCGCCGACAGATCGATGGGCCCGTTACGATGCCGACAAGTCGATGTTCCCGGGCGATGTCTCGCACGGTTTCCGCAGCAGCCTCCGGATCGTGGCTGGGAAGAACGCCCATCGGAGTGATGCGTCCGCGCGTCTGCTCGGGTAGGCGGGCCAAGTCATCATTGAGGGCGCTTGCGTGTGTACTGCTTTCGGAGCCGTTGAAGGGGTCGAGCCACGGGTTTCCCAACGAGATGACGGTCCGATCGATACCGACTTCGTCCATGTAGGCGAGTTTCGCGTCGACGCTCCAGAAACTCTCGCCGATGGGCCGTCCGGTTGGGTGATCCGGGTCGTCTTCTTCGGGAAAGATGATGAACCGGTCTTCTCCGTCGACTGTCGCGACGCGTGGATATCGCGTGCGCGAACGGAGCAGATCCAGATACGTCGGCGTGTAGATGTGCGAGTGAAGGTCGATGAGTTCGGTCACGGAATCACTCCTCGGGCGCGTCGACAGTGAGCGATGCATACAGCGTTGGGCGGCGCCACTCCAGAACGCCTGGGATCGTCGCGTACGGTTTGGGAAACACGATCTTCTCCTGCTCGCGACGTAGCCAGTCGAGGCGGTCCAGGTCGAGATCGGCGACAAGAAGCCCTTCGCCGGTCGCGGTCGCAAGATCGCCTTCGGGCCCTGCAATAATTCCGACGCCGGGGTCGGTGCGGTCGTACAGATTCTGGACGGCGACGCTGTACGCGAGGTTTTCGATGGCGCGGGCGCGAACCATCGTGCGCCACGAGTCCCGAAGTTCGTTGATCGCGCCGCCCGCGGGAAAGGCCAGGAGTTGCGCGCCCTGGAGTGCCAGGATCCGCGAGAGTTCCGGTACATACACTTCGCTGCAGACGAGTGATCCCACCGTCGTTTCCGCGAGTGTGGTGACACGGGGCATGTCGTCGGCCGCCGAGTAGTCGAACGCCCAGACGGGGATGTCCTGATAGATGTACGGGCCCTCGGGCGTCGTCCGGCGGTAGGTGTACGGAAGCGATCCGTCGGCGTCAACGTGGGACAGGACGACATGGTGTGTGCCGTCGCCGGCAGGCGCGAGGTGTCCGGCGATGACGCACAGCGACAGGTCGCGAGCAGCGTCGCGAAGAGGCGACAGTCCGTCGAACGTGTTGCGCGGGTTGGTGGGACCGGGGTAGCCCTCGGGGAAGATGATGAGCGACGCCGCCGCGGCGGACGCGCGTTCCATCCACCGCAGGGCGTCATCGACGTTGCGATGTTCGTCCTCGTTGGCGTGGCTTCGTGGCTGGACGGCTGCGATCCTCATGTGAGTGCCTTCCGTGTTGCTTCGGATGCCGGAAGTGGTTGGAGGAGGCGCGCGAGTGCGTCGACCTCGGGGTCGGTGTCCTTCTCCGCGATGCTCGCGAGCAGTACGTCGCGGGCTCCTTCAAGGTGGTGACGCAGGAGTCGGGCCGCACCGACACCGTCTCCGGCACGAAGGAGTGCGGCGAGACGCGAGTGGTCATCGACGAAGTGGGCACGTTCGGCGGCATCGCCCACCGCGAAGGCCGCGACACCCGCGAGGCGCTGCCGAAGGTCGTTGACGAGTTCCACGAGCATGCGATTGCGGCTCGCCGTGAGCACGATGTCGTGGATCCGCTGGTTCAACTCGGCGAGTGCCTCGATGTCGCCGCGCTCAAGCGCGGCGGTGTCGGCGGTGATCTCGCGGTCGAGTGCGGCAAGCTCCTGATCGGAGATGCGCTCCGCCGCGAGTTCCGCGGCGTAGGGCTCAAGAAGGCTTCGAAGGTCGAAGAGATCGGCGACCTGTTCTGCGGTGACGCGAACGACTGTGAGTCGACCGGACTCGTCCCGTGCGGCGAATCCCTCAAGTTCGAGACGGGAGAGCGCTTCACGTATCGGTGTTCGACTCACTCCCATGGCGCGCGCGACGTCGTTCTCGCCGAGCGGTAGGCCTGGTTCGAGCCGTTGGTCAGTGATCGCGGTCCGAAGCCGCCGGTACACCTGGTCAGCGATCGACGTTCGACGGCTCATATCGTTACCTCGCCGTAGATCGCATCGCGGAGCGCGTCCAGGTGATCAGCCACCGCCACCCGTGCCGTCGCACCATCTCCCGCACGGACGGCGTCGACGATCGCGGCGTGGTCGTCACCTTGGTCGCACGGCCCCGCGATGCGGGCACGGACCGGCGCAAGCCGTTCGTTGAGGATCTCGATGACTTCCCGCAGATAGGTGTTCTCGGCGTGCTGGCCGAGGGCAATGTGGAAGTGATGGCCGGCGGCGCTCCCTGCGAGTTCGAGCGCCATCGCGACGGCCGCTCGGTCCCCCGCCGATCGATGGGTGATCTCGTGGGCTACGTGTGATTCGAGGAGGCGGAGAAGCTCGACGAGATTGCGGACGTCGCGAAGCGTGAGTGTTGAGACACGGAATCCGCTGCTGTCGTTCGACTGGACAACACGGGTGACCGCGAGTCGCTTCAGCGCGTCACGGACGGGCGTGCGGCTCATGCCGAGCTCGTCTGCGAGCGAGGTCACCACGAGGCGGTCGCCCGCCTGCAGCGCGCCGTCGAGGATCGATGCGAGGATCGCGTCGCGCGCACGTTGCGTGAGCAGAGTGTCCGATTCGTTCACCGTCACCTCCCGTGCGTCGGCGGCACTCTAGTCACAACAGCCGTCAGTGCCGTATACGTTTTCTGCGTACGGCGTTGCAATCTTGCCGTCTGAAGCATTGAAATCGCATGTATGAATACAGCTGATTCTCGTCTGCGCAGCGTAATCACAGGTAAATCCGGCAGAAATGCGCGATATCAAGAGTGCTGTGCCGGACAGATCGGGTATTGACGCGCAGCATGCATACAAGTAGACGTATGCAGATCGGAGGGAGCGGGACATGGCAACCAAGCTCTTGGAACACGGATACGTCGTCACCGTCGACGGGGAGCGTCGTGTGCTTCCCGACGGCTGGATCGCGATCGATGACGCGCGGATTACCGCGATCGGCGCGCACGGGGCAGATGAGCCACCCGCCGACATCGACGAGCGCATCGATCTCGGCGGGATGCTCGCCATGCCGGGTCTGTTGAACGGGCACAACCATCATTGGGCCAGCCTGTTCAAGAACACCGGCGAGGGGTACCTGCTGGAGGAGTGGCTCGATGCGGTCACACTGCCATTGATGTTCAAGTTGACCTCCGACGACCTGCGAATCGCGGCCTACCTCGGGGCAATCGAACAGTTGAAGACGGGTACGACGTGCTCGCTGAATCATGTGGTCAACACAAATGACCACGAAACGATGCAGGCGATCATCGAACCGGTGCTCGACGTTGGGATCCGTCAACTGGTGACCAAGGAGCTTCGCGAAACTCCTGACCCGCCGTTCTCGACGCGATACGAGGCCCATCCACATGTTCGCACGCGTGATGAAGAACTTGCACTCGCACGAGAGGTCATTGACCGGTGGGACGGTTCGGGCGATCTCGTGCACATGGGGCTGACTATAGAAACCGGCGCCAACTGGATGCTGCACAACGCGACGAGCGACGAGATCATCATCGAGGGCGTTCGGCTGGCACAGGAGCGCGGCCTCAAGATCTCGAACCACTGCTCTGCCGGGACCCCGTGGTTGTCGATCAAGGAGTTCGAACAAGCCACCGGTGGTGGCGATGTTGACTATCTCGTTCGACTGGGCGCTCTGACGGACAACTGGGCGCTCATCCATTCGCTGCATCTCAAGGACCGTGAGATCGACGCGATTGCTCGAGCTGGTGCGAGCGTGGTCTCGAATCCGGTGAGCAATGCCTACAGCTGTGACGGGATCGCGCCGCTCAAGCAGATGTTCGCGGCAGGCGTGAACGTGGGCCTCGGAAGTGACGGCGCATATGTCAACTGTTCGATGGACATGGTCGAGCAGATGAAGTTTGCGTGTCTGATCCAGAACGTCACCCATTACGACCCGAACCTGATGACCGCGGAACGTGTGATCGAAATGGCGACGATCAACACCGCCAGAGCGATGGGTCTCGACGATGAGATCGGATCACTCGAGGTCGGGAAGCGCGCGGACATCGCCGTGTTCGACCTGGGCCGCGCGCACACCGTCGTCGGGAATCGGCCGATTGCCGCACTCGTCTTCTCGGCCCACGGAACCGATGTCGACACGGTGCTGGTGAACGGCGAAGTCCGTGTTCGCCACGGCGATCTCGTCGGCTTCGACCGCGAGCAGGAGGTCCTCGAAGAGGCGACCGTACGAGCACGTGAAGTCATCGGACGCGCCGGACTTACCGAACGCGTCTTCCAACACTGGCGCCGTTGAACACCGATCGAGTAGGGGAGAAGAACGTGAGACGAAACCCACGCACCCTCGTTGTCGCGATTGCGTCGGCGATGGCAATGATCCTGGCTGGATGTGGCGGGAGCGACACGCCCGAAACGTCCGGCGGAACAGACACACCCGAGCCGTCGACTGGCTCGGAAACACCGGAGGAGCCTGAGGCAGCGGAGCCTGATTCGGACATTCGGGTCGCGATCCTCACTCCGGGCCCGACAACAGACAATGGGTACAACCAGGACGCGGATCGTGCGCGATCGGCAATTGAAGACGAACTCGGGCTCGAGGTCGCGCTGACCGAGTCTGTCGACGTCGCGAATCAAGCGGACGTCTACCGGCAGTTTGCGACACAGGGCTACGGCCTCGTCATCGGCTGGGGTGGTCAGTTCACCGATGGTGCGGTGGAGGTGGCCGCAGAGTTCCCTGACACGAATTTCTTGGTCGTGAACTCGAACGTCGAGAACGGCAGCAACCTCGGGTCGCTCGACACCGCGATCGAGGACTGGCAGTTCATGGCTGGATGGCTTGCGGCCAGTCTGTCCGAATCAGGGACGATTGGCTGGGTCGGCGCGCTGTGCTTTCCCGCTACGGCCGCGAACCTGCACGGCACAGAGCAGGGCGCCGAGTTCGTCGATGCAGACATCGAGGTGCTGTCGACGTTCACCGGCGACTTCGAGGATCCAACGGTGGCCTCGCAGGCCGCACAGGCGATGATCGAGAGCGGCGCGGACGTGCTCACGGGCAATCTCAACAACGGTTGGGCGGGGGTCATCGAAGCGGCACAGGCCGCAGGCATCCCCGTGATCACCGAGTGGGAGGACAACTCGGCGACCGCTCCCGACACCATCGTCTCGGCAGTGCTCAAGTCGCAGGCGCGATTCGTCGTCGCGGAGGTCGAGAAGGTGCTCGACGGCACGTTCGACGGTTCGTTCACGCTCTATAACCTGCCTGATGACTGGGGTCCGACCGTGGCGAACACCGATCTGCTTGACGATGCGTTGCACGCCCAAGCCCTCGAGGTGCAGGCCATGATTGCATCGGGCGAGATCGAACCCGAGCATGACGAGACCTGCCCGTAGGTCGCGTCAGTGACGAACGACCGCGCCGGGATGGACGCCGTGCTGCATCTCGAGCAGATCAGCAAGGCCTATCCCGGCGTGGTCGCGAACGACGACGTTTCCCTCGCAATCGCGCCTGGCGAGATCCATGCCCTTGTCGGCGAGAACGGTGCCGGCAAGTCGACGCTGCTGTCCATCCTGTACGGCCTCGTACAGCCCGACACGGGCACAATCCGATTGGACGGGAACTCGGTCGAGTTCTCGTCGCCACGCGATGCGATCTTGGCAGGGATCGGACTCGTGCAGCAGCACTTCTCGGTCATCTCGACGTTGACGCTGGTCGAGAACCTCACGTTGGCGATGCACACGATCGACCGAAAGGTCACGCGCGACGCGGCGGCCAGACGCGCACGCGAACTCGAGTCCCGACTCGACATGGATCTGCCGCTCGACGTGCCGCTCGGCGAGTTGCCGATCGCGACCCAGCAGCGTGCAGAGGTCCTCAAAGCACTGGTGCACGACGTACGCGTTCTTGCACTCGACGAACCAAATGCACTGCTCACGCCGTCCGAATGGGAGCAGTTGGCGGGGGTGCTGCGGACGCTCGCCGCGGACGGTGTGGCCATTGTCCTCGTCAGCCACAAGCTGGGTGACGTACTCGAGATCGCTGATTGCGTCACGGTGATGCGAAGCGGTCAGGTGGTTGCGTGTCAGGAAGCGGAGACGCTGGACGAGGCCGCCGTCGGCGAGTTGATGGTGGGCGCCCGGATAGCGGGCGGCGACGTCAGTCTCAGCCCGCGCGAGCGTGCTGCCACCTCGCCTCGACTTCGGGCAGAGGAATTGACGGTCACCGATCCGCGGGGTGTCACGGCGGTCAACGCCATCAACCTAGCCTTGTGGCCCGGGGAAATCGTCGGGCTTGCCGGTGTGGAGGGAAGCGGGCAGGTCGAACTGACCGAAGCACTCGCGGGAGTCCGTCCATCGACACACGGCCGGACGTGGTACGACGGCGAAGACATTACTGCAGCAAGCGTGCGTGAGAGGGCGCGACGGGGCATGGCGTACATCCCTGCCGACCGCCACGACGCCGGGATGGTCGCGAGCCAGACGGTCGCCCACAACTTGCTGTACCGGCGCCTGCATGCGGGCGAGTTCACGCGCCGGGGTCTGCTGTCGCGCCGGGCGATGACCGACGCGGCGAAGTCTCTCGTTGGCGCATACGACATCCGGACTCCGTCGGTGCACGTGCTCATGGGCGCCTTGTCCGGCGGCAATCAGCAGAAGGTCGTGCTCGCACGCGAATTGTCGCGGTCGCCACGCGTCATCATCGCGTGTTATCCGACGCGTGGACTCGACTTCGCCGCGACGCAGTTTGTGCGCAGTGCTTTGGCGAAGCAACGCGATGCGGGAGCAGCGGTGTTGTTTGCGTCCGTCGATCTCGATGAGCTGCTGGCGTGGACCGACCGAATCGTTGTCATGCACGGCGGCGAGATCGTCGGGGAACTCACGACGCGTGAGGCCAATGCACGATCACTCGGCTTGCTCATGGGTGGCGAGGTGCACGCGTGACGCTCACCGCCATATTGCGTGGTGCCGCGCGAACTGCACGGAATGCGAATGTCATCTTCCCGGTTCTGGCGGTGACACTTGCGCTACTCACGGCCGGCGCACTGCTCGCCGCAACGGGGACCGATGCTGTCGCTGCACTGGGCAACGCGTTCGACGCGGCGCTCGGTGGGACCTACGCCGTGAGCACGACGATCACGAAGGCGCTTCCCCGGCTGTTCGCAGCGCTCGGAATCGCGATCGCGCTGCGCGCTGGCCTGTGGAACATCGGTGCGGAGGGTCAACTGTATGTCGGTGCGCTCGGTGCGGTCGGGGTCGCCCTGGCCCTCGAGGGCTTCCCG
>JBBDSV010000029.1:0-45980 GCA_040904785.1 Nitriliruptoraceae bacterium
GAGGAGGAGCCGCAGATCCAGGTTCCGATGGTGGACGTCGTGCTGTCCTGGGCCGGCGCTCCCGCCGGCCCACGTACGCGATCTTCCGGAACCTGCTCCGGCCCTACTTGACGAGTACCAACCCGCGCCGCAGGCGCAGCAGGATGAGTCCAACCCCGGCGAGCACCAGTCCGGCGAAGAACGCGAATGCGCTGAAGGCGTACGCCAGAATGCCGACACCAAGCACGGTCGTCAGCGTGGTCGCGTCCAACCAGCTCGCACGAGCCTCGTTGGGCACCATGACCGGTGCGCCCGTGTCGTCGAGTACCGGCGCACCGGCCTCATCCATCATCGGCACCATGCGTTCCATCTCGGCGTACCGCAGCCCTCCGGTCCGATCGAGTTGGTGGTGGGTGATGATGTCCGACTGTGCCCACATCGTCAGTGGGCCCCGCACCGCGGCGCCCGGGACGCGTGCATCATCCGGGGTGACGATGTTCTCGATGGCAGCCTGCTGATAGGTGTAGAACGCACCCCCGATCCCGCCGAGTGCCGACAGCACACCCACGACAAGGGCGGCGATCGCGACGACGGTGAACAGCCGGTTGGCGCGAAGTTTCATTTCGACATCCGGCGCGGCGACAGCGCCGGGAACTGCTGCATCGGTACGGACTGCCATGATTCCTTCTCCTGGACATCTGTCCGGGACGGCATCACCCGTGTGGCGGTGCCGTTGATGACAGTGTCTGCGAGACCGTCCGCTTCGACCCGGGCCACAGGTCGCAATTCATCCGCCGACCGGCCCGACCACGGCGGGACGTTCGCGTCCGATCAGCTGCTGCGCGTCCGCCAACGCAGCGTTCCACCCGCGACCCCCACGAGGATTCCGACGGCGCCAACCACCGGGCCCGCAAACCGATCGAGACCGAGCCACGCATCCAGTGACCATGCGCCGGGGCCGGCGATGGCGAGCGTGGCAGCGACGGCGATCAGGTAGAGATTGAGCTCCCATCCCTTGTTCACCGACCAGAACCCTGCCTCGTCGTTGTTGACGAACGCCGCAGTGGTCATGACCCCGATCATCCCGGTGGCCGCCAGGGGTGTCACCAATCCCGCGGCGAGACCGAGCCCGCTGCACACCTCGGTCACACCGGCCACGGTCGCCGCCACGTGACCTCGGCCAAATCCCAGCGACGCGAACCATGCTGCTGTGCGTTCACGGCCACCTCCACCGAACCAGCCGAAGAGCTTCTGGAAACCATGGAGGCTGACGCCGATCCCGACGACGAGACGCAACAGCAGCAACGCGATGTCGACAGACGACGCGGGGACATCGATCACGGTCATGGTCGGCCTCCGTACGATGCGACGCGGTCTCCGCGGGACAGCCCCGAACCCCGTCGCGATGAGATCATGTCCCCACATCATTTGGGTGCAGGGCGTCGAGCGTCAACTGTGTGACGACACGATCGGCGCCGGACAATTCGTGCGCACCGCCACGGCGGTGCACCGCCACGGTGAACAGCCCCGCGGCCGTCGCACTGGCGATGCCGACCGCCGTGTCTTCAACCGCCGTCGTGTGCTCCGCAGGAACGCCGAGAAGATCGACGGCGCGTGCATAGGGAAGCGGGTCCGGCTTGTGGCGGGCGACGTCGTCAGCGCCGATCACGACGTCGACGATCCCGGCGATACCTGCACGCTCGAGGACGTCGATGACGTGCCGATGTCGCGAGGACGACGCGACGGCGACCGCTCGCCCGGACGACGCCACGTCCCGAATTGTCGCGACGGCATCCAGGTAGATGTCGAGCCCGGCGGCGAACAGCTCCGTGTAGCGCGCGCGGAGCCGTGCGACGAACGCTTCGGCGTCACCGAGATCGACGTGCGCCCGGAAATGCTGCCAATTGTGCATGAACGATCGCCCGATAATGGCCGCGAAATCGTCGGCCGTAGGGCGATAGCCGGCTTCGCCGAGCAGTTCGGACCATGCGCGTTCGGCCAACGATTCGGTGTCGGCGATCGTTCCATCACAGTCGAACACGACGGCGGCAAGTGTCACCAGCCACCCCGGCGGATCGTTGGATCGATGCCGTAGAACTCCCGCTCGCACACTTGGCGGACGTGACGGGTATGCCGGCGCCACTCCTCCTCGAAATCCTGCCACCCGCCGCGTGAGTAGCCGAGACTGCGCGCGAGGACTTCAACGGTGCGTGGCGACGACGGGACAACATCGGTGTCGCGCTGCCGGAGCAGATACAGGTGGTTGCGAACGCGTGTGAGGAACCGGTAGCCGTCACGCATCCAGGCGGCGTCACGGTGCTCGAGCAGCTCGGCGTCCTGCAAGGCATCGAGCGCAGCCATCGTCGACGGCGTTCGCAACACGTGTCGCGTCACCCCGTGGCGTTGCTGGAGCAATTGCACGGTCCACTCGACGTCGGACAGACCGCCGGGTCCGAGCTTGAGATGCCGTTCGGCATCGATGCGGCGGGGGATGCGCTCCTTCTCCAGTCGCGCCTTCATCTGTCGCATCGCGGCCATGCGCTGCGCTGCGGCCTCGTCGTCACCGTCCGGCGGATAGGCGTGTTCATGTGCAGCTTCGACGAACCGCGTCCCGAGGTCGCCGTCGCCGGCGACGGCACGGACACGAAGCAGCGCCTGGTGCTCCCACGGTTCTGCCCACCGCTCCCAATACGTGCGGTACGAGGCCAGCGACCGTGACAATGGTCCCGACTTGCCCTCAGGACGTAGGTCGGCATCGACGTCGAACGCCGTGCCCTCTGCGGTGATTGCCGACAGCGAACGCATGACATTGGCCGCGACGTCCAACGCGATTCGGCTTGCCGACGCATCATCGACTCCCGCCGCGGCCTCGTGGACGAAGAGCACGTCGAGGTCCGATGCGTACTGCAGTTCTCGTCCGCCGAGCTTGCCCATACCGATGATGGCGATCCGCACCCCCAATGCATCGGGGCCGTCGACGCCGAGGCGATCGGCTTGTGCCTGCAGTTCGGCGGTCAACGCCCCGACGAGGCACGCCTCGGCGAGCGCGGTCAACTCCTCGCCCACCCCACCGATGGTCGCGCCGCCCGAAAGATCGCGAAGCACGAGGCGCAACAGTTCGAGCCGCTTGAGCCGCCGCAGAGCCGCCGTGGTGTCCTGCCAGTGCATGCGCGACAGGGCCATGCGCACCAGTTCGTCGCGGTCGCGGGGCCGGTCGCGCAGTGATGCATCGCGAAGCCACTCGATGCCCTGCGGCTGGCCGGCGAGCAGCTCGCCGGCGACCGGACTCGTCCCCAGGACGCGTCCGAGCAGTTGAGCGGAATCCGGATGGTCTCGGAGGTAGGCCAGCAGCTCACCATTGTCGCTCTGCGACTCGATCAGCGACCGGAACGCCGCCATTCCGGCATCCGGGTCCGGGGTGTCCTGTAGCACCTGCAGAACAGCCGGCAGCACAGCACGCACCGTTCGCGCGCGACGGCTGATGCCGCCGGTCAGCGCGCGAACATCACGCAGCGCGGCCCGGCCGTCACGGAAACCGAGCACCTCGAGGCGCTCCTGAGCAGCAGCCTCCCCCATGGCGGTGACCTCGTGCGGGACACTGACCTCGGCGGCCGCGGCAGGTGTGGACGCGTAGCGCTCGAGCAGCGGGCGATAGAACAGCTTGGCGTGCAGCTCGCGCACCTGCGCCTGCGTGCGACGGAGATCTCGAAGCAGCGCCACACGCGCAGTTTCTTCGCCGCTCGGCTGATAGCCGACCGCTCGGGCGATCCATTCCTGGTCGTCGGGGTCCTCGGGCACCGTGTGCGTCCGACGCTCGTGCGCCAACTGAAGGCGATGTTCAACGGTGCGCAACAGCCGGTAGGCGTCGGCGAAGTGCGCCGCATCCTCCTCGTCGACGTAGCCGTTCGCCGCCAGCGCGTCGAGCGTCTCGAGCGTGCCCGTGCACCGCAGCGAACGATCACCGCGTCCGTGCACGAGCTGCAACAACTGCACCGCGAACTCCACGTCGCGGATACCGCCCGGCCCGAGCTTGATCTGGCGGTCACCGTCACGGACCACTTCGGGCTTCGACTCGATGCGGGACTTCATCGCGCGAATCTCGGCAACGACGTCCGGCTCGAGCCGCTCGGGCCACACGAACGGCTCGGCGGCCGCGAGAAAGCGCGCACCCAATGAACGGTCTCCAGCGACAGGCCGCGCCTTGAGCAATGCCTGGAACTCCCAGGTCTTGGCCCACCGCTCCCAATAGGCGACAAACGCGGGAATGGTCCGCGACAGCGCGCCCGATCGACCTTCGGGCCGGAGCGTGGGATCGACCTCGTAGGCTCGACCCATCGTCGTCGAGGTGTTGAGCAGCTCGAGCACCGTCGTCAAGGTCTGGCGGACCTCACGGCTCGCCTCGTCCTCGCTGGCGCCTTCGACGACCTCGTGTACGAACATCACGTCGACATCGGAGACGTAGTTGAGCTCTTGGCCCCCGAGCTTGCCCATGCCGATGACCCCGATCCGTGCCGATGGAGAATTCGAGCCCACGACCTGGGCGTGCACGCCCTCGATGGCGCCGGTCAGCACGCCTTCGGCAAGATTGGACAGTTCGGATGCGACTCCCTCGACGGGGGTCACGCCCGTAAGGTCGCGGGCCGCAATGTCGGCGGTTGCCGCCCGGCGGATCGTGGCGATCCCGGCGGACTGCTCCCCCGGGTCGTCCGTGCGCCGCACCGCCGCGGCGACCGCACGGGCGATCGGCGCGACCTCCACGTGATCGAGCGTCTCCAGCGCACGGGTTGCGTCCGCATGCCGGGCGAGCAAATCGCCCAAAGGGCGGGACGCCCCGGCAACAGCGATGACACGGGTCAGCCACTCGACATCGGCGAGTACATCACGAGCGAGCTGTGGATGGTCGACCGCGAGATTGGTCACACAGGCCAGGGCGTCCGAAGGCGAGGCGGCCTCTGACAAGCGGCGCAACAACTCCTCATCGATGTCACCTTCGACGAGCAGATCGGCCCGTTCGAGGTCGGCTTCCGCGCGTTCGGCATCAAGTCCGGCCGCGGCCAGACGCGCCCGGAGTGACGGTCGACGACTCACGATGCCTCAGAGCAGCGGGAGGTACCGATTGAGCTCGAATGTCGTCACGTGCGCGGAGTACTCGTCCCACTCCCTGCGCTTGTTCTCGAGGAAGTGCGAAAACAGGTGCTCGCCGAGCGTCTCGGCGAGCAGTTCGGACGATTCCATCAGCGCAACGGCTTCACCGAGGCTCGCGGGCAGAGGTTCGATGCCGTTGGCCGCGCGTTCCGCCGGGGTCAGCTCGAAGCTGTTGTCCTCGGACTCGGCCGGCAGTTCGTAGCCTTCCTCGATGCCCTTGAGTCCGGCAGCGAGCAGGACGGCGAATGCGAGATACGGGTTGCACGCCGGGTCGGGGGCCCGGTACTCGATACGCGTCGACGCGCCCTTGCGCGGCTTGTACATCGGCAGCCGCACCAGTGCACTGCGGTTCGAGCGGCCCCAGGTCACGAAGATCGGCGCCTCTCCAGATGGTTGCGGCCCGTGAAGTCGCGCGGTCAGGCGCTTGTAGGAGTTGACCCACTGGTTGGTGATCGCCGTCATCTCCCGCGAATGGCGCAGCACACCAGCAGTGAACGACTTAGCCGTCGACGACAGGCGGTATTCATCCGACGGGTCGTAGAACGCGTTCGTATCGCCCTCGAACAGCGAGAGATGGAGGTGCATCGCACTGCCCCACTCCCCCTCCATCGGCTTGGGCATGAACGTCGCATAGATTCCGCGCTGCAGGGCGGTCTCCTTGACGACGAGACGGAACGTCATGATGTTGTCGGCCATCGTGAGTGCGTCGGCGTAGCGCAGGTCGATCTCGTGCTGCGACGGTGCGACCTCGTGGTGCGAGTATTCGACCGAGATCCCGATGCGCTCAAGCATGTTGATCGCTTGCCGACGGAAGTCCTGCTGGACGTCGAGTGGGGTCATGTCGAAGTACGAACCGTTGTCCAGCGGAATCGTCGACTCGGCGTCAGCGAAGAGGAAGAACTCCATCTCCGGATGGACGTAGAACGTGAAACCCATCTCGGCGGCACGCTCCAGGGTCCGCTTGAGCACGTAGCGGGGGTCGGCGGCGAACGGTTGCCCGTCCGGCGTCACCACATCGCAGAACATGCGCGCGACACCTTGCGCCTCCGGACGCCACGGCAGCACCTGGAAGGTCGACGCGTCGGGGATGGCGAGCATGTCGGCTTCCTGGACACGCGCGAACCCATCGATCGACGAACCGTCGAAGCCGATGCCCTCCGTGAAGGCGTTTTCGAGTTCGGACGCGGTGATCGCAACGCTCTTGAGGAAGCCGAGGACGTCGGTGAACCACAGTCGGATGAACCGAACGTCCCGCTCTTCGACCGTGCGAAGCACGTACTCCTGCTGCTTGTCCATGTGGCGTGTCCTTCACGGCCTACGCGGCGTGCGGCCCGCCGCACTGCATCGTGCGCTCGGCAGGCCACCGTACTCGACACGAACCGTTCCAGCGCGTGCCGCGGGGTCGCGAACGGGACGACGGCAGAGGTGTGACGTATCACCTCTGCCGTCGCATCCGCGTCCGACGATTGCTCTACACGAGTTCGGGGTAGCCCGCGACGCCGTGTTCGTTGACGTCGAGTCCCTCGATCTCCTCTTCCTCGGACACGCGAAGCTGCCCGACTGCCTTGAGGACACCGAAGACGACGCCCGAGGCAACGGCGACCCAGACGGCCACGGCGACGATGCCGAGGATCTGTGCCACCAGGAGGTCGGTGCCGCCGCCCGTGAGCAGACCACCGTCAGTCGCGGCGAGTCCGACCCACAAGGTGCCGAGCACGCCACAGACGCCATGGACACTGATCGCACCGACCGGGTCGTCGATGCCGAGGCGGTCGAGCATCGCGACCGATACGGCCACGATGACACCCGCAAGGAGTCCCACGAGCACGGCCATGCCATTGCTCACGCTGTCGGCACCGGCGGTGATCCCGACGAGGCCGGCCAGAATGCCGTTTGCCATCATGGCGACGTCCCACTTGCCGCCTGTCACGCGGGTGTAGAGGCCAGCGGCAACTCCCCCGGCACCACCAGCGAGCGCGGTTGTGACGAGCACGGCAGCGATCGTCGGGCCGTCAAGTGCGAGCACCGAGCCACCGTTGAAGCCGAACCACCCGAAGAACAGCAGCAGCGTGCCCAAGGCAACCAGCGGGATCGAGTGACCCGGGATTGCACGCGCCGCGCCGGTTGTGGCGTCGAACTTGCCGATGCGCGGACCGAGCACGATCGCGCCGACGAGCGCGGCGACGCCACCGGTCATGTGCACGATGGTTGAACCGGCGAAGTCCGTGAAGCCCAGTGCAGCAATCCAGCCTCCGCCCCACGTCCAGGCGCCGACGATCGGGTAGATCACCGTGGTCATCACGAGCGCAACGACCACGTAGGCGCCGAACTTCATACGTTCGGCGACCGCGCCGGAGACGATCGTCGCCGCAGTCGCGGCGAACATCGCCTGGAACGCGAAGTCCATCTCAAGCGTCGCGATCGGTTCGTACGCGCCGCCGAGCAGGAAGAAGCTGTCGCTACCGAACCAGCCGCCAACGGACGTGCCGTACATCAGGCCCCATCCGATGGCGTAGTAGGCGAGCATGCCGAGCGAGATCGTCATCAGATTCTTGCCGATGATGTTCGCGGCGTTCTTGGACCGCGTCAGCCCGGCTTCGAGCATCGCGAATCCCGCATGCATGATGAAGACCAGCACAGTGGCGACCATGAAGAACACAACGAGCGTCGCCAGTGCGAGGTCGTCGAACGCCGCGCCATCCTGGGCGAACGCGGGCACGGCGCCCACGACGAGGAACAGCACCGCGAGCACCCCGGCTTTCAGCAGTTGTCTCACAACGAACCTCCGGATCGTGATGGATCGGTTGCCGGTCGGCTCCTGCCTTCCGCGGCGTCGGGCCGCGTGGCCGGGGTGACCGGTACGTTCGAGCACGATACGAAGCGGTGATTTCCTCCCGATTGAGGCATCGTTTCGCGGGTGTTTCATATCCAGAAAGGTTGTTCGACGTGGGCTTTCGGTGCGCACTGGCCCAGATCTCTCCTCACGTCGGCGACATCGACGGCAATGTGGACCGGATTCTCGACGCGTGGCGAGAAGCGGCTGACCTCGGGGCCGATGTCGTCGTGTTCACCGAATTGACCATCACGGGCTACCCACCGGAGGACCTGCTGCTCAAGCGCGAGTTCGTCGATGCGAATCTCGCCGCGCTCCACCACTTGGCGGCGAACGGTCCGGCGAACGCCGTTGCCGTCGTCGGATTCGTCGGCGCCGGTGCCGGCGACGCCACCGATCCCGAGCACTGGGACGTCTCGCTGGCGACACGGAATCTCACGAACTCGGCCGCCGTCATCGACGATGGCACGATCGTGGGGACGTACAACAAGCTGCGCCTGCCGAACTACGGCGTGTTCGACGAAGCGCGCTATTTCATGCCCGATGACGATATCTGCGTCGTCGACGTGGGCGGCGTGTCGGTCGGTGTGACGATCTGCGAGGACCTGTGGACCGAACGGGGCCCGATGCACGACGCCGCGCGCGCCGGCGCGGACGTGCTGGTGAGTCTCAACGCCTCTCCCTATCACCGCGCAAAGCGCGCTGATCGCGAACGCTGGGTCGTCCATCATGCGACGCAGGCGAACGCGTGGGTGGCCTGGTGCAACGCGGTCGGCGGCCAGGACGAGGTCGTGTTCGACGGAGACTCGATGCTCGCCGCACCAACCGGCGACATCGTCGCGCGCGGCCATCAGTTCGCCGAGGACCTCGTCGTCGTCGATCTCGACATCGAACGCTCGGAAGACAGCCGCACCCACGACCGCCGACCGGCCCTGGACGCGCGTGACGAGCCGCCTCGGCTCGACCCGGTCGGCGAGGTCTGGCACGCGCTGGTGCGAAGCGTCCGCGACTACTGCCACCGCAACGGGTTCGAAACGGCCGTCGTCGGACTCTCGGGTGGCATCGACTCGGCGGTCACTGCCACGCTCGCCGTTGACGCGCTCGGCGCCGACCAGGTCACCGGGGTGGCCATGCCGTCGCCCTACTCGTCCGACCATTCGGTCGCCGACGCCCGGTTGCTGGTCGATGCGCTGGGCTGCCGCTACGAGAATTTGCCGATCGCGACGCTGCTCAAGGCCGCTGGCACCACACTCGGGAATCTGGTCGCCAATGACTTCGACACCGGCGATGCCGGGGTCGCCTGGGAGAACTTGCAGTCGCGTCTGCGGGGACTTCTGTTGATGGCCTTGTCGAACGAGCACGGCGCCATCGTGCTCACAACGGGCAACAAGTCCGAGTACGCCGTTGGATACGCCACGTTGTACGGCGACATGGCGGGCGGCTTCGCTCCGCTCAAGGATGTCCCCAAACTGCTGGTCTACGAGCTCGCGGTCTGGCGCAACCGGTCGCACACGGTGATTCCGACGACGACGATCGACAAGCCACCATCCGCCGAACTCCGCCCGGGGCAGCTCGACCAGGATTCGCTGCCGGACTACGCAATCCTCGACGACATCGTCGCCGCCTACGTGGAGCGCGACCTCGGAATCGACGCGATCGTGGCGCGGGGCCACGATCGCGTCGTCGTGGAGCGCACGGTCCAGTTGATCGACCGTGCCGAGTACAAGCGTCGGCAGGCCGCACCCGGACCGAAGATCACCGAGCGGGCTTTCGGCCGCGACCGCCGCGTGCCGATCACCAACGGCTGGCGCGGGCGCTCTACGCGAACGACGTGACCTGAGCGTCGCGAGCGGGCACACTTGCATCGTTCGACGAACCGCTGGACCCCACACGTGCCGCCGTGGCACGTCTTCGGGCCGGCAGGAAGGGTTCGAACATGGCTGCTCCTGCAATGTCTGCGGACCGTCCCGTCACGATTCACGACCTGGGTACCGCGAAGGCGCGCGGTGAAAAGTTCGTGATGGTCACGGCCTACGACGCCAATGCCGCCGGGATCCTCGACGAGATCGGCGTGCCGGTCATCCTCGTCGGCGACTCACTCGGCATGGTTGTGCTCGGCTACGACTCGACCGTCCCCGTCACACTCGACGACATGATTCACCACACGCGGGCGGTGACGCGGGCAACACGACATGCCCTGGTCGTGACCGATCTGCCGTTCGGCACCTACGAGGCCTCGCCGGAACTCGCACTCGCATCCGCGGCACGGATCATGAAGGAATCCGGTGCGAACGCGGTGAAACTCGAGGGTGGCCAGCACGTGGTGGCGACGACCCGCCGGCTCGTTGACAGCGGCATTCCGGTGATGGCTCACCTGGGACTGACACCACAGGCAGTCAACGTCTTCGGCGGCTTCAAGGTCCAGGCACGTGACGAAGCAGCCGCCGATCAGCTCGTTGGCGACGCCGTCGCGCTTACCGAGGCCGGCGCATTCGCAATCGTGCTCGAATGCATCCCGGCGGAGCTCGGCGCGCGCGTCACGGAAAGCGTGGATGTTCCGACCATCGGCATCGGCGCTGGTGAACAGACCGACGGCCAGGTACTCGTGTGGCACGACCTTCTCGGACTGACGTCGGGGCGGCTGCCTCGGTTCGTCAAGGCATACGCGGACTTGCGCGCACAGATTGCCTCCGCGGTCAAGACCTTCGAGTTCGAGGTCGTCCACGGTGACTACCCCGATGCCGAACACCGCTACTGAGGTGACCCGTCCTCACGTGACGCGACGTGCTCCCCTTCAGCCTCACGCGCCAACACATAGAGCAGGTCCGCGCAGCGGTTGAGGTATCGCAGCGGGGCGTCGTCGCCGAGACCACCTTGCCGGCGCAGCGTGACCACCGACCGTTCGGCGCGGCGGCACACGGTGCGGGCGACGTCGAGCGCCGCGGCAGCTCGATTGCCGCCCGGGACGACGAACGTCGTCGGCAGCGGATGGCGGGCGACCGACGCATCGATGAGACCGTCGAGTGCGTCAACCATCGCGTCATCGACGCGACTGACCCCGACGGCCAGCCGATCCCAATGATCGAGGGCCGTCGCGAGCTGGGCCCCGAGCACGAACAACTCGCGCTGCACGCGCAACACAACCGTGGCAAGCGGACCGTCGGCGCCGAGTTCAGCACGCGCGAGGCCGAGCACCGAGCAGATCTCGTCCACGGTGCCGTACGCGTCGGTGCGAATGTCGTCCTTGGGAACCCGACCGCCGTACAACAGGCCGGTCGTGCCGTCGTCGCCACGCTTGGTGTAGACCTTCACCCGTGGATCCGATCCTCGCCGACAAATGCTACCGGGCAGTGATCGGGTAGCGTTTGCGACTGCCACCGGTGTCTGCACATCTGCGGTGCTGTTCGGTTGATGGAGGCCTTCGTGGATGACTCGCCGCGCGATCTGTATCGCGCACTGACACGCACGCGTAGCGGGTATGACGGGGTCATCCACGACGTGCAACTGCAGGTGGTGGGTACCGGCGCGCTGTTGTGGGCCCAGAGCTTCTCCGATGCCGGCCAAGCGAACGAATTCCAGGCCCAGTTGGAGCACGATCTCGAATCGATGGACCTGGCCACGTTCCGACGGCGCTACGGCATCCCCTCGTCCGGCTGACCGTCGCCGGGTGGACTTCACGCTCGAGACCGTCCACCCGGCGGCGCGCGGCACAAGGAGCGCGTATGGACCCCTCGGCTGCCGTCCGTTCGGCACGAGTGCATGCGCAGCGGGTCCGCACGGACGTCGCGATCATCGGTGCCGGCGCCGCCGGGTTGTACGCGGCGAGTGTCCTGGATGACGGCCTCGACGTCGTCGTCATCGACAAGGGCCGCATCGATCACTCCAGTGGCTCGTCGCCGTGGGCGCAGGGGGGGCTCGCGGCGGCAGTCGGCGAAGACGACGACCCCGCGCAGCACGCGCACGACACGATGATGGCGGGAGACGGCCTTTGCGATGCAAGCGCGGTCGACGTCCTGACGCGCAACGCGCCACGCCATGTGGAAGCACTCGTCACGCTCGGAGCGGCATTCGATCGTGATGCTTCGGGAGCCCTGTCGCTCGCACGTGAGGGCGGACAGCATCGCGCCAGATCCGTGCGGCGGGCTGACGCGACCGGAGCGGAGTTGATCCGCGTGCTGCGGCACGTCGCCGCCGCACGAGTGTCGCGGCTCGAAGGCATCGCCATCGAGCTTGGCCGCGCCGACGACGGCACGGTCGGTGGCGTGTGGGTGCTCGCCGACGGACAGCTCGTGGCCGTCGAGGCCCGCGCGGTCGTGCTCGCCACCGGCGGATCGGGCGCCCTGTTCGCCGCGACAACGAATCCAGCCGGCGCGACGGGCGACGCACTCGCGCTTGCGTCCGCGGCAGGAGCGGCAGTCCGCGACGTCGAGTTCGTGCAGTTCCACCCGACCGCCTTGGCGGCGACGGGCCAGCGACGCTTCCTGTTGACCGAGGCGCTGCGCGGCGCCGGTGCAACGCTGCACGACGTCGATGGTCACCGGTTCATGCAGGACGTGCATCCCGATGGCGAGCTCGCGCCTCGCCACATCGTTGCCGGGGCAATTCTCGACCAGACTGATGCTGTCGCCTACCTCGACGCGACCATCCTCGGCAGCACCGTGCTCGAGCACGAATTCCCGACGGCGATGGCGGGCGCGGGCGAGGCGGGGTTCGACCTGCGAACCGACCGCGTGCCGGTGACCCCCGCAGCCCACTACCACATGGGTGGCGTTCGTACCGACTTGTTCGGTCGCACGTCAGCACCCGGACTGTTCGCGTGTGGAGAGGCAGCCTCGACCGGTGTGCACGGCGCGAATCGGCTCGCCGGCAACTCG
Organism: Nitriliruptoraceae bacterium; assembly: GCA_040904785.1. Classification (GTDB taxonomy): domain Bacteria; phylum Actinomycetota; class Nitriliruptoria; order Nitriliruptorales; family Nitriliruptoraceae; genus JBBDSV01. Next base: position 12,832 of record JBBDSV010000029.1, read on the forward strand.
CTGAGCGAGGCGCTCGTCTTCGGTGCGCGCGCAGCCGAGACGGCCGAAGCGGAGTTGCGTTCCCACGCCGGCCCGTTGGGACTGCCGCCGCGACTCGCGCGCCACCGCCGCGATGACGCTGCGACTCGACTCGACGACTTGCGCATCCGCATGCTTCGAGACGCTGGTCCACGACGATCGGCGTCAGCGCTCGCCGATCTTGACGCGTGGCTCGCAGAGCAGACAGCGACGTTCGGCGCGCCCGTCGCCGACCGTGACAGCATTGAAGTCCACCATGCGCTCCGCGCGGCGGCGCTCATCGTGCGCGCTGCGCAGTTGCGCAACGAATCTCGTGGCGGCCACTACCGCAGCGACGCTCCGACGCGAGACCCGAAACTCGACGGCGTGCATCTCGAACTGATTGCCGACGTCGTCGGGCAGTGACGTCCGACGAGGACCAGACGACAGGTGTCAGCCGGTGCGACGGGGGCGCCAGCCGAGCCGTTCACTGATCTCCCGCGCCGACCGGAGGACACGAAGCGCGATCGACTCGGGCTCGGGAAGCCGCGCGGTCGGTGCGACGATGCCGACGGCGGCGACCGCACGACCGGTGTGGTCGAAGACCGGCGCGGCGACACCCGATGCCCCCGGTTCGAGCTCGTCACGCGTGAACGCGACCCCGCGCTGTCGGACCGATTGGAGTTCCGGCTTGTTCGCGCCGTCCGGCAGAAATGCGAGCAGCGCCTTGCCGTGGGCCGCGATGCCCAGCGGGTGGCGGTGACCGATCCGATAGTTGACCTGCACGAATCGATCGTCGGGTTCGATGACCTCGACGATGACGAGATCGTCCCGGTCGCGGACTGCCAGGCATGCGGTCTCGTTGGTGTCCTCCGACAGCGCCCGCAGTGCTGGCGCAGCCAAGCGCCGCACTTCGAGACCCTGTGCGGCACGCACGCCGAGTTCGAGGATCGACAATCCGAGGCGGTACTTGCGCGACTCACTGTCGCGCGTGACGAATCCTTCGGTGGTCAGCGTGTCGAGCAGCCGGTACAGGACGGCACGGTCCAGTCCGGTTGCTTCCGCCAATCCGGAAACAGTGGCGCCGTCCGCCTCGTCACCGAGTGCCGTCAGCAGCGCGAGTCCCCGTGCCAAGGTGCGTGATCCGCTCGACCGCGCGGTGCGTGAGCCGTCGTCTGCCACGTGTGTGCCTCCGGACACTCGGATCGCGACCAGCCCGCCGCACCTGCGCATCTCGCGCGCAGGGGTGCGCTCGTGGCGATGCAGTGTGCTGCGCGGCGGCCGCACGGTCAAGCGCTCGATGTGCGGTGGTGCACGTCTCGGCGCGCGTACGGGTCATCGACGGGCGAGCAGCGCGAGGACCTCGTCGTGCAGATGGCCGTTCGAACTGACCCCGGTGCCCGAATCCGCGGTCGCTTCCCCGGAGAAGCTCGTGAAGCGACCGCCGGCGCACTCGACGACAACCTTGACGGCCGCCAGATCCCACACTTTGACGTCGGCGTCGAGGGCGACATCGGTCGAGCCGCTGGCGACGAGGCAGTGCTGCCAGAAGTCCCCATAGCCGCGTTGCCGTGCCGTGGCCGCGGTCAACAGCCCGACGACCTGGCCGTATCCGGCGGCGTCAAGATGCTGCAGCCCGCCGAATGACACCTCGGCATCGCGCATCTGGCGGCGTTCGCTGACCGCAACCGGCATCCCGTCCTGTCGCGTGCCCTGATCTTGTGCAGCGTCCCAACGCGTCGCTAGCGCCGGAGCGCTGACGACTCCGGCGACCTCGACGCCGTCGACCTGCACGGCGAGCAGCGTCGCGAAGATCGGATTCCCCCGGACGAAATTCGTCGTCCCGTCGATGGGATCAATGATCCATCGCACCGACGGGCCATCGTCACTCGGGCCGGCGGACGCACTCGATGCGATCTCTTCGCCCTCGACGCAGTGGGTGGGAAATCGTCGCGCGATCTCGTCGCACAAGGCGGTTTCGACGGCGACGTCGACCTCGGTGACCCACGAGCCGTCCGACTTCGTCCGAACGTCGAGTTCGTGACGGAACGCACGCATGGTTCGCGCGTCGGCGATGTCGGCCAGATCCATCGCCGCGTCGCGCAACTCGCGTGGCGTCACCAGTCGAACGACATGTCGTCGAAGCGCAGGATGATGTCGTTGGGCTGCACGGTCAGGGTGACTTCGTCCCGCGGCACCCACAGCGGAATGCAGGGACCCTGGCCGGCGTGGCCCATGAGGCAGATGAGCATCTGCCCCGATGCGTCGAGGCCGATGATCTGCCGCGCGTACGAGAGCAGTTCGTGGAACTCGGCCGTGCCGGCGCGCCGCTTCTGGTAATCGGTCGCCCAGCGCGACTCAGACTTGCCGTAGTTGGCGATCACCTGCCCCGAGGACAATTTGGTGATACCGGTCAGTGACCGCACGGACTTGAGGGCCTTGTCCGCCTTCGGGGTCTTGCCGACGCGCACCGCAGCATCCGGCTTCGCAAGCCGGCCGGGCAGATCTTCGAGTTCGAAGTTTCCAGCCGCCTGCGCCGCCTTCTGGCGTTCGACGGGAACCTGAACCTCGATCTTGGTGGCCACGAAACTCCAGTGCGCGCGGGGATCAGTCGATCATCGATGGTACCCCCGACCGGATTCGAACCGGCGTCACCACCTTGAAAGGGTGGGATCCTAGGCCGCTGGACGACGGGGGCCCGCCGGACACACGCCCGAGCGATGCGGAGGCTACCGGTTCGCGGACGGGCGCCGGGACGCCCGACGGCGCGCACCAACAAGCACAGCCAGGAGCAGCACGGCGACGATCGCTCGGGTGATCCACCCGAGCAGATCACCGATGACGAGGAACGGCGTCGCACTCGTCGCGAGCGGGACCTCACGAGCGATCGTTGCCCGGGTGAACAGAGGCGACGTGTCGTGCGCGACCCCGTTCGGATCGACGAATGCCGACGATCCCGACAACGACGCATGGACGACCCATCGGCCCGTTTCGACCGCGCGCATGCGACTCTGCGCGAGGTGCTGCGCAGGTTCCGCAGAGTCACGGAACGACGCGTCATTCGTCGTGGCAACCACAAGATGGGCGTAATCCCCGTCGCCCCGGACGTTGTCTCGCACGAGCGCGCCGAAGAGCGTTTCGAAGCAGATCACGGTCGCGATACGAACGTCATCACCGACGACGAATTGCTGCGGCCCCTGACCCGCCAGCGCATCCCGCGGAACCTGTGCAAGTGGCGGGAACCAACCGATCAGTCGCCGTGCCGGCACGTATTCACCGAACGGGACCAGGCGGCGTTTGACGTAGCGGTCGACGGCGGTGCCACTGTCGGTGTAGTGCGAGACCGCGACATACCGGGTGTGCGCCGGGTCGGGCCCGTCGAGTGTGGTCCCGGCGAGCAACTCCGGCGGGCGCGCGGCGACGTCGGCGATGATCTCGGCGAGTGCCGCATTGGTCGTGCGCGTCGGATCACGGTCGATCGCGCTTTCCGGCCAGACCACAACATCGGGGTCGCGTCCAGACGCCAATGCGTCGAGCGTGTCGGCGTGCAGGTTCGTCGCGATCCGCGTCACCGGATCGTCTACCGGCTGTTGCCAGTGGCGGATGTCGTTCCCCTGCACGACGAGGACGCGCAGCGACCCGTCGGTGGCCGGAGGATCCGCCACCACCAGCGCCGAACCGGCGAGCGAGACGACGAGCAGGACGGTAGGAACGCGTGCGCGCGGCAGCACGCGTGCGAAGCCGTCGAGCCCGTCTTCGCGTACGACTCGCACCCCGGTCCGCAGCAGCACGAGCGTCGCGACCCCGATCGCAACCGTGAACGCGGTGATGCCACGCGCGCCGAGCACACGCGCGACCGGCAGCAACCAGGATCCATCGACGTGGGCATAGGCGAGTGCGCCCCATTCAAATCCGCTGAGCGGCACGACACCCCGCCATGCGTCGATTCCAGTCCACACCGCGGCGGCGATGACCGGCAGCAGCGGATGATCACGGAATCGCGCAAGAAGCACGGCAAGCACACCCCACCAACCCGCCTGCACGGCGACGAGCAGCGCCCAACCGACGTAGCCGGCGGGAGCGATGATCCACTGGATCATCGGCGCGAACGCCACCAGCCCCGCGACGAAACCGAGGCGGAACGCGTGCGACTTGCCCGACGCACGGACGGCGTCGAGCCACAACGCACCGACGAGCATCGGCGGCGCCAGGAAACTGGACCACCACCAGCCGAGCGGCGGGTGCGCGATCGTGATCGCCAACCCGGACAGGCCGGCGACGAAATACGCGCCGACTCTCCAGGAGGGCATCATGCGCAGTCGCGGCAGAGCAGACGCTTCGCGTCGGCCAGTTGGGTCTCCCGCTTGGCGAGATGGCACGACCGGCAGACGAACTCGCCGTCGCGAAGACCGTCGAGTTCGTTCTCGGCGTCATCGTCATCGGCCACGACCTTGACGATGTCGTCATCGTCGAACTCGTCGGTCGTCGAGGCCACGGCGACGGCGAGCGAGCCGTCGAGTTCGTCGAGAGTGTCATCAACCTCGTCGAGCTGCTCGTCCTCGCCGAGCGCGTCGGCGGTGATGTCCTCATCGAGTTCCGGATCGAGGTCGTCGTCGTCCTCCAACTCGTCCTCGAGTTCATCGAGTGACGCGTCGAACTCCTCGGCGGCCGTCGCACTCTCATCCGTTTCGGCGATGTCGACGACATCCCCGTCGGCGGCCTCGGATGCGCGCTTCGCCACGTGCGGACCTCCAGATCCCCGGTTGACCGGTCAGGAGCGCGCTTCGTACCAGACAGACGACCACGCGCGCAATGCCGGCATCATGATCGGCAGTACGCAGTTGAGACACCGGAAGCCCCGGACACGAGGTCGCGGGGCTTCCGGAACTTCTCGACGGGAGTGGCCGTTGGGTCCGCGTGTACCCGGTGCGGCTGGGATCACGCGTTGTCTACTGAGCCGTCTCCCGCCTCGACGCGCCGTCCGCTGCGGCTTGTCCGCCCCGTTTCACCCCCGTGTTCCGGACGTGATCCCGAGTGCACAGTGCCGCCCACCACAGCGTTGCTCAACGCGCCGTTCGACGGCCGCAATACAAACCAACCGCCTCGGGTGCCGTCAAGCGTCGAGCGTCATCAGCTCGCCAGCGATGCGCTGATCGCGCACGACGTCTCGCCGACGCAACGTGGGGAACTCGGCCCCGCAGCCGTGAGCGCCGTCACGCCCGCCCGGGGGCGTCTGGCAGCGGTGCACTTCCCCAGGCGACTCGACCGTGGACGATCGTCAACACACAGCGTGCACCACGTGGATCCTGCGCGGCGTATGGATCGCCCTCGAAAGCGGCCAGATCGGCACGCATTCCCGCCCGAACGACGCCGACCAGTCGGTCCTGTCGAGCCGCATGACGGCCACCGAGCGTCGACATCGACACGGCCTCGAGCCGGCTGACGCGGTGCTCCTCACGCCACCGTGTCTCGGCGAGCGCGATCGTGCCCCACGGATCCATCGGCGTGACGTTGGCGTCGGAGCCGAAGGCGATCGCGATGCCGCGGTCCGCGAGCGCACGGTACGGATTGGTCATCGCGGCGCGTTCGCTTCCGAGCCGCGCCTCGTACATGCCACCGGGCCCACCCCAGCGCCCTTCGTACGCCGGCTGTGTCGAAATCACGAGGCCGAGCTCGGCGATGTCGTCGTAGACGCTGCGGGGCAGCACGTCCGCGTGTTCGATGCGATGGCGGCCACGACGCACCGCATTGGACACGCCGCGCTCCTCGAGCATCGCATCGACGGCGCGCCAGCAACGGACGACCTGCAGCAGCGCGGCGTCACCGACGGCGTGCACGCCGACCTGCACACCGGCACTGGCCGCCTCGAGGAACCAGCCGATGAGGGTGTCGTCGTCGTATTCGAGATGCCCGCTCGTCGCCGGCCGGTCGTGGTACGGCTCGGTGAGCGCTGCCGTGTGCGACCCCAGCGAACCGTCCAGGAACACATCCCCACCGACGTGTCGCAGTCCGCGGGACAGCGGGACATCGACGTCGAGTTCGCTCCAATAGGCGATGACCTCGATCGGCCACGACCCCTCGAGCCAGGCATCGAAGTCGGCAAGCCCCATCATGTCCGGGCCGCCCATCTCGTGAACCGTCCCGATACCGAGCGACGCGGCGTGATGGACGGCCGCGGTGCGCGCTTCGGCCAGCTCCCGCGGATCCATCGAGCCCACGCTCCAGCGTCGGGCGATGTGATTGGCCTGGCGCCGGAGCAATCCGGTTGGCTCGCCCGTCGGATCACGTTCGATGCCTTCGGAGCGCGCGAGCGGTGCCGATGCCAACGTCTGGCGATCGACCAGACTGGCGTGGCCGTCGACACGTGAGAGGAAGACGGTCCGGCCGCCAGCAGCGTGTGACAGCTCATCGGGTGATGGCAGCGGACCGGAGAAGAGATATGGATCGAGTCCGTGTCCCCAGATGATGCGGCCGGGACTGTGCGCGGCGTACGAGGTGACCGCGTGGACCAGATCGCCGGCCGTGGTCACATCAGACAGATCGAGTCCGCGCCGGACGAGGCCGGTGGGAGTCAGATGGACATGGGAGTCGACGAACGCGGGACCAATGACGCAGCCCGCGAGGTCGAGGCGTTCCTGGTGCGGCGGCGCAGCAGCGGGGTCGTCTCCGACCCACACGACCTTGCTGCCCCGAATCAGCACTGCCACGGCATCGGTGCGTGCGTGGCCGAGCGTGACGATCCGGTCGGCCGTGAGCAGTGTCCCCCGCGCCTGCTGGTCCACACCCCGCCGTTGGCGTGCCGCGAACGTGCTTCTCACCGCCTACCACCAGACGTACCCACGCCGCGATGTCTCCCACGCCGGACTGTGGTGTCTTCCGTGATGCTACGTGATCGTCTCGGCAATACGAGCATGCTCGTACACCATCTCACGAATTGAGTGCCATGAGCGCCAGAACGCACCACACCGTCACCGCGAGATGGATGCCGACCTGCACCACCCGTCGACGCGACACGGTGACACGACGCGATTCGTCGATGATTGCCGTCACCACGCCGGTCAGCGCCGCGGCGATCGCGCCCAGCGCGGTGAAGACAACGAGCGACGCGACTCCCGCACGGCCGTCGAAGCCGAGCACGGCCAGGACGGCGGCACTGAGAATCCCTAGCGCTGGACCGGCGAGGAAGACACGATTCGCACGGCGACGGCGACCACGATCGTGGTCGCCGATCATGCGTCGACCACCACGAGATCCCGTGGCGCGGCGTTGAGCACCTGGCAGCCGTCGTCCGATACCGCGACGATGTCCTCGATCCGGGCACCGAACCGTCCCGGCAGGTAGATGCCCGGCTCGACGGAAAATGCCATCCCGACGGCGAGCGGCGTCGCGTCACCCTCGACGATCCAGGGCGCTTCGTGCTCGTCGACGCCGATGCCGTGCCCGGTGCGGTGCACGAATGCGTCACCGAAGCCGGCATCGGCGATCACCGTACGCGCGGCCGCATCGACGGCTTCGGCGGCAACCCCCGGGGCAACCGCGTCGATGGCCGCCTGCTGCGCGAGTTCGAGCACTCGATGGATCTCGGCATACGCGGGATCGACCGGGCCGAGCGCATAATTGCGCGTCGAGTCGGAGCAGTATCCGGCACGGGTGCCCCCGATGTCGACGACGATGGCGTCCCCCCGCTGCAACGATCGGTCACCCGTCTCATGATGCGGCGACGCACCGTTTGGCCCGGAGGCGACGATGACGAAATTGACGTCGTCGTGGCCCTCACGCACGAGTTCTTCGATATCCCGGCCAATTTCGCGCTCCGTGCGACCGGCGACCAACAGCTTCGGGATCTGCGCGTGGACCGCATCGATCGCGTGGGCGGCGTCTCGCAGGGCGGCAATCTCGTCGGCGTCCTTGCGGACCCGCAGCTGTTGCATCAGCTCGCTGCCGGCAACCCACGTGGCACCCGGCAGCCGCGCCTGCAGGCGGAGCAGAAACATCGCCCAGACGCGGTCGGCGACCGCCAACCGGGCATCGTCGCCGGCGACGACGTGCTCGACGACGAGCTGCATCGGATCGTCCGTCTCGCCGTAGGCGACGAGCTCGGCCCGGGCTGACGCGCCGGCGGCCGTCGCCCGTGCTGCTTCGAGCTGCGGAACGATGAGCGTGGCGTCGCCACGCGCGGGCACGATCAGCATCGTCAGCCGTTCGAGTGGCAGCGCGTGGTAGCCGATGAGATAGCGGAGATCGGCGCCGGGTCCGACGAGCAACGCGTCGACGTCGTGTGCCTGCAGCACCTCGCGTGCGCGGCGCAGTCGCTCCGTGGACATGTGCCATCCCTTCCAGGTGTCAGCCCGCGATCCTACGAGACCTTCCCGACATCCCCGCGCCCATGCGTCACAGCTTGAGTCGAATCGCGTGCGGCAAGATCTCAAAGGTCGCCGGTGTCGTACCGAGGACCTCACCGTCTGCCTCGACGCGCACCGGATGTTCACCGTCGACCTCGACCCGTGCGCTCGTCCAAGAACGCACATCCGCGCGTTGCAGATGCGCGCCCGTTCGCAGCTGGTGCGCCGCACGGACGACGTCGAACACCGAGCCGCCCCAGCTTTGCACGGAGAATTTCTCGTCCTGCGGGATCGCGCGGGGGGCGACGTGGAGCCCCCCACCGTAGAATTGCCCGTTGGCAACGACGACGTTGCACACCGGCTCGGTCACCGACGCTGTCGGCAACGTGACCGTCATGGAGACGCGACGGAAGCGCACCCACGCGACCGCGATCCCGACGACGTACCTCCGTTGACCGAGTGCCGCAGGCAGACGTGACGCAACCCGCGCAACTTCTGCACCGAACCCGGCCTCGGCGACATTGGCGAAGATTCGAGCGTGCGTTCGACCGTCGGGCCCGGTGACGACAGCCCGGCCGAGATCGATCGCCATGGTGCTCGTGCCGCACAGGTGCGGCGCGATTCGCTCGGGCGACCGGTCGAGTCCGAAGGTGCGCGCGAAATCACTGCCGGTGCCGTCACTGACGATGCCGACGACGAGATCGGGAGCTCGCGGCGTCGCGGTGACGGGGTCGACGAGACCATTGACGACTTCGTGGAGCGTGCCGTCACCGCCGACCGCGACGACATATCGGCGACCGTCAGCAACCGCATCGGCAGCCAGCGTCGTAGCGTGGCCGGGTCCATCGGTGACGACGACGTCGTGGTCGCGCCCATGCTCGTCCAGGGCGCGCCGCAGACGCGCGAGCACGTCGGTACCCCTGCGGCCGGCCGCAGGATTGACGATCAGCAGCGGCGTCGACAACGCATCGGCCACGTCCACTCCTGCCTGGCGCGATGCGCCGCGGTGATCGTCCGCGCCGTGGCGCGGTCAGCTGCGCGAGCGTACTTCGCGTCCTCGCGGTCCCCCGGTCACCATTCGACGATCCCACGCAGAAGCGCGTCGAGTGCCGCAGGGATGCGTTCCGCGACCGGCTCGTCGAGCCCGCGCAGCTGGCCCAGCAGATCAGCGATCTGCTTGATGTTCCGGACGAAGTCGCCACCGGTGAGTTCTCGGCCACCGAGTGCGTCGTCGAGATCGGCTCCCTGCGCCCACCGCCAGGCACACTCGACGAAGTCCGGATCGAGTGCACGAAGTGGCGGAAGCCCTGCGGCGCGTTCATGCTCGCGTAACTCGGCGGCGATCGAAGCGACCGCATCGCCCGCGTCGTCGAGGCGCGCCGTGGGCAGATAGCGCGCCTGCGGCGGTTCGTCGCTCCGCGACTCGTACAAGAACAGCGCCGCGATCCCGGCGAGCTCGGCGACATCGAGGTCGTCGAGGACGCCCCGACGCAGCGACTCGGCGACGAGCAGATCGACATCACTGTAGATGCGTGCCAGACGCATCCCGTCTGACGTCGGGCGAGCCGACCCGTCGAGGTAGTCGAGCGTCGTCAGCACCGAGCGGATGCGGGCGAAACGCCGCGTCAATGACCCGGTGGCACGCATGACATCGTCGCGGAGGCGTTCGGCTTCTTCAGCGAGCTCGTCGGTGCGGTACTGCCATCGCTCGTGATCGCTGCGCTGCGCGCAGTTGTGGCACGGATGTCTCCCTACGGCAGTACGCAGCTCGGCGATCTTTTCGGCCGCGCCATCGTCCGATTCGTCCACGATGTTCCCAGATGCGCCGGAATCGGCTGCGGCGGCCGCAGCGAGTCGAACCGTGCGCAGTTGACGCGCGACATCACGTCGGTAGTCGCGCTGTCGTGGATTGCCGGTTCGCGGCAGCTGCACACGATCGATCACCGTCGGCGGCTCGGTCAGTTCTCGAGGCCCGAGTCGCGTGAGCGCACCCTGCTTCGTCACGACGTTGGCCAGCGGCGTCCCCGCCTTGCTCAGTTGGATTCCGGTGACGGCGACCGGCCCGTCCGCGCTCGCATGCTCGATCACATCGCCCGGTTCGAGTGCGGCGACGGCCGCGCGGACCTGTTCGGTCGCCGCCGCCCGTCGCGAACGCGCCGCGGACTTCTCGACGACCGAGAGTCGCTGGCGCAGCGCCCAATAGGCCGACCAGTCACCCGCATCGCACGCGAGATGCTGCGCATAGCCCGCGATGCCCTCGTCGAGCTCGCGCAGGCGATCGGCCTTCCGAGATACACGTGCGTCGGCCTCGTACTGCGCGAACGACGCGGCGATCAACTGCTCGGCGGCGTCGAGATCGTGGTTGCGCAGCAGATTGATCGCCATGTTGTACGACGGCTGGAATGAGCTTCGCAGCGGGTACGACCGCGTCCCGACGAGGCCGGCGACGGTTCGGAAGTCGATCGACCGTTGATGGAGCACGACCGCGTGACCGACATTGTCGATGCCGCGGCGACCGGCCCGCCCGGTCAACTGCGTGTACTCACCGGGCGTGAGCATGACATGCGCATCACCGTTCCACTTCTCGAGTCGCTCGAGGACGACCGTGCGCGCGGGCATGTTGATGCCCAGCGCAAGCGTCTCGGTCGCGACGACGACACCGAGCAGACCACGCTGGAACAACACCTCGACGCATTCCTTGAATGCCGGAACCATGCCTGCATGGTGCGCAGCGACGCCGTCGCGCAGCGCCGAGCGCCACGTGTCGACGCCGAGTACCTCAAGGTCGACTGCGGGAATGTCGGCGAGCATCGTGTCGACGATCGCGTCGATCTCGGTGCGCTGCGCCGTGGAGGTCAACCGCACACCAGCGTCGTGCAGTTGCGTAACGGCCGCGTCACAACCTGCGCGCGAGAAGACGAAGAGGATCGCCGGCAGCCACTGGCGGCGAGTGAGTTCCTCGATGACTTCGGGGCGTGACGGCCACCGCAACCGGACTTCCGGCGGCAGGCGACGTCCCCGCTTGGTTACCCGATTGCGCTGCGACGCACGCCGTTCCATCGCGATGAGTTCGGGATTCGGCACGCCTGCGAGCGCCTGTGCCGCGCGTTCCCGGTGAGCGGCCGACGCGCCCTTCTGCTGTCCGGCTCGGAAGGTGGGGTGGATGCGACCATTCACGAAGTAGTGGTGCCGGAGCGGGACGGGACGCCGTTCCTCGATGATCACTTCGCATCCACCGCGAACCTGGTCGAGCCAGGCCCCGAACGTCTCCGCATTCGACACGGTGGCCGACAGCGACGTGACCTGTACGGCGCGTGGCAGCTGGATGAGCACCTCCTCCCAGACAGCGCCCCGCGACCGGTCGGCGAGATAGTGCACCTCGTCGAGCACGACGTGCAGCAGATTGTCCAGCGCGCGCGACCGCTCGTAGATCATGTTCCGCAGCACTTCGGTCGTCATGACCACGATCGGCGCGTTGCCGTTGACTGAACGGTCCCCGGTCAACAGCCCCACCTCGGACGGGCCGTATCGGGCGGCGAGATCACGAAACTTCTGGTTCGACAGGGCCTTGATCGGCGTCGTGTAAAACGCTCGTTGGCCACGCTCGAGCGCGTCGTAGCATGCGAACTCGCCGACCACGGTCTTGCCGGCACCGGTCGGGGCAGCCACCAACACCGAGGTTGAGCGTCTCAGCGCATCGATGGCGACGTCCTGGAAATCGTCGAGCCGGAATCCCAGTGACGCCGTGAAGCGCGCACGCGCGTCGTCGTTGCCGTCGTGGCGGGGCGCGGAAGACATCAGAATCGCGGCAACGTCGCAGGTGGTGCGACATCGGCACGCTGCCCGTCGAGATCGGCGACCGACGCACGCGCCGACTGGGTCAACTGTTCGCTGCGCTGGCGGAGTCGATCGACCTCGACGAGCAGATCGGTACGCGTCGCACCCGTGGCGTCAGCGGCGCGCCCGAGGACTTCGACGGCATCGCGGGAGAGCATGACCGCGCTGATGAACTGCCGTTGGACCGGCCGCGCGACCGCAGGCAGGTCGATGCCTGCCAGCTGCAGCAGGATCGCGTCGTAGGCGACGAGCCACTGGTCGAAGGACATGAGCACGATGCTGGCGTCACCCTGGTGGCGTAGCGCCACCAGGCCTTCGGCGACAGACGTGCGATCATCCGACCCCGACGTCCAGATGCCATCGGCGTCGATGATGAGCGGCAGGATGCGACGATCGATCGTGGCAGCGATGTCCACGTCCTCGTCGGTCGCGGTTGCCCGGCCCAGGACGAAGGCAGCGACGAGCAGAGCCGCCAACAGTCCCGCGACGACAACGGGACGCCGGCGCGCGCGACGGATGCGACCCCGCCAGGTCGTCCTCCAGGTGTGCTCCACCGCAACGTCGGGTGCGGTCATCGTGCGGGTTCCCGGCGGGACCGTTCGATCAGCCAGGCGACGAGGACCGACAGTTCGTAGAAGAGCATCATCGGCACGGCGAGGAGCAACAGGGTGACGGCATCGGTCGTCGGCGTGATGATCGCGGCGACGATAAACATCGCCACCACGGCGTAGGGCCGCGCTCGCTGCAACGAGGCGCGGCTGACGACACCGACGAGTGCGAGGAAGATGAGGAGCACGGGGAGTTCGAACACCAAGCCGAAGGCAGCCGACATCGTCAGAAAGAACGTGAGATATTCGTTGGCCGACAGCAATGCGTCGATGTTCGGCCCACCCATGTTCAGCAGGATCCTCAGCCCCTGGGGAATGACGAGGTAGGCGAAGGCGACGCCCGCGGCGAACATGATCTGGGTCACCAGAACGAACGGCAGCGAGTAGCGCCGCTCGCGCGTCGTCAGACCGGGGGTCACGAATCGCCATAACTGCCAGCTGATTACCGGCCCGGCGACGAACAGCCCGATGACCACCGACGTCTTGATACGCACCGAGAACGGTTCGAGCGGACGCAGCGCAATGAGGCGGCAGTCGCCCGTCAACGCCGCGACGTCCGCGCTGACGGCGCAGTAGGGGCGCATCAACAGCACGAGCACTTCGGGGAAGACGAGATATCCCACGACGGTGCCAACGATGAGGGCGGCCAGGGCACGCAGCAGGCGCGAGCGCAGCTCCGCGAGGTGCTCGAAGAGCGTCATCTCGCCCCGGGGCGAGAGGAACCGCGGCGACTCGTCGGCGTCAGAATCCGCAGCGATTGCTCTCAGGACTCCGTGTCGCGCTCCGTCGACGTCGGGTCGGACGCGTCATCTTCCATCGCGTCCTTCGTCGCCTTGCGGAACTCCTTGATGGACCGCCCCATCGAACCGGCGAGATCGGGCAGCTTGCGAGCACCGAAAAGCAGCAGCACGATGAAGAGCACGATGATGAGTTCGGTGCCGCTGGGCAAGGACATGGCCACGCCTTGCGTTGAGGTGACTGCCGGCGGTCTGGCAGGCAGTGCGGATCGAGTCTACCGGTCCTGCGTCGGCCGATCACCCAATGTTGACGCCGCGGTGTGACCGGCGGCATCAGCGGCGTCGACCCCATCGTCGGGGTCGTCGCCCTTCGGGTCGCGTCCGTATGAGAGCCGTTCAGCAGCGGCACTCACGCGCGCCGCATTGGCTTGCAGTCTGGCGACATCCGGCTCGATCGCCGCAGCGATCGTCTTGACGTCAGCCACGAGCCGACGCGCTCGAACGAACGCAGCGATGACGGTGACCGCGAGGGCGGCCACCGTGAATGCGGCCGCGGCGAGCAGTGTGATTGCCGTCGGGCTGATGGTCCACCTCCCGGTCCTTGGATCAGCAGTGTAGGAAGCGCCCGACGATCCCCGCGTCGGTTACGACGTTTCCGCGCCGTCGCGGCGCCGGGTGGCGGCTGGATCGAGCGCGGTGTCGACCATCTCGAGGACGAGCGCCCGCACATGATCGGGGGCGAGGACCCGTACCCCGCCCGCGGCCATGAGCACGATCCGCGCGATCCAGATCGGGGCATCCGTCAGCACACGGACCCGTGCCCCGTCCGCCCGTTCCGTGACGTCGTCGACATCCATGGCGTCCAGGACCCAACGCGCGTGGTTCGCGACGTCGAGGACGACCTCGAGGTCGTCGCCAGACGGTCGATAGCGCGGCAACGGCAATCGTTCCGGCGGTGGGTGGACGACGTCATCCTCGGTCACTTGCACGGCGGACGCACGATCGAGCCGGAACGTGCGGCTGTCGCCGGCAGTGAGATCGTGGCCGACGAGATACCACTTGCCGTCCTCGACGTGCAACGCCCACGGGTCAACGGTGCGTTCGCGAGGTGTCGCATCGTTGCGTCCCTGGTAGGTCACGATCACTCGTCGTTCGTCGCGCAACGCCTGGCGCATCGCAGCGACGACCGGCGGCACCGTCTCGGTGACGACGTCCGCCAGGCTTGCGTCGATGCCGAGCGCTCGCCGCACCTTGTCGAGCGCCCGCGGGAGCGCGGGGAGATCGTCGGCGAGCAGGTCGGCGACGGCATCGACGGTGACGATCAGTCGCAGCGCTTCGCGCGGGGTCGGGCGCAATGGCCGGCGGAGCTCATCAGCCATGCCGATGACGACCCGATCGTCGACCAGGTCGATCTCGAACAGATCCCCACCACCGAGGCCCGGGAGACCACAGAAGTCCAGGTGCGCCAGATCGGTTCGGATCACCGACGCGTCAACGCCGAACGCCGCCGCAGCTTCGTCCACGGACGCTCCCGGCCGTTCGAGCAACCACGGCACGAGCGCGAGCATCCGCGACACGTCGGACGTCGCGCGGCTCATCGTGTCGCCGCGTGCATCCGCCGAACGGCCTCGAGCCGCTCGATGACCTTGTCGGCAACCGATGCGGGCGTCAGCACGGTGACGTCGGCCGCGATGCCCAACAGCCACGGCAGATCGCGGTCCGGATCGAAGTCGGCGATCCGCATGCGCACGACGTCCGCATCCGCAGGGCTGATCGCTGTTCCGCCGCGGGACTCGACGGCCCACCGTGCGTGAGCGGCGACGTCGACGACGAGTTCGCATCCGTGTACATCGGGGCCGGAGACCGCGTCGGTCAGATCGAGGTCGTCGGGCCGCTCGAAGGCGTCGGCAACATCGCCAATCCTCGGTGCCCCGACGATGCGATCGAGTCGAAACGTGCGCAGCGCGGCCCGATCGCGATCGCGGCCGACGAGGTACCACGCGCCGCGGCGCTGCACAACCGCGAACGGTTCGACGACACGGTCGCCGATCGCGCCGCCGGCCGTGCGATACCGGAACGTGGCGACGCGACGGTCGACGATGGCGTCGGCGAAGGCGTCGATCGCGTCTGCCGTGAGGGTGACGTGGAGCGGAATGTCGTCGGGCGCGGTCCGCGGGTCGGGTGCTCGCGCAGCCAGTCGCGACAGGGTGAGCCGCGCATGTTCGCCACCGGCGAGCTGCACGGCGAGCGCCAGTGCGGCGACTTCGTCGGCCGTCAGGTCGATGTCCGGCAGTTCGTAGTCCTTGCGGCGCACCAGGTAGCCCGGCTCTTCATCGAACACCGACTGTGCCAATTCGATCGGTACGCCGAGCTGCCGCAGATCATCCTTGTCCCGTTCGAACATGCGCCGTGCCGATTCGGTGTCGTCCTGCCGGTAGAAGCCGGTGCGACGCTTGATCTCGGTGAAGGTCAACGGACGCCGAGCCTCGAGCAGCGCGATGGTCAGATTGACCAGCCGCTCCACCTTCGGTGCCATGCCGACTCCCCGTGCCGGTTCACGTGCCGTCACATCGCGTCGATGAGCCGGTCCACACGCTCGTCGGTGTTGCGGAAGGGATCCTTGCACAACACCGTGCGCTGAGCCTGATCATTGAGCTTCAGGTGGACCCAGTCGACGGTGTAATCGCGCTGGTGCGCCTTGGCCTGCCGGATGAACCGTCCGCGCAGCGCCGCCCGCGTCGTGGCTGGCGGCTCGACCATCGCGCGCTCGACTTCCGCGTCATCGAGCAGCCGCTCGACACGGTGTTGCCGTGCAAGCAGGTGGTAGAGGCCACGTGATCGCACCACGTCGTGGTATGCAAGATCAATCATCTGGATCCGCGGATCCTGCAACCCGACGCCGTGCTTGGCGCGATACGCGTCGACCAGCTGGAACTTGGCGACCCAGTCGAGCTGCCGCGACAGCCGGGACGGATCTGTTGCCAGGCCGTCGAGGACCGCGCGCCACTCCCCCACGACGTGTTTCGCCTCGTCATCGATGTCGTCGTGCGCCTCGACGTAGCGCTCGGCACGTTCGAGGTAGGCCTCCTGGATCTGGAGTGCGCTCATCTCGCGACCGTTTGCAAGGCGTACGGGACGGCTGCCGGTCAGATCGTGCGAGATCTCCCGGATGGCGCGGATCGGGTTGTCGAGCGTGAGGTCACGCATGACGCCACGGTCTTCGAGCATCTGGAGCACCAGGTCGCACGTGGCGACTTTGAGCCACGTCGTGTATTCCGACACGTTCGAATCGCCGACGATGACGTGGAGCCGACGGTAACGCTCGGCGTCGGCGTGCGGCTCGTCACGCGTATTGATGATCGGGCGTGACCGCGTCGTCGCCGATGAGACACCCTCCCAGATGTGCTCGGCACGTTGGGACAACGCGAAGATCGGCCCGCGAGAGGTGGGCAGAACCTTGCCGGCTCCGGCGAACACCTGGCGGGTGACGAGGAACGGGACGAGTGCGTCCGCCAGCCGTTGGAACTCACCGACGCGGGCAACAAGATAGTTCTCATGACATCCGTACGAGTTGCCGGCGGAGTCGGTGTTGTTCTTGAACAGCGAGATGCGACCGGCGATGCCCTCCTCGGCCAGTCTCGATTCCGCCGCGAGCACGAGATCCTCGACGATGCGCTCGCCCGCCTTGTCGTGCACGAGCGCCTGTCGCGGTGAGTCACACTCGGGCGTGGCGTATTCCGGATGCGAGCCGACATCGAGGTACAGCCGCGCGCCGTTCTCGAGGAACACGTTCGACGATCGCCCCCAGGACACGACCCTGCGGAACAGGTAGCGGGCGACCTCGTCGGGGCTCAGCCTTCGCTGACCCTCGAAGGTGCACGTGACGCCGTACTCGGTCTCGATGCCGATGATGCGCCGTCGCACGGCTCCTCCTCGTCCCGCGTCACGCCAGCATGCCCTAGGCAGTCATCGGGCGCGACCGCTAGTCAGACGCGAGAATCTCAGCGAGCTCGTCGCGAAGACGAAAGAAACGACGTCGCGGCCGCGTCCGGTCGAGCCCCGACACTTCGAGGTCCCCCGCAGCAATCTGGGATCCGCCGGCCTCCCCGAGCGCGCCGACACAGGCACGGATCACGTCATCCCGCGTCATCGCGTCCTGCCAGCGCGAATCCATTGCGCGCATCAGCGGTTCGGTGTCGCCGCCAATGGCAACGAACCGCCGCTCGTCAACGATCGAACCGTCGTAGAGGATGTGGTAGAGCTCCGAATCGTCGTCCCCGTCGACCTGAGCGATGAGCAGCTCGACTTCGTACGGCTTCGACTCGCCCATGAAGATCGTGCCGAGCGCCTGCGAGTAGGCGTTGGCCAGGGGCTTTGCCGTGACGTCCTCGCGGGCGTACTGATAGCCCTTGATGTCGGCCAGCCGTATGCCCGCCACGCGCAGCGACTCGAACTCGTTGTAGCGACCGACGGCGGCGAACGCGATCTTGTCGTAGATCTCCGAGGTCTTGTGGAGCGACTTCGAAGGATTCTCGCTCACGAATACGACCCCGTCGGCATACTCGGCCGCAAGAAGCGCCCGGCCGCGCGCGATGCCCTTGCGGGCGTACTCGGCCCGGTCCTTCATCTGCTGTTCGGGCGCGACGTAGAACGGCATCGCCACGACTGTGCCTCTCGTCGTCGGTGATCACCGGCTACCGGTCACCACCAGTGTTCGAACGTCATCGTCCGCGATCGTCGATGACCGCTTGCACGTGCGCGCCAACCGTTTCGTCGTCGAGCTCGCGATACCCGTCGCCATCGATCACGGCGACGATGGGGTAGATCTTGCGGATGAGATCGGGTCCGCCGGTGGCGCTGTCCTCTTCGGCGGCGTCGTAGAGCGCCTCGATCGCGGTGCGCACCGCCGTGTCGATCTCGGCCGTTGCATCGGCGCGCCGTTTGAGCGTGGACCGTGCCGCAAGCGCACCACTGCCCGTCGCCGCTTGGTCGGTTGCGACATAGCGGCCACCCACCGGGTCATACTCGAAGATCCGGGGGGTCCCGGTCCGCGGGTCCACCCCGGCGAACAACGGCACGACCACGAATCCCTGCATCGCCAGCGGCAGATGCGCACGGACCATCGCCGCCAGCTTGTTCGACTTGCCTTCGAGTGAGAGCGGCTCGCCTTCGACTTTCTCGTAGTGTTCGAGCTCGGTCGCGAATACCTTCGCCAATTCCATCGCCGGTCCGGCGGCACCGGAGATCGCGATTGCCGAGCGGTCGTCGGCGGGAAACACCTTGCGCATGTCCCCACGGGAGATGAGATGGCCCGATGTCGCGCGGCGGTCGCCGGCGACGACGACGCCATCACGAGCGATCACCGCGAGCACCGTCGTACCGTCGACGAGTTGGTCCTTGAGTTCGCTGGGCATCGTCGCGTTCCCGAGCTCGGCGGGCAAGGCATCCGGAGCGTGTTGTCGGAGTACTGCGGCAAACGAACTGTGGGCGGCCTCGAATGCGTGCGGCAGCACGGTGGGCAGGTCAGCGGTTTCGGTCACACGTCACCTCGACAACAGCCGGCACGCGGGCGGAATCGTAGGCCGGCGGCGAACGCCACGCGACCGTGACGCGATCACCAGCAGCAGCTACTGGCCACCCTTCTGGACGTATCCACGAACGAATTCCTCGGCATTCTCTTCGAGAACGTCGTCGATCTCGTCGAGGAGTTCGTCGACATCATCAAGCACGGCCCGGTCCGTGTTCTCGGACGCGGCCTCGCTTGCCTCGTCACGCTCGTCGGCCCTGTCCGAACGGCGCTGCGTCTGTCCGCTGTCACTCACCGGCTGCTCCTGACGACGTGCATGCGACAGCGTACCGACCGTGGCGACGGGCGGACCGAGCGTCGCGCGTTATCACGATTCAGTGAGGCGTGAGACGAGTTGGCGCACCGAAGTCACCTCGTCGAGGAGCGGCTCGACGGCAGCGCGCGTGCCACGGCCGGGTTCCATCATCGGAACCCGCTTGAGCATCGACTCGCCGGTGTCGAAGATGATCGCATCCCAGCCGGCGGCGACGACGTCACGACCGAACCGGCGGATGCATTCGCCACGGAACCATGCGCGCGTGTCCTCAGGCGGATGTTCGACCGCAGCGATCACGGACGCCTCGTCAACGAGCGACTCGATCCGTCCACGCGCAGCGAGGCGGTGGAACAGCCCCTTGTCCCGGCGAACGTCGTGGTACTGCAGGTCGACCATCTTCAATCGATCGTGGCCCCAATCAAGGCCATGGCGTGCCGCGTAGCCCTCGAGCAGCTCGTTCTTGGTCGCCCAATCGACGTGCCCGGACAGCCCACGGGGATCGCGTTCGGCCGTCGACAACACCGCTTGCCACCGGTCAAGGACCTCGGTCGCCACCGGGTCGCCGTCGACCCGCTCCTTGACGTAGCGCGCACAGGCTTCGAAGTAGTGCCACTGCAGGTCGATCGCCGTCCACTGCCGGCCCTCGACATCGGCGACCGTCGTCGTCAGCGTCGGATCGTGACTGATCTCGTGGAACGCCGCCACCGGATGGCGAAGTTCGGGAACGTCGCCAAGTTCGCCGTCTTCGATCACATCGAGCAACAAAAGCATCGTGCCGACTTTGAGGAACGTTGCAACGTCGCACAGATTGGCATCGCCATTGATGACGTGCAGCCGGCGGTACTGCACCGGATCGGCGTGCGGCTCGTCACGTGTGTTCATCAGCGGGCGCTTGAGTGTCGTTTCGAGCCCGACCTCGACTTCGAAGAAATCGGCGCGCTGCGACAACTGGAACGGTACGAGCGCCGAATCGAACTCGGTGCCGACGCGGCCGGAACCCACATAGAGGAGCCGACTGACGAAGAATGGCAGCAGTTGCTGCGTCAATTGGCCGAACGGGACCGCACGCGGAACGAGATAGTTCTCGTGGGTGCCGTATGCCGCGCCTTTGCCGTCGGTGTTGTTCTTGTGCACAAGCACGCGAGAACCAGCGGGCAGTGTCGCGGCGGCACGCTGCGCGGCGTCTTCGAGGATGCGCTCGCCGGCCTTGTCCCACCGCAGGAGATCGAGCGCATTGGAGCATTCGGGCGTCGCATACTCCGGATGCGCATGGTCAACGTAGAAGCGTGCGCCGTTGGTGAGGACCGTGCTCGCCAAGCCGACGTCGCTGTCTCCGAGGTCCTCGCGCGGGTCGTCAACGTCGAACCCGCGGGCATCACGCAGCGGATGTTCGTCGGTGTGGTCCCACCCGACGTCGTGCCCGCCGGTCGTGCGATACGCACCGACGACCATCGATGATGCGAGCACGGGATTGACGTCGACAGGACCGTCGACCGCGATGCCGTACTCGGTCTCGACGCCGACGAACTTCGCGGTGGCCATGGCGCGACTCCTCAGGTCGGGTGGCCCGACCCGTTTCAGAGATACTGGCCGGGATTGACGTTCTCAATCGCTCGTCCCGGCGCGCCCTTGGCGCCGACGAGGGTGCGGACGTAGACGATGCGCTCGCCCTTCTTGCCCGAGATCCGCGCCCAGTCGTCGGGATTCGTCGTGTTCGGCAGGTCTTCGTTTTCGTGGAACTCTTCGGTGATCGCGAGCCGGAGGTCGTCGGTCCGCAGGCCGCGTGCACCGTCGGTGAGCAATCGCTTGATGGCGATCTTCTTCGCACGGGAGACGACGCTTTCGATCATCGCTCCCGAATTGAAGTCGCGGAAGTAGAGGATCTCCTTCTCGCCGTCAGCGTAGGTCACCTCGAGGAATTCATTCTCCGGCTGGGTCGCATACATCGCCTCGACCGTCCGGTCGATCATCGCCGTGACGGCCGCCTGTGTGTCACCGCCGTGCGCTGCGAGTTCGTCGGCGTGCAGCGGCAGCCCCGCATGCAGGTAGATCGCGAAGATCTCTCGCGCCGAGTCTTCGTCGGGACGATCGACCTTGATCTTCACGTCGAGGCGCCCCGGGCGCAGAATCGCAGGATCGATCATGTCCTCGCGGTTCGACGCGCCGATCACGATGACGTCGTCGAGGCGTTCCACTCCGTCGATTTCGGCGAGCAACTGCGGGACGATCGTGGTCTCGACATCCGAGGACACGCCCGACCCTCGCGTGCGGAACAGCGACTCCATCTCGTCGAAGAAGACGATCACCGGGAAGCCTTCGGCGGATTTCTCACGCGCCCGCTGGAAGATGAGCCGGATCTGACGCTCGGTCTCGCCGACGTACTTGTTGAGCAGCTCGGGTCCCTTGATGTTGAGGAAGTAGCTGCGGACGTCGTCGCGTCCGGTGCGGTCGCGCACGCGCTGCGCCAACGCATTCGCGACCGCCTTGGCGATCATGGTCTTGCCGCAGCCGGGTGGCCCGTACAACAGGATGCCCTTGGGCGCCCGAAGTTCGTGCTCGGCGAACAGATCACCGTGCAGGTACGGCAGTTCGATCGCGTCGCGGATCGCATCGACCTGCGTCCGCAGGCCACCGATCTGGTCGTAGGTGACGTCCGGCACTTCCTCGAGGACGAGCTGTTGAACTTCGGCCTTCGGAATGCGTTCAATGGCTGTGTTCGACCGTGTATCCACGAGCACCGCGTCCCCGGCCCGCAGCGGCCCGTCGCGCAACGGCTGCGCTAGGTGCACGACACGTTCGTCGTCCATCGTTGACAGCACCACGATACGACCGTCGTCGAGGATCTCGGAGACCGTCATGATCTCACCGCGATCTTCGAAGCGGCCCGCCGCGACGATGTTCATCGCATCATTGAGCAGCACTTCCTGGCCGGGACGCAGCGTGGCGACGTCCACGTCGTCTGCGAGGCCGACTTGCAGCTTTCGCCCCCCGAGCGAGACCGTGGCAGTGTCGTCGTCGGTCGCAAGCAGCGTCGCGAATGCGTGCGGAGGAGCAGACAGCCGATCGACCTCGTCACGCAGCGTGGCGAGCTGATCCCGCGCCGTGCGCAACGTCTCGGACAGTCGCGCGTTGTGGTCGAGCGCAGACTGCAATCGGCCCTTGGCGTCGACCAGCCGTTCCTCAAGGGCACGGATCCGTTCCGGCGCCCCTTCGAGTCGACGGCGGAGAATGTCGACTTCCTCGCGGAGAAACTTCAGTTCGGCGACGAGCGCGTCGGGGTCGTCAACACCGCCGTCGAGCGATGACGCGTATGGCATGGGCGCGCGGTCACCGTGGCTGCCGAATGTGTCAGCGTCGGCCTCGCGTGACGGCACATCCTGACGAGGCTGATCGCCGGCCGCGCGAGGTTCCTGCTGTCCCACCGGTGCTCCTGACGTCGTCGCACCGCTCATCGGGCAGCGTACCCAAGCACCTGCTCAGGCTCAGGTGTTCTCCGTGCCGATCTCGTCGGCGAGGTCGTCCTGGTCACGCCACACGATGCCGGCACCCGTCGACGGTTTGGTCCGCGGCGGGGGTGGGCCGCCATCGGCACGTGACGGCACACGACGCGCGGTCGTCAGGAAGGCCGTGTGCGCGACCATGCGGTGCGCAGGACGCACCGCGAGTCCGTCGAGATCCCATCCGCGCACCAGCGTCTCGGTCGTCCGAACGTGCGTGAACCGCCCGTCGTCCCACAGCGCCTGGGTGAATCGCATCACCTGGGGCACCGTGGGCATGTAGGCGACGACGATCCCACCGGGCGGCAGCGCATCTGCCGCGGCAGCGACGACGCGCCACGGCTCGAGGAGATCGAGCACGACCCGGTGCGCCTCGATGTCGGCGAGGCCGGTCTCGACCGGCGCGATCCGAAGTTCCCAGTCGTCGGCCGCCGAACCCCCGAATCGTTCGACGTTGTCACGCGCGATCGCCGCGTGGTCATCGCGATGCTCGAATGACACGACGCGGCCACCGGGACGGACGGCATCGAGCAGTGCCAAGGTAAGCGCACCGGATCCCGCGCCCGCTTCGACCACGACACATCCGGGGCGAATGTCCGCGGCGGCGACGATCATCGCCTGATCCTTGGGATAGACGACCTGTGCGCCCCGACGCATCTTCAGCGCGATGTCCTCACGCGTGGCACGGAGTGGGACAAGTTCCATGTTCCGATTGGTCCGCACCGCCGTGCCTTCTACGGTGCCGATGATGTCGTCGTGCGCGAGCTGCCCGGCGTGGCTGTGCCAATCCGTGCCGGGCTCGAGCGTGATCAGATGGCGCCGGCCCTTCCGGTCGCTCAAGACGACGAGTTCGCCTGCCGTGAACGGGGCATCGGTACCGGCGAGCCGGACGATCGGTGAATCGCCGCTCACGCGCGCGATCCCGCGGTGACCAGCGGCAGGCTGGCGACGATCTTCTCCCGCTGCCGGCAGAAGGCACACACCTCTGCCGTCGTCGGCATGCCGCACGACGCGCATGCGGTCAGCGATGCGACGTCGGGATCCGCGCGGTCCGCGAAGCGATCCTGGCGTGCGAGAAACCCGAAGAGCAACTGTGCCTTGACCCCGGGCGTCGCCGCTTCGAGCACGTCAAGGGACGCCTTGAGTTCCTGCCCGGTGTTTCCCGTCACGAGCGGGCACTCCTCGACGACGTACTCGATCCCTCGAACGACGCAGTAGGCAGCGGTTTCGCGCTCGGACAGGCGGTACAGCGGCTTGCACTTGCGAATCTGGTTGTCGGACGTCGCTTCAAGCAGCGGGCGTTGGCGGGCGAGGAAATCGTCGTTCCACCGCACCAGATTGCCGAGCAACGTCGCAGCCTCGTCGTCGAGGTTGTGGCCGGTGACGACGACGTCGTACCCCTTGTCGACCGCAACACGATTGAACACGTAGCGTTTCGACAACCCGCACACGGCACACGCCGAACGTTCGCTGGCTGCAGCACCCGACGGCGTCGTGTAGCCGTAGTCGTCAGCGAGGTCGACGACGTGGAGCGTGGCGTCCCGGGATGCCGCGAACTCGGCACAGATCTCGTGGCTGCGCAGTGAGTACCCCCCGATGCCGAGCCCGACGTACAGCCCGTCGACGCGATATCCGAGGGACAACAGCACATCCCACAGCGCCAACGAGTCCTTGCCGCCGGAAACCGCGATGAGCAGGCGATCGGCATACGAGAACATGCGTTCATGGGCAGGCACACCGGGAACATGATCGATCGCCTTGCGAACCTGCCCCTGGACGTGGTCCACGAAATGGGGTCCACACCACGCGGAGCGATGGCGCGGCTCCTCGATGACGGCCGTCGTGCGACACACCACGCACTGCATCGTGTCCTCGGATCCCCCGGAGACGACCGGGCGGATCTCGACCTCGGCATCGTCGGCGACCTCATAACCGCCCGTCACGAGCGCACCATCGACGATCACGAGCACGGTGTGCGGGACGACGTCAAGACGTGCCAGCACGTCGTCGACCCGCAGCGGGCCGTCGAGATGCGTCGTCCGATCAGGATTGCGCAGATGCACGCGCACGGCGTCTCCTTGCTGCGGTGCAACCCGGAGCACACCGAGGCTATCGGGACCCGTTCTCGCCGCGGTCCACACGCACGGGCTGCTCGACGTCCACCGTGTGAACCACGCCGTCCACCGTGACGTCGAGCGCTTCACCCGATGACATCGTGATCGACGTGGCTTCGTGCGTCAGTTCGACGTGCAGCTGATGGTCACGGAATCGCAGGCTGAACGCCAGGCGGTCCCATTCGCGCGGCAGTCGGGGCGCGAACTCGAGGCGCCCGCCGAAGTCACGCAGCCCGCCGAACCCGTACACGAGCGCCATCCACACCCCGCCGGTTGAAGCGATGTGCACGCCGTCGACGACGTTGCCCGACACGTCCGCCAGGTCCATCAGCAATGCGTACGAGAAATACTCCAGCGCCTTTGCTTCATCACCGATCTCGGCAGCGATGATCGATTGGGCACACGCCGACAATGACGAGTCACCCGTCGTCAACGGGTCGTAGTAGTCGAAGTTGCGCCGCTTGACGTCGGACTCGAACGCATCTCCGAGCAGCACCATGGCGAGCACGACATCGGCCTGCTTGATCACCTGATGGCGGTAGATCACCAGTGGGTGGTAGTGCAGCAGCAGCGGGAAGTGCTCGGGCGGCGTCGCGGCGAGATCCCAGACCTCTCGCTCGAGGAAATTCGCGTCCTGCGGATGGATCCCGCGTTCGGCGTCGTACGGCACATGCATGGCGTCGGCCGCGCGTTGCCACGCATCCGGCTCGTCAGCGGTCAGACCGGTGCGATGGACCAGTCTCCGGTGGTCGTCGGGCCGCGTCTCACGCATCCAGGTGACGACCTCGGCCGCATACCGCAGGTTCATCCGTGCCATGAGATTCGTGTACGTGTTGTCGTTGACGACCGTCGTGTACTCGTCAGGACCGGTCACCGCGTGGACGTGGAACTCGCCCGTCTTCGGACTGATGAACCCCAATCCTGCCCACATCCGTGCCGTTTCGACGAGGATTTCGGCGCCCACCTCGCACAGCAGATCCTCGTCGCCACGGATATCGACGTAGCGCTTGATGGCGAACGCGATGTCGGCATCGATGTGGTATTGCGCGGTCCCGGCGGCGTAATACGACGAGGCCTCCTCGCCGTTGATCGTGCGCCACGGGAACAGCGCACCCTTTTCGGAGAGTTCGGCGGCACGCTCCCGCGCACGGTCGAGCATCGAGTGGCGGAACCGCAGCAGGTTGCGTGTGATACGCGGATCGGTGTAGGTCAGAAACGGCGCGACGTAGATCTCGGTGTCCCAGAAGTAGTGTCCGTCGTAGGACTGGCCGGTCAGACCCTTCGCGGGGATACCCGTCGTCTCGGCTCGGGCCGACGCCTGCAAGAGCTGGAAGAGGTTCCACCGGACTGCTTGCTGTACGCGGTCCGCGCCGTCGACGACGACGTCGGCACGCGTCCAGGCGTCATCGAGCCACTCGCGCTGGGAATCGGCCAGCGCGGAGAATCCCTGGGCGACCGCACGATCGAGCGCACGTGCCGCGCGGTCGATGAGCTCCGGCGCGGGAACGACATGCGACGTGTGGTAGGTGAAGAACTTCGTGATGCGGATCGGCATGTGCGCCTGGCAATCGAAGGTGAAGACGACCTTGCTGAGATCCTCCGACCAGGACCGCGTCGCACGCCAGTCGTTGTCCGTCACCACACGGTGATCCATGCCGACACCGAGTGTCATGCCCGAGTTCGCCGTGCGATAGCCGGCGATCACCCGCAGGTCCTCGTCGACGTGGCCCTTCGCTTCGAGCACTCGGTGCCCGAAACCGCGGGATCGCCGCGGATCGCCACCATTACCATTCCCATTGCGGGGTTCATCCTGCGCACGCGCGTCCTGGCGATTGAGGACCTGCGACGAGACGACGACCGGCGCGTCGCTGTCCACCTCGACCTCGTACTCGATCGCGCCGAGGTGCCGGTGGGCGAAACACACCAACCGCGTAGAGGTGACACGCACCCGCTTGCCCGACGGCGCCGACCACACGAGCGCACGCCGCAGCACGCCGTCGCGCAGGTCGAGCGAACGCTCGTATTCCACGATCCGCGCGTTGACGAGGTGCAGCGGCTCGTCGTCCACATACAGCTTGAGCAGCGTTGCGTCGGGCGCGTTGACGATCGTCTGGCCCGTCCGCGCGAATCCGTAGGCCTCCTCGGCATGCACGATGGGCCACGTTTCATGAAACCCATTGAGAAACGTGCCCGGCTCGATCGCCGGACGTCCCTCCTCGAACGTGCCACGGATGCCGATGAATCCGTTCGACAGCGAGAAGATGGTCTCCGCATTGCCCATCCAGCTGCGGGTGAACTCCCGCTCGACGATGCGCCAGTCGTCGACGGGGAACAGGTGCTCCGGGGGCAGGCGGAGCTCGCGCGGCATCACGGCGCAACTCGCGTCATCGGACCATCAGCGCCATCGCGTCGTCCCGGTGATCGGGTGCCCGGGCCTCGCGACGGACGGTAGCGCCCCCGCTGCGCGGATCCGCGCAACCATCAACGCGGGTACGCCGCCTGGCAGAAGCCGTGATTGCAGTAACCGAACGGGTTGCGCGCCAGATACTGCTGGTGCACGTCCTCGGCGAGGTAGTAGTCCTGCAGCTCGACGATCTCGGTCGTGATCCGTCCGGCACCGATGGCATCGAGTGCGGCTTGGTACCGCTCACGCGACGCGTGGGCGGCCTCATGTTGCGCCGCCGTCGTCGTCAGGATGATCGACCGGTATTGCGGACCGACATCGTTGCCTTGGCGCATGCCCTGGGTCGGATCGTGGTTCTCCCAGAATGCCGCGAGCAAGTCCTCGAAGGGCGCCGCAGCTGGGTCGTGGACGATCCCTACGACCTCGGCATGCCCGGTCGTGCCCGTGCACACCAACGCGTAGTCGGGATCCGGCACGTCGCCGCCCGCATACGCGGCGAAGGTTGTCCACACGCCCGGCATCTGCCAGAAGATCTGCTCGGCGCCCCAGAAACACCCCATGCCGACCATCGCGAGTTCGTGACCGGCGGGCCACGGAGGCGTGATCGGGTGCGCCAGTACGAGATGCGCATCCCGTGGAGCATCGCCCACCATCGCGCTTCCTGTCAGTCGTCGGCCGCCGTTCCCGCACGTCTCGGCGCCCAACGACACTACCCGGGCACGACCGCCCTGACGACGGCGTCCCGGGGCCGCACGAAGGCCGTCTACGATTCCCGTGTCGTTCGACGGAGGTGCCATGCCCACGCTGACACTCGTGCGCCACGGCCAGTCGCTGTGGAACCTCGAGAATCGATTCACCGGATGGGTCGATGTCCCGTTGACGTCGGCCGGCGTCGATGAGGCACGTCGCGCCGGAGAGCGACTCACGGGGATGACGTTCGACGTCGCCTACACCTCGGCGCTGCGTCGCGCACAGGACACGTTGGCGATCATGCTCGAGACCCTCGGTGCCGACGTCCCGATCATCCGTGACCAGGCGCTCAATGAGCGCCACTACGGCGATCTGCAGGGACTCAACAAGGCGGAGACGGCAGCGAAGTACGGCGACGACCAGGTGCGCATATGGCGGCGTTCGTTCGCCACCCCTCCGCCCAATGGCGAGTCGTTGAAGGACACTGCGGCGCGCACCCTGCCATTCTTCGAACGTGCCGTCCTCGGCGACATCGCGCAGGGCAAGGACGTGCTTGTGGTCGCGCACGGGAACTCGAATCGGGCGATCGTCATGCAGCTGGACGGGCTCACGGAGGGCGAGGTGCTGGCGCTCGAACTCGGCACCGGCGTGCCGCTCGTCTACGAGCTCGACGTCGACGGCACGGTCGAGGCCAAGCGCATTCTGGAGTGAACATGGCGACCGAACCGCTGCGTCCGTCACAAGGCCAGGGGGTCCTCCACCTGTTCTTCCGCGTCGACCCGGCACGACGCGCTGACTGGACGCGCGACGACGCGGACGCACTTGCGGAGACCCTGGAACGGTGGCAACAGACGCTGCAACTGCACCTCTTCTCGACGTTCGGACACAAGGCGGACGTCATGCTCATGGCCATCGACGGCGACCTCGGGGCCCTGCGACGCCTCCAGACCGACGTCGTCGGTGCGGCCGCTGGCGCGATGACGTTGAGCTGGTCGTACCTGTCGCTGACCGAGGGCAGCGAATACATGCAGTCGGCCGAGGAGTATCGCGAGGAACTGGTCACAAAGGACGTGGCGGAGCCGGACCTCTCACGCCGGGTGGACGAGTTCGCCGAACGCATGGCAACGTACACTCACGACAAGCTGTATCCGCAGATGCCGCCGTGGGAACTGGCGTGCTTCTACCCCATGTCGCATCGCCGCGACGGTGACGACAACTGGTACGCGCTCGACTTCCCCGAGCGGCGACGGTTGATGCACGAACACGGACGCAGCGGGCGCGCCTACACCGGACGGGTCGTGCAGCTCGTCTCCGGATCGACAGGGCTCGACGACTGGGAGTGGGGAGTGACCCTCTTCGCCCACGACTTCGCCGATCTCAAGTCGATCGTCTACCAGCTTCGCTACGACGAAGCCTCGGCACGCTTCGCCGAGTTCGGACCATTCGTCGTCGGGATGCGTCGCACACCTCATGAGCTGGTCGCCGAGATCGGGCTTGCGCGCGCGTGAGTCCCGCGTCCGATCGTCGGCATGACGTGGCGGTCCAGCTCGCGCGCCATGTCGGCGCCGACGCGCAGGAGCGACGGTCGGTGATCGAAGCTCGACAATGGGTGGCGCGTGCGCACGATCCGTTCGATCGCAACGTGACGACGCACGTGACGGCCTCGGCGATTGTGATCGACGATGCGGGCCGGGTCCTGGTGCATCGCCACAAGCGCCTGCACCGATGGTTGCAGCCGGGCGGGCACGTCGATGCCGGCGAAACCGCGTCCCAGGCCGCCGTCCGCGAATCGCGCGAAGAGACCGGCATCGACACGCACCATCCGCGCGTGCGCCCGTGTCTCGTTCACGTCGACGCACATCCGGGACCACTCGGTCACCGGCACCTCGACCTGCGCTACCTCCTGGTGCCGGCCGCCGCCGCCGTGCGGGACGCACCGGCCGCCCACGAAACCGACGACGTCGCGTGGTGGACCGTCACCGAATTGCGCGCGCGCACCGACGATTCGCTCGTCCGTGCCGTCGACGCCGCGCTGCGCAGGCGCTGATCCGCGGGTGCCGGGCGATCCGGGTTCGTGTCAGAAGAGCCGTGCCTGCGGTTCGTCCTCGCCACGGAGCGCGCCAAGATCCACCTCGACCCAGCCGATGCCGCGAGAATCGGCGAGCACGCGCGCCTGCGGCTTGACGCGCGTGGCCGCGAACATGCCACGCACCGGGTGGAGCATGGGGTCGCGGTCGAGCCGCTCGAGGTATCGCGTCAACTGTTCCACCCCGTCGATCTCGCCCACACGCTTGATCTCGACGGCAACCGCGCCGCCGTGTTCATCCCGGCACAGCAGGTCGACGGGGCCGACGTCGGTGCGGAACTCTCGCTGCACCAGCGAGAGACCGGGCTCGATGTGACCAGGATGCTCGGCGAGCAGCTCCTGGAGTTCGCGTTCGACGCCGTCGAGCGTCAGTCCGCGTTCGGTGTCAAGCTCATAGGCCACATCGTCGAGCACCTCCTCGATGTCGATGACGAGCCGCTCTCCCTTGGGATTGGTCACGACCCACTGTCCCGGCTCTTCACGCAGCGTGTTCGGGGAGTTCATCCAATTCACGGGCTTGTACGCACCGACATCGGCGTGGATGGCGACGCACCCATCGGCCTTGACCATCAGCAGCCGCACCGCGGGCGTCAGCGTCGACGACAGCCGACCTTCATAGGTCGCCGAACATCGCGCGACGACGAGACGCATGGTGTTCCTTGAGTCACGGGAAACGTCGTTGCGCGGACCCGGCTGCCCACGCCACGCGACCGTAGCGGTTGGCGACTTGAGTACGCTCGCGAGCCGGACGGCCGACGTCGAGCCGCAACCGAAAGGCACGGGCCGTGACACTGCAGGTCGGACTGGTCGGGATGCCGAACGTCGGCAAGTCGACGCTGTTCAACGCTGTGTCGCAAGCGGGCGCGCAGGCAGCCAACTTCCCCTTCTGCACCATCGAACCGAACGTCGGCGTCGTCGCTGTGCCCGATGCCCGCCTTGATCGGCTCGCCGAGCTTGCCGCATCTGCCAAGGTGGTGCCTACAGCCATCGAATTCGTCGACATCGCCGGTTTGGTCGCGGGCGCATCGCAGGGCGAAGGGTTGGGCAACCAGTTCCTGGCGCACATCCGCGAGGTGGACGCGATCTGCCACGTCGTACGATGTTTCGATGATCCCGACGTGGTGCATGTGGACGGGTCGGTGGATCCCGAGCGTGATATCGAGATCATCGCGACCGAATTGATACTTAAGGACCTCGAGTCCGCGGAGAAGCGGCGGGAACGTACGCAGCGCGCAGCCAAGAGCGGTGAGCCGACGGTGCTCGCCCAGGCGACGCAGCTCGACGCACTCGTCGCCCACCTCGGTGCGGGCGAACCGGCGCGCACGTTTCGTGGCCCCCTCGACGACGAACTCGCCCGTGAGCTCGGGCTGCTCAGCGCTAAACCGATGCTGTACGCCGCCAACGTGGCCGAATCCGACCTGCCCGACGGTGGCCCCAAAGTCGAGGGAGTCCGCGCGATCGCGGCCACCGAAGGGGCCGATGTCGTGGTGGTCTCCGCACAGGTCGAGGCTGAACTTTCGATGCTCGACGACGCCGAGCGCACCGAGTACCTCCAGGAGCTCGGCCTCGAACGCAGCGGACTCGAACGACTCATCGCGCACGCCTACGACCTGCTCGGCCTGATCACGTTCTTCACCGCCGGTCCCAAGGAGACACGCGCCTGGACCGTCGCCGCGGGCGCAACCGCCCCCCGCGCGGCCCGCGAGATCCACAGCGACTTCGAACGCGGCTTCATTCGTGCTGAAGTCATTGCCTACGACGACTACGACCGTCTCGGCAGCGAAGCGGCGGCCCGCGAGGCCGGCCGACTGCGCGCCGAGGGCAAGGAGTATGTCGTCGCTGACGGTGACGTCATCCACTTCCGATTCAACGTCTGACTGAGGAGCCCGCGATGCCCCGCACCGAACCGATCACGCGACTCGAGGTCGCTGCCTGCCCTACCCACCGCATGGACGTCAAGCACTATTCCGCCTACGACGTCGGCTGCGCCTGTCTCACCGAGACCCGGCGCGAGGAACTGGCCACACGTCTGCAGGCCGCACGCGCCGAGGGAAATCCACTGGCAGAGATGGCTGAATGACGTCCGCGTGACCCGCCGCGGCTGCGGGACGCGGGATGTCGATCGACGACGCGATGAGGTGTCATGACCCCCAACGATGACCATGTCCGCGAGAACCTGACCGGCGACGAGGCCCGCACCCGACGTGATGTGATCGGCGAGGTCATCACCCGGGTGCATCTCGACGTGCCGCCCGAGGGCGACACCTTCGGCTCGGTCACGGATCTCACCTTCGAGGTCGTGCGCCAAGAGCCGACGTTCGTCGACTGCACGGCCGCGGCGATCACGAGCGTCGAACTCGACGGGGACGCACTGCCGCAGGGAAACGTCGCACCGACCCGAATCACGCTTCCGCCGATGGCGCCGGGCGAGCACCGGCTTCGCGTGTCCGCGACGATGCGCTACCAGCATGAGGGCAAGGGCCTGCATCGGTTCCAGGATCCCTCGGACGACCGCGTCTACCTGCACAGCCAATTCGAACCGTTTGACGCCCATCTCGTGTTCGCCTGCTTCGACCAGCCCGACATCAAGACACGGTTCTCACTCGTCGTCGACGCACCGGCCGGCTGGGTTGTCGTCTCGAATGGCGCGACCCTCGAACGGCCTGCTGCGGGTGAGGCGGGGACATGGACGTTCGCCACGACTCCGCTGATCAGCCCCTACATCGCAGCGGTCGTCGCGGGCGAATATGTCGAGTACACCGACCGCTACACCCGTCCCGACGGCTCCGAGATTCCGCTCGGCCTCTACGTGCGCAGATCACTGGCCGACTACTTGGACTCCGACGAGATCATCGACATCACGCGGCGGGGCTTCGCGTTCTTCGAAGGCGCGTTCGAGATGCCCTACCCGTTCGGCAAGTACGACCAGCTGTTCGTGCCCGAGTTCTCCGCGGGCGCGATGGAGAACCCCGGCTGCGTCACGTTCTCCGAGGC
>JBBDSV010000030.1:0-1445 GCA_040904785.1 Nitriliruptoraceae bacterium
CGCGATCCACTACATGGGGCACGTCGGCATGATGGCCGCCGCGCAGCCGTTCATCAGCGGGGCCATCTCGAAGTGCGTCGTCGGGGACACCCTGATCACCACCGAGGACGGGTTGATCCGGATCGACAGTCTCCACGAGGACGAGAGCCCAGACACCTTCCGTGACCACGTCATCAAGGTCGCCTCACTCGATGGCATGCAGAAGACCGACGCGTTCTACTACGGCGGTGTGCGACCGGTGCGTGAGGTCGTACTGCGGTCCGGTCACCGGGTCACCGGAACCCCGAACCACCGATTGCTGGTGGCGACCGATGCCGGACTCGAGTGGCGCATGCTGCACGACATCGAACCCGGCGACCACGTCGCCCAGCGGTACGGCGCCGAGTTGTGGTCACAACTGCCGGTCCGCTTCGACGACTTCGCCCCGAGCGCGCCCTACGGCTCCCAGAAGGCGGTCACGCTGCCGACGGAGATGACGGGCGAGCTCGCGTTCCTGCTGGGGGCGTTCGTCGCCGAGGGCCACATCGCCCGCTCGACGTGGACGACCACGATCACGAACGCGGACCAGGGGGTGTTGGAGCGCGTCGCGGCGGCTTTCGAGTCGCAGTTCGGTGTGCAGGCACGGATCGTGCACCCGCAGGATCGTTGTAGCTCGGTGATCGTCGCCTCCAAGACGATCGTGGAGTTGCTGACCTGGCTCGGCTGTGGTGAGGGAGCGGCGAACAAGCGCATCCCGGATGCGGTGCTCCGGTCGCCTCGCGACATGGTGCTGGCGTTCGTGCAGGGCCTGGCGCTCGACGCCTACACGACCACGATGGGCTCGACCCCGAAGTGGGCGATCTGCGTGGAGTCGGGCGGCCTCCTCGACGACCTTCAAGCCGTCCTGACCAACCTCGGGATCGTGCATTCGCGAATCACCAAGCACAACAGGGAGTACGACAAGGACTACGACGAGGTCTATGCCAGCGGCGAGCACGCACGCCACCTGATCCGGCTGATTCCGTTCGCCGAGCAGGACAAGGCGGCCCGTGCGCAGGAACTGCTGAGCCTGCTGCCAAGCCAGAGCACCGCTGATGTGGTGCCTGGCATCACGCCAGGACAGCTCGAGGCCCTCATCCCGTACGGGACGAGGAACGATCGTGGCGAGCTGCTGCGAACGGAGTTCGCCTTCCTCGGCGACCGTCGTACGAAGCACGTGAGTTGGACGACGCTGGAGCGGGTCGCTGCGATCCCGGGCGTCGAACTCCCTGACTGGCTGTGGCAGGTGGTGGAGGACGGCCTGCACTTCAGCCCGGTCAGCTCAATCGAGGATGCCGGCGAGCGCGAGGTGTACGACATCTCCG
This sequence comes from Nitriliruptoraceae bacterium, assembly GCA_040904785.1. GTDB lineage: Bacteria > Actinomycetota > Nitriliruptoria > Nitriliruptorales > Nitriliruptoraceae > JBBDSV01. The sequence goes on from JBBDSV010000030.1 coordinate 1,344, forward strand.
TACCGGGCCCGCACGCGTTCGTGGCGAACGGCATCGTCAACCACAACACCGTCAACCTCCCCGAGGAGGCGACGATCGAGGACGTCGAGCAGCTGCACCTCG
>JBBDSV010000031.1:0-8668 GCA_040904785.1 Nitriliruptoraceae bacterium
CCGACGCCGACCATGTACGCATCGCGTGCGACGAGACGACCACCGCCGATCACCTCGCGACCGTGCTCGCCGCCTTCGGCGTCGACGCCGGCCCGATCACCGCCACCGAGGCGCCGATCGCCGGGCTGCCGGCACGGACCGAATCGTGGCTCACCCACCCGGTGTTCCACGAGTACCGCTCCGAGACGGCGATGCTGCGCTACCTGCGCCGGCTCGCCGACCGCGACTACGCGCTCGACCGCGGCATGATCCCGCTGGGTTCATGCACGATGAAACTCAACGCGACCACCGAACTCGAACCGATCACCTGGCCCGGGTTCGCCGCGCCGCATCCGTTCGCGCCGGCGGATCATGTGGCCGGCTATCAGGCGATGATCGCCGAACTCGAAGCCGAGCTCGCCACGATGACCGGCTATGCCGCGGTCAGTGTCCAGCCAAACGCCGGTTCGCAGGGCGAGTTCGCCGGGCTGCTCGCCATCGCCGCCTACCACACCTCACGCGGCGAGACCGAACGCGACATCTGCCTCATCCCGTCGAGCGCACACGGCACCAACGCCGCCAGCGCGGTCATGGCCGGCATGCGGGTCGTCGTCGTCGACGCCAACGACGCCGGGGCGATCGACCGCGACGACCTGGCCGCCAAGCTCGCCGAGCACGCCGGGCGGATCGCGGCGATCATGATCACCTACCCGTCGACGCACGGCGTCTACGAGGACGGCATCGCCGAGGTCTGCGCGATGGTCCACGACGCCGGCGGGCAGGTCTACCTCGACGGCGCCAACCTCAACGCGCTGCTCGGCGTCGCCTCGCCGGGACGCTTCGGCGGCGACGTCTCCCACCTGAACCTGCACAAGACGTTTTGCATCCCCCACGGTGGCGGTGGGCCGGGGGTCGGCCCGGTCGCGGTCGCCGAACACCTCGTCGACTTCCTGCCGGCCCATCCGATGCACCCCGATCCGTCGCGACGTGACGGGCCGGTCGGGCCAGTGTCGGCCGCGCCCTACGGGTCGGCGTCGATCCTGCCGATCAGCTGGGCCTACATCCGGCTCATGGGGCCAGACGGGCTGACACGGGCCACCGAAGTCGCGGTGCTCGCCGCCAACTATGTCGCAGACCGCCTCGACGACCACTTCGGCGTGCTGTTCCGCGGCGCGCACGGCCGGGTCGCCCACGAATGCATCGTCGACGTGCGTCCGTTCACCGCCACCGCCGGGGTGCGCGCCGAGGACGTCGCCAAGCGGCTGATCGACTACGGGTTCCACGCACCCACACTGAGCTTCCCGGTCGCCGGCACGCTCATGATCGAACCGACCGAGAGCGAGGATCTGGCCGAACTCGACCGGTTCTGCGACGCGATGATCGCCATCCGTGCCGAGATCGGGCGCATCGAGGCCGGCGAATGGCCCCACGACGACAACCCGCTCGTCAACGCGCCGCACCCGGCACACGCGCTCACCGGCGACTGGACCCACCCCTACGACCGGGAGGTGGCCGTCTATCCGACCGAACACACCCGGGCGGTGAAATACTGGCCGCCCGTCGCGCGTATCGACGGTGCCCACGGCGACCGCAACTTGGTGTGTGCCTGCCCGGCTCCCGAAGCGTTCGCGGAACGCTCGTGAGGACGCCGCTGTGGGACGTCCACGTCGCCGCAGGGGCGACGATGACCGAGTTCGCCGGCTGGGACATGCCGGTGCGCTACGGCAGCGAACTGGCCGAACACCATGCGGTGCGCACCGCTGCGGGCGTGTTCGACCTGAGCCACATGGGCGAACTCGAACTGACCGGTTCCGACGCAGCCGCGAGCCTCGACGCGGCCTGCGTCTCGCGACTGTCGGCGATCGAGGTCGGCCGGGCCAAGTACACGATGCTGTGCGACGCCGCCGGTGGCGTCCTCGACGATGTCATCGTCTACCGGCAGGCCGACGAGCGGTGGCTGCTGGTCGCCAACGCCGCCAACACTGCCGTCGTGCATGCTGCGCTGACCGACACGCTTGTCGGCGACACCACTTTGACCGATCGTTCGCCAGATTTTGCACTGCTCGCGGTGCAGGGGCCCGACACCAACCGGCTCGTCGCGCCGCTGACCGACGCCGACCTCGCCGCGCTTCGGGCCTTCCGCGGCACGGCCGCGCAGGTGGCAGGACACGACGTGTGGCTCGCCCGCACCGGCTACACCGGCGAGGACGGCGTCGAGATCTACGCGCCCGCCGCCGCGGCGGCCGACCTGTGGCATGCGGTGGTTGCCGTCGGAGCGACTCCCGCCGGACTGGCGTGTCGTGACACCCTGCGGCTGGAGGCCGGCATGCCACTCTACGGCCACGAACTGTCGCGGCAGCGCACCCCGCAGGCCGCGGGCATGGGACGAATCGTCGATCTCGACCACGCCTTCGTTGGTCGTGACGCGCTCGCTGCCGCCGGGCCGCCGACCGAAGTGCTGGTCGGGCTGGTGGCCGACGGACGCCGTGCGCCGCGCGCCGGCAACGCCGTCATCACGCCCGGGGCCACGCGCATCGGCGAGGTCACCAGCGGCGCGCTGTCACCCACACTTGGCCATCCCATCGCCATGGCATACGTCGCCGCCGACCATGCGGACACTGGTACGCGGCTGCAGGTCGACGTGCGCGGCACGGCGGCCACCGTCGATGTCGTCGACCTGCCGTTCTATCGGCGCGCCAAGCGTTCCTGACCGCGGCCGGTGGCCGGTGCGTTCGTGCCGGGGCCACCACTACGCTTGGAGCAGCGGTCGAACCAGGGGAGTCACCTATGCCCAGCGTGTTCACGCGCATCATCGACGGGGAGCTGCCCGGACGGTTCGTCTGGAAGGACGCCGTCGCGGTCGCGTTCTTGTCGATCAACCCGATCACGCCCGGCCACACCCTCGTCGTCCCGCGGGTCGAAGTCGACCATTGGCTCGACCTCGACACCGACACGTGGGCGCACTGCTCGGTCGTGGCCAAGCACGTCGGCGCCGGTATCAAGCGGGCGTTCACACCGCCGCGCATCGGACAGATGATCGCCGGGTTCGAGGTGCCGCACGCCCACATCCACGTGCTGGCGATCACCGGCGAAGGCGAACTGAGCTTCAAGCTCGCCGACCCGAATCCGGATCCGAAAGCTCTCGACGACGCGGTCGCCCGCATCTCGGCGTCGCTGGTGGCGCTCGGACACGGCGAATTCGTGCCGGGCGCCTGAACCGGTCAGCGTGCCGGTCGATCGGCCAACGCGTCGGCGATGCTGTTGGCCCAGTCGCGGATCGCGTCCCAGTCGCGGTCGTCGCGGTCTGCGACCTTCAGCGCGCGCATCACCGCCCGTTCGGCCATCCCCAGTCGTCGCCGTTCAACCCGTCCGGCGAACACCTGGTGGTCTCGCGCTCCTGTCGCCTCGGCCAGTGCGACCGCGTCGACCGGCAGTTCGTCCGGCTTCGGTGGGTCACCGATGGGACCACTCGAGAACAGCCAGACGTCACGGTTGGCGAGTTCATCAGCGAAGCGGGTGACGAACCCACGGGCGGGTTCCAACCACCGGCCGATGTAGACGGCGCTGCCGAGCACGACCGCGTCAATGCCATCAAGTGATCGAACCGATTGGGGCGCGCTCCGGGCGACGTCGAGGCCGCGTTTGTCGAGGACTGCGGCGATTCGGTCAGCGATCTCATCGGTCGCGCCATGCCGGCTGGAACAGGCGAGTAGAACACGCACGACGCCGGTCTCCGTGAGGTGATGTCCACGATCGTGGGCGCTGCCGCCGGCGGCCGCCAGGGGCGAGAGACCACCGGCGCAGGTCGAACGTCCCGACGATGCCAACCCCTTGACAGGCAAGTAAGAACTTGCCTATTGTCCGGGTGTGACCGACATCTACAAGGCGATCGCCGACGCGACGCGCCGAGCGATCCTCGACGAACTTGTCGATCGCGATGGCCAGACGCTGTTCGAACTGTGCGCGCGCCTGGCCATGCGCCACGGCATCGCGTCGAGCCGGCAGGCGATCTCGCAGCATCTCGATGTGCTCGCCGACGCCGGACTGGTGCACACGCGCCGGGTCGGGCGAACCAAGGTGCACTACCGCGACATCCGGCCGCTCGAAGAGATCGTCACCCGATGGCCCGCCGACAGCCCCACCGAGACGCCCGACGATGCCGCGGGCCAAGGCACCGAGGAGCAGCCATGAAGATCTACATCACCAGCGTGTTCGTCGACGACCAGCAGCGCGCCCACGACTTCTACACCGACGTGCTCGGCTTCACGGTCAAGCACGATTTGCCGGTCGGCGACGCGCGGTGGCTGACGCTCGTGTCACCCGAGCAGCCCGACGGGCCCGAGTTGCTCCTCGAGCCGTCCACGCACCCGGCTGTCGGCCCCTACAAGGCCGCGCTCGTCGACGACGGCATTCCCGCGACGTCGTTCGCCGTCGACGATGTCGCGGGCGAACACGAACGGCTCGCCGCGCGCGGGGTCACGTTCACCCAGGCGCCGGTGACGATGGGCGAGATCACCATGGCCGTGTTCGACGACACCTGCGGCAATCTCATCCAGATCGTGTCACGCTGACCGTTCGCTCGAGGTCTTACTCGCGGCCGTGGCCCGAAACCGCGGCGACGAATCCCGGGTGCACGCCGAGCAAGCGGACGTGGGTGCCGCCGTTCACCGGTTGGCCGTCCACGAACGACCGGTAGGCGCGAACCCACGCGGCAATCCCGGCGATCGTGAGCAACACGAATGGCCACGTCGGCCAGGTCGCGTCCGTCAGTCCCGTCGTGATCCAGCCGAGGCCGCCGGCGAGCAATGCCACCATGCCCAGTCCCCGTCGCGCATCGAACCGTTCGACGACGGGTCGAACCACGGGGACACGACCTTCGACCCGGGTCGGTGCCAGCGCGTTGGCAACGAGGAAGGGGATCACGCCCACGAGCAGCAGGACCCACGACCACGGCGGCAGCGCGTTGAACTGGACCGCCACAGTGCCGTCGGCCTCTTGGCCGGTCACGGCGCACACCGGCGGTAACTCGCCGCGTTCGATCACGTCGCGCGGAATCGTCACCTGTGCCATCGCACACCCCTTTTTGTGAGCGTAGCTACCCCGCGAGATGGGCTGCGTCACCGTGCGGGGACCTTGGTTGTCGGGCATCGAGGCACGACACGATGGCGGTTGCTGCGTGCGATCGCACCCGGCGGGGTAGCGTCGCCGACGTGACGTGAGGGGGACCACCGATGGCTGATCACGGCGACCGCAAGACCCGGCCGAATTCGGCCGACGTCGCCGCGTTTCTCGATGCGGTCGACGATGGACGTCGCCGCGAGGATGCCCGCGCCGTCCTCGAGATCATGCGTCGCATCAGCGGTGCGGAGCCACAGATGTGGGGTGGCTCGATCATCGGTCTCGGCCACCAGCCCTACACGACGTCGGACGGCAAGCAACGTGATTGGTTCGCCATCGGGCTGTCACCCCGCAAGGCGGCGTTGACGCTCTATGGGCTGACCTATTACGGCACCAACGCCGAGCTGCTCGAACGGCTCGGCAAGCACACGACCGGCAAAGGCTGTCTGTACGTCAAGCGGCTCGAGGATGTCGACGGTGAGGTGCTCGAAGAACTCATCACGCACGCCTGGCAAACCAACCATGTCGACGAGGACGTGTCGTAATCAACCGCAGGACGGTGTGGTGTGTTTCCCTGCACTTCGCCACGGCCGATCACGTTGGGTGGTCTCGCCGACGCCGTTGGTCCCAGCACCCCGTAGACCGCGCCAACGGGAACGTCGAGGGCGCGTCCGTCGACCGCACGGGTGGCACCGAAGTGCGTGACGAGCCCGGTGGCGACGATGGCAGCGTTCACGCGGCTTCTCCGGCAGTGAGCAATCGCGTAGTGGACGCGATTGCGTCCGAGATTGCGCATCGACGGGCCATGTTCGAGGCGAGGGCATGTGGCCAGAGGTCGACGAATCTCTCGGCCCGCGTTCAGCGCGCCCGGGCGGCGATGCGAGCCGAGAGGTCGTCGAGTTCGTCGAGAAGCGTGCGCACGCCCCAGATCTGGTTGCGTTTGCGATCCGTCAGCGGCTCGGCGATGCCGGCGGTGATGAGCTGCTCGATCGCCGCATAGATGCTCGGTAGCGAGCCGCCGATCGTGTCTTGGACGTCAGCGGCACTGAACGCTGGCAGTGCGGTGAGTGCGTCGAGCAAGCGGTGCGCGGCGCTGCCGGCGCGGACGCGTCCGATCTCGTCGCGCCAGCGGTGCGGCAGTGCGGCGACGTGCGCGGCCGTGATGCGTGACTCTGCGGCGGCGATGCGCGCGGCGTCGGCGAACGCCATGACGATGGGTGCCGCGTGTCCCTGACGGTAGGTGGCGAGCAGGTCGAAATATGCGTCGCGGCGTGCGACGAGCGCAGATGCCAACGGCACCACGGCGTGCTGGGTGAGTCCGCGACGGCGAAGCACCGTGTTGATCACCGCACGACCGATCCGTCCGTTGCCGTCGGTGAACGGGTGGATCGACTCGAACTGCGCATGCGCGAGCGCGGCCTGCGCGAGTGCTGGCAGGTCGTCGCGGTTGGCGAACGCGACGAGGTCATCCATCGCGCCGGCAACGAACTCGGCGGGCGGTGGGATGTAGGCCGCATTGCGCGGCGAATGATCACTGCCGCCGATCCAGTTCTGCATGTCGCGCAGACGTCCGGCGTACAGCTGCTCATGCCGGTCGGCGGCCATGAGGATTCGGTGTGCGCCAAGGATCGACTTGAGCGTGATCGGCCCGCCGGGGATCACCGAATTGACGAGGACGCGTGTCGCCTCGGTGCCCGCAGCCATCTCGGTCGCGGCGGCGTTCGAACGGTTGCCGTGCAGTGCCCGGATGTAGTCGTCGCTGGTCGCCTCGATCTGCTCGATCTTCGACGAGGCGACCGCTTCGGTCCGCAACAGCATCGCCTGGAGACCGGCGAGGTGCTGACCGAGGTCGCGATCGAGCGCGGCGATCTCGGCGGCCGCGGTCTCGAGCTGCGTCGCCACCGCACTGTCCACCACTGCAGCGGTGCTCACGGACGCGATCCGGGGAGGAATCGCCACCGTGATCGATGTCACCCTGCGATCGGCCTCAGGACCCGAGCGGTAGGCCTGCGACCAGGCGACCTCGCGGGTGGAGTGCGCCGGCCAATCATTGGACGCCATGACAACTCGAAACAACGGAGACTCTTGTTTAGGTTTATCGTACTAAACCTAAACAATGCGGGCGTGTGTTTCCGTGACTCGCGGGTCCTGACGCATCAGCGCCGACGGCCCACGCACCCCTCACGTCGGGCGTGCGTGGCGTCAGACGGTAGGTGCGCGCACCTCGTGGTCGAGGACCTCGCCAAGGCGGTCGGCCGCGACCTCAAGGTCGTACTGCGTCTGCAGGTTGAGCCAGAATCGTGGTGTTGTTCCGAAGTAGCGGCCGAGCCGCAGTGCCGTATCGGCTGTGACGGCCCGGGTGCCGTGAACGATCTCGTTGATCCGTCGGGGCGGAACGCTGATGTCCTTGGCGAGTCGATACTGCGATAGGCCCTGCGGTTGCAGAAACTCCTCGAGCAGCACCTCGCCGGGATGCACGGCTGGCAGCATGGTTGTCATCGTTGATTCCTCGCGGCGGTACTCGCTCAGTGATAGTCGATGGTTTGCGCGACCATTGTTGCGCGCGCCTGTGGTGTCTTTGCGTCGTCGATCGGCGCAAGCAAATCGCCAGCTACGACCACAATCCGCGCCGATCAGCCAGTTTGTGCGCCAGTTCGTCGATTTCGTCGTCCATCTGCACGACCTGGTCCTCGAGTGCCATGGTGTGGCGCACGGGATCGAGCATCTCGCGGGCCTTGCGTCGCGCCTGGTCCATCACCAACTCCTCAAGCGGTCGCTCGGGCACGAGGGTGTATTCCAGGCGGCAACCGAGCGCAGCCGCGGCTCGTTGCAGCGTGTGGAGTGTGATCGCGCCGGACGCCTCGTTTCTCTCCATCTTGCTGATGTACGACGATGTGACGCCGAGCCGCGATGCGAGTTCACGCGTTGACATGCCCAAGGCATCGCGGAGCGCACGAATCCATCCGTGTGGTGGTGATGCAGTGGGGTTCGCGCGGTGACGGGCAAGGTCCCGCTCGAGCGCCTGACGTGCGGTGCTGCGCATCTCGAACTCCTAATGCGTCGTTAAAGGAACGCAGATAGAACTATGTCGCGTCTGAATAGCTACGCGAGTAGCTACTTATCGCGTCGTTAAGGCGACGACTTACAGCGCTCCGCGAACGCGTCACGGAGGCCGGACTCGACGCAACCACGGTCGACGAGGCGATTGAGGCGGCGCGAAAGGTCGGGTAATTCTGGGAGTCGGCGGCCACCAGCACGTTTCCGTCGGGACTCGGGTGGGACGGCCCGCTTGCCGTCAGATGACCTGGAGATGGGTTTCCTTCGGCCCCGCCGGATATTTCAACCCGTAGCCGAAGGCCCGGTCGATGCCGCAGTGGAACAGCCAGATCGCCGCCAACGCCAGCGTCACCTCGGATTCGACGGAGAGGGCGACACCGGTCAGCACGAGCGGTCCGAGCAGCGTGTGTGTCGTGTTGTAGGCGCGTGAACCGATCATGTTGTCGGCGAGGAAGCCGAGCAAGCCGACGTCGGGAACGAGGAACAACCCGACGAACCACCACCACGACAGGTC
>JBBDSV010000032.1:0-8623 GCA_040904785.1 Nitriliruptoraceae bacterium
ACCTGATGCGCAGGCAGGGCGGTGACGTCCGACTCGAGTCGGGGCGGGACGGGGGCGCCACGTTCGTGCTCACACTCCCGGCGCCCGCAGCCGACAGCCGACGACACGAACCCGAACAGCTGTCGATGCCGGCCTCGGTCGCCTGATTCGGCGGGTTCAGGTCATACCATCCTCAGGATGATGACCCTGCAACCAGACGACGGCACCACGACGGCTCGAGTGCCAACGGACCCGAACCCGACCTCCCCGCGCGTGCTCATCGTCGACGACCACGACATGTTTGCCGAGAGCCTGCGGTTGGCCCTGGACGTCGCCGGGTTCCGGGTCCAGCGGGCCCCGTCGCTCGATCCCGAGGTCGTACTCGCCTCGGGTGCCGACGCCGACGTCGTGCTCCTCGACCTGCAGTTCGCCCGTGACGGCACGACCAGCCTGCCACTGGTCGATCCCCTGCGGGCCGCGGGAGCCACCGTGGTGATCGTCACCGGGGTCGACGACCCCGCCCAGCTGGGAGCGTGCCTCGAGGCCGGGGCCTGTTCGGTGGTCAGCAAGTCCGAGCCACTCGAGATGCTGATCCACGCGGCCAGGGAGGCGGGCGCCGGCCGGTCCGTCAACCCGGGGGCCACGCGAACCGCGCTGCTGCAGGCCCTGCGGCTGCAGCGCGCCGAGTTCGGCCTGCGCACCGAGCGCCTGGCACGACTCACCCCGGCGGAGAGTGAGGTCCTGATCGCGCTGTGCGAGGGACTCAACGCCGAGGCCATCGCCGAACGACGGGTCGTGTCGATCCGCACCGTGCGCAGTCAGATCGAGTCGATCCTCACCAAGCTCGACGTGACGTCCCAGATCGGGGCAGTCGCCATCGCGAACCGCGCCGGCTGGGGTTCCTGAGCCGCCGCGAACCGCCGTCAGTTCATCCCCCCGAATGCCGCGACGATGTCCATCGCGGCGGGTCCCATCAGGACGATGAACAGCGTCGGCAGGATCAACAGCACGAGGGGGAACACGACCTTCACCGGGATCTGCATCGCGTCGTGTTCCGCACGTTGCCGTCGCTTCAGCCGGATCTCCTGCGCCTGGGTCCGCAGGATGTCCACGAGCGGGATGCCGTACGCATCGGCCTGCAGCAGGGCGGCGACGAACCGTCGCAGATCCGTGACCGTCGTACGATCCGCCAGGCCTCGATAGGCATCCCGGCGAGGCACACCGACCTGGATGTCCTGCAGCGTGCGCACGAGCTCCTCCGCCAGGGGACCCGAACCGTTCGACGCCGCCCGTGACATCGCAGCGTCGAACCCGAGTCCCGCCTCGACAGAGATCGTCATCTGGTCGAGGGTGTCGGGGATCTCCTTCTGGATCACCTTCTGCCGCTCCACCCCTCGGCCGTGGAGTACCGCCTCCGGGACCATGTAGCCGAGCCCGGTGAGCATCGCCCACAGGACGATCCGCCCGGCCGACGGCGCGTCGGACACGAGCACCAGTCCGAACGCGGACAGGGCCACCGACAGGAGCATCTTGACGACCAGGACCCGTTCGACGGTCCACCGGGGGGGCCGACCCGCCAGCGAGAGCAGACGCTCGATGCGTCGGGCGACCCCGGCAGGGTTCGCGCCACGCACGACGCCACCGAGTCGTCCGGATCGGTGGCGCACCGTGCCCTGCCCCGCCTCGTGCGGAAGGCCACGCGTGAGGTTGCCCACCACCTCGGTGTGCGCAGGTGGCCGAACGCCAACGAGCGCCCACATCGCCAACGGCAGCGACATTGCGATCGCGAGGGCAGCAAGTTCGACCACGTGATTCACCTCAGAAGTCGATGTGCACGATGCGACGCAGCCACAGGAACCCGAGGGTCATCATCAGGATCGCGGTACCGGCCATGGCGAGTCCCACGAGGCTCTGCCCGAACCGCGCGAGGTACGACGGGTTGACCAGTCCGAGGAACGCCACGACGCCCACGGGCAGCGCCATGAGCACCCAGGCGGACAGCTTGCCCTCGGCGCTCAGCGCCTCGACCTGACGGCGAATCTGGTTGCGGTCCCGAATCGTGCTGGCGACCGTGTCGAGCACCTCGGCGAGATTCCCTCCGACCTCTCGATGGATCGCGATCGCCTGGGCGACCCAGGCGAAGTCATCGGACCCGGTGCGCTCCACCGTGGTGGCGAGCGCGTGGGACAGGTCCTGCCCGACGCGCGTGGACGAGATGATCCGGCGGAACTCCCGGGAGGTGGGTTCGGGTGCCTCGTCGGCCACCGAGTTGACGGCCTGCAGGAGGCTGTGGCCGGCTCGCAGGCTCCCCGCCAGCAGCTGGAGGGTGTCCTCGAGCTGGTCGGCGAACCGCGTTCGTCGACGGTCGGCACGCCAACCCAGCCAGACCTTCGTGAGGATCGCCACGACGGCGAGCAGCACCACCGCCAGCCCAGATCCCTGCAGGGCGGAGCCGACGAACGCGACGACGACGTTGAGTCCCGCGAACCGCACGAGGAACTGCCCAGCCGAGATCCGGATGCCCGAACGGTCGAGCATGTCCTCGAACCGGTCGGCCCACGGCCCATGCCGGAGCCCCGACTCGGCGAGACCCGCGGCGCGATCGACCAGGCGCCCGCGGACCGGGCCACCACGGCGGTCGAGACCGACGCGCATGACTGGCGGCACGATCGCGAGGTACGCCGTGGCGATCGCCGCCCAGGCGAGCGCGAGTCCGAGCACGAGGACCAGTGGGTGCATCCGCGCGGTCGTGGACACATCGGTGGGCCCGGGCGCAACGGGGAATGCTCCCTGCGGCCGTTCGGGAAGGTCGAGGGTCACCCTGCCCGTCCAGGTGACGTCGCCTGCGGTCGCGACGAGCTCGACGGGCGTCGACCCGTGCCCGCGACTCTCGAATCCGAGCGTGAACCGTGCCGGGATCGCGCGTGCGACGGCGTCGTACGCGTCGGTGAGCCCGTCCGCGTCATCGGTCGCGTGCGTGGATCCTCCGGTCGACTCCGACAGCGCCCGCAGCGCGTCGAGGTCCGCCACGGCCGTGCGAAGTTCGACGCCGTGCAGGGTGACCCCGGAGGCCCGGAGCCGAACGATGGCCTCGGCCTCCTCGACCGTGCTCTGGTTGTCCTCTCCGTCCGCCAGCACCACGAGGAACCGGGGACCGTCGATCGCGGCGTCGAACTCGTCGATCGCCTCGACGACCGCGTCGTACAGGGCGGTGCGACCCGCTGTCAGGAGCCCAGAGATCTCGTCACGCACCGCGTCGTGATCCGGCGTGGGAGCGAGGTGAACGGTGGTGGTGGTCGCGAACGACATCAGTCCGACATGCGTCCCGTCTGGCATCGCATCGACGAATCGGGTGGCCGCCTCGCGCACCGTGGCGGAGACGTTGCCGGCGGCCATGCTCCCCGAGGTGTCGATCAGCAGGATGACCTGTTGCTGCCCGCCCTGTTCGGCGACGACGTCGGCGTCGACGAGCGTGCCGCCCTCGTGCACCTCGAAGGCGGCACGTCCGGCATCGGCGGGCGACATGTCGGGCGCCGCGACGTCCAGGGTCACCTGCGGATGCCGATCGAGGTCGACGCCATCGACGACCAGCGCCCGCTCGTCAGCGGCTGCGGCTCCGGTGAGGGTCGCGACCAGCAGGCACGCGAGCAGTCCGACGGCCCACGCGCGCCTCATCGCTTCGCCCAGCCGACCGTGGCGTCTCCGCCGGCACCGAACACCCTCGCCGGGACGTCGATCCCCAGGTGCTCGAACCGGTCGACGAATCGTGGACGCACCCCGGTGGCCGTCGCACCACCTCGGAACCGACCCCGTTCGTCGACGCCGGCGGCGTAGTCGAACACGAAGGCGTCCTGCAGGGTGACCCGCTCCCCCTCCATGCCCTGAACCTCGGTGACGTGGGTGACGCGTCGGGTTCCGTCGCGCAGGCGACTGATCTGCACCACGACGTCCACGGCGGAGGCGAGCTGTTCGCGGATCGCACGAGACGGCAGGTCCATCCCGGCCATGAGCACGAGGGTCTCGAGTCGAGCGATCGCGTCACGGGGTGTGTTGGCGTGGACGGTCGACAGGGATCCGTCGTGGCCGGTGTTCATGGCCTGGAGCATGTCGAGGCTCTCGCCACCCCGGACCTCGCCGATGATGATGCGGTCGGGACGCATCCGCAGCGCGTTGCGCACGAGGTCACGGATGGACACCAGTCCCCGGCCCTCGACGTTCGCGGGGCGGCTCTCGAGCCGCACCACGTGGTTCTGCCGCAGCTGGAGCTCCACCGCGTCCTCGATGGTGATGATCCGCTCACCGTCGGGGATGAACGAGCTCAGCACGTTGAGCAGGGTGGTCTTGCCGGTCCCGGTCCCCCCGGACACGATGATGTTGAGCCGTGCACGCACGCAGGCGGACAGCAGCGCGGCCATGTCATCGGTGAGCGTGCCGAACCTGATCAGGTCGTCGACGCCCAGGGGGTCGGTCGCGAACTTCCGGATCGTCAGCACGGAGCCGTCGACGGCGAGCGGGGGGATGATCGCGTTCACGCGACTGCCGTCCGGCAGGCGTGCGTCGACCATCGGGCTCGACTCGTCGATGCGACGGCCGATCCGTGACACGATGCGTTCGATGACCCGGCGCAGGTGCTCGTCGGAGGCGAACCGAGCCGTCGTGCGGCGCAGGCGCCCCTCGCGCTCGACGAAGATCGCGTCCGGACCGTTGACCATGATCTCGCTGACCCCCTCGTCCTCCAGCAGCGACTGCAGCGGCCCGTAGCCCAGCACGTCGTCGGCGATCTCCCGTACGAGCCGGGCGCGTTCGTCCGCCGTGAGCGGGATCTTCTCCTCGGCGACGATCCTCGACAGTTCCTCGCGGACGTGTTCCTGCAGCTGCGTCTCGGTCAGCGACGGATCAGAGATCCTCGCGCCCAGCCGACGGAACATCGCGGCGGCGGCCCGTCCCTTGAGCCCAGCCAGGGGATCGGCCACGGCCTCGACGGGTTCATCCGGCTCGGGCGACGCCTGGGACTCGTCACGATCTGCGGAGGCGCGACCTTCGGGCGCCTCTGCGGGCGTCGGGGTCTCGCCTCGCGCGGCCTGCAGCCGGTCACCGAGTCTCACGTCGACACCTCCGGGTGCGCCCGGCCGTCCTGCGCTCCGGCGGTGGAGGCGCCATGGGCCCCCCGGTCGCGGCGTGACGTTCGCTTCGCGCGCGACGACGGGTGACGCGCGTCGAGCAGGTCCGCGAGTGCACGCAGGTTGCGGGCGACGGGGTCCCGCGTCGACTCGTCGAGCAGGGGCACGCCGCGATTCGTCGACAGCGGGACCTCCCTCGACCGGGGAAGTTCGACGTCGATCGTCGATCCGAGCAGACCCTCGACGTCCTCGATCGTCAGGCCCGAACGACGGTCGACCATGTTGAGCACGATCCGACGCTCGGCGGCCAGCAGGTCAAGTTCCTCCAGCACGCCGAGCTCACGACGAAGTCCCCGGACGCTCGGGACGTCCATGCCGGCGAGCAGGACCGGGTGCGTGCTCACCTCCAGGGCTGCCAGCGTGTACTCCGCCAGCCCGGGCGCGGTGTCCACGATCACGTAGCGGAACCCTGCGGCGAGCCGAAGGAGCAGGTCGTTCACCTGCTGTCCGGTGACCCCCTCTCCAGCCGCGGGGGACGTCGGCGCACACAGCGCCCAGCAGCCGGACGCGTGGGACACGAGGTAGGACTTCAGGACCAGGTCGTCCGCACCGAGTGCTGCGATCGCGTCGACCACGTCGTGTTCGTGCTCGAGGCGCAGACTGGTCGCGACGTCACCGAACTGCAGGTCGAGGTCGACGATCACGACCTCGCCGGGCACACGGTGGCCGAACTCGACCGCGAGGTTCGTAGCGATCGTCGTCTTGCCGCATCCACCCTTCGGTGACGCGACGGTGATGATCCGCCCACGAGGACGAGGCGAGGTCTCCTCCTCCTGCAGTGCCCGCCGTCGAGCGCGCGCGGCCTCGAGCGCCCGAATGACCGCGTCACGCACATGGCCCGGATCGGTGTCGGGGCCGATGACGTCGCGTACACCGACGCGCAGTGCGGCCGACAGGGTCGGGGTGGACGGTTCGGCGAACAGCACCACACTGACCTCGGGGTGGAGGCGATCGAACACCTCGGCGATCCCCAGCGCGTCGTCGAGTTCGACATCGCCACCGATCAGCAGCACGTCGGCCGCGCGACCACGGGCCTCGACCTCCTCGCTCGCTGCGACGCGTTCGACGGTCGCGTCGTCACCGAGGACCTCGCGCAGGCCCGTCTCGGTCGCCGGATCGGTGGAGTGGACGACGACGTGGCTCATCGGAAGACCGATTCGCGCTCTCGAACGGTGGTTCCCGACTCAGGAGCACCCTCGGGTTCGAGCGACAGCCACAGCGTGCCGTGTTCGGCGGTGAACACGATGCGCTCGGCGTCAGGGGCGCTGGTCGCCAGGGTGACGTGGACCCTGCCCGTCGGTGTCGTCTGCGCGAACCGATCGGGATCGTCTGGTGGGGCCTGCTCGTACTGGACCCGGGTGACCAGCACCTTGTGGAGGATGAGGTGGGTCGTGTCGCCGATCTCGTCCAGTTGCGACGCGACCAGTGAGGCGAACACGCCCACGGTGTCTCCGGGCCGGAGCACCCCACCGACGGAGCGTTCGGCATCGAGCGACACGGTCACCTGGTGCAGCCCATCGGGCACCTCGACGCCGCCGACGGCGGTCAGTTCCTCGGGTTCGACGAACCGCGATCTCAGCAGCTGTTCGCCGGGGACCATCGCCGTGGCGGTCACCAGGCCGGCGACCTCCTCGAGGTCGGTGACGGCCCCGTCGACGGCGAGCCGCGCAATGGTCTCCTCGAACTCGACGTGGTCGCCGACCTGCTCGGCCGGGGTGCCCTGGTCGATGGCATCACGCACGACGAGCACGTGCACGACCTGCTGTCCCTCGAGCACCCGTGCCTCGACGTTGCGCACGTAGCTCACGAGCACCACCGTCCCGACGATCGCGAGCGCAATCGCCAGGGCTCCGGCGAGCAGCCGTGCCCTCATCTGCACTCCTCCGGTCCGGTGTCGTGTCCCCATGGCTCGTGGCTGGTGACGCCACGACGCCTCATCTCGTCAGTCCCACGGCCCAGGCCCCGAGCGTCGGGCCGCCGAGTTCGTACATGTCCGTGGGGTCGACCAGTTCCGTGAAGTAGCCGCGGATGAACCGCGCCGTATTCGGTCCACAGGCTCCCCCACCGTCGTTCCAGCGGTAGGCCGACGGGCACGCGAAGCGGAATCCCGTGACGTGGAACGCGGCGTACCCGTGGATCTGGAACCAGCCACTCGCTCCCGTGCCCCCCGACTGCTCGTACACCGGGAAGAACACCGTCTCGTCGCGCAGGCTGGCGAAGTCGTCGGCGTCACAGTCTCCCGGGGTGGACACCCCCGGCTTGCCCGGGGTCTGCGGGTCGTCGATCGTGGTCCAGACGGTGCACTCGCCGTCCGTCTCCAGCCAGCCGAACCCGCCCGGGATCGTGTGACCGGACGGCCCGACGCAGTCCCCCGCCTCGGACAGGTAGGTGATCGTCTGTTCGATCTCGTCGGAGGGGATCCCTCCACCGGTGTGCTCGACGAACGCGCACCAGGAGATGGCGAGCGGGACGATGCCGGTGCCCGACGAGATGCCACCCCAGTCCGCGGCGGCATCGGCGAAGACGGTGGTCTCGTCGCGGTCGCCGTCGCCGGTGATCAACGTGAACACCGGGGCGAACCAGTGACGGATGGCCGAGCCGCCCTCGACCGTGCTCGTGCTCAGGTGCACGATCGCACGGTTGGGCTGCATCACGACCTCGTCGACCGTCGACGTACCGTCGTTGGCGTTGCCGTCGGCGAACGTCTGTGCCATGGCCTCCACGTCGCCACAGTCTCCCCCGGCACACTGGTAGGCGATCGCGAGCGCCGCGGCGTCCGCACCGTTCTGCAGCTGCCGGCGCTCCGCGTACATCGCACCGGCGTCGATGACGACCGCACCCACACCCAGCACGATCAGCATCGTGATGGCGGCGACGACGGCGACCATCCCGTCGTCGTGACGGGATGGTCTCGGCGGTCGGTGTTCAGCCACCACAGCGCATCATCCCCTGTCCGGTGAGCGTGATCTCGGGCCCGAACGTCCCGGTGACGAACTCGAACGGGTACGTGATCGTCACCGTGACGTTCGTCCCCGGCGCACACACCGTCGGAGAGATCTCCACGTGCGACGCGTCGATCGACGGGTTGAGCGAGACCGCGGCGTCCGAGGCGACGGTCACCGCGGCGTCGACGTCGTTCTCCACGGCCATCACACGGACCGACTCACGCGCGGCCGCCGTCAGGCTGACCTGCGCGTTGAAGGCTCGCCCGAACTCGAGGATGCCGAGCACCAGCAGCAACAGCACCGGGACGACCAGGGCGAACTCCACGGCGGCGGCCCCACGGTCCGAGCGATCACGCGTGGATCGCACGGGGTCCTCCCGTCCTGTGGACGTGGCCTACGGGGTGAGTGCGGCCGCGATGTTGTCGAACATGGCGGTCAGGTTCTCGCCCAGCAGGATCACCGCGCCGATGATGACCACGGCGATCAGCCCGACCAGCAACCCGTACTCGACGGCGGAGG
>JBBDSV010000033.1:0-8575 GCA_040904785.1 Nitriliruptoraceae bacterium
GAGGTCCTCCAGAGCATCTCGTTGACGTTGAGTGCGGCGATCAGCGCCTCAGCATGGATGCCGGGCCCTGAACCGGTGATCGAGAAATAGGCATGGAATGCCGGGTGATTCCAATGCGTAATGCCCGGCAGGATGACGCGATCGAGATCGTCGAGCGCAGCCTCGAAGGACTCGGGGGCATCCGGGGGTTCGGGAGGCAGCTTTGCCGCGATGGCACCGGGCGCGACGTCGCTGAGCACCGGGAGCTCTCCGACCGTATCGAGATAGTCGGCGATCCAGTCGATGACGGCGCGGCCGTGGCGTCGGAACGCCGCGCCGTCCATGTCTCCGACGCCGTGCTGGGCGGCGTCGGTGGCGTCGTCAGCTACCACCGGTCGACTCCGGCGCGTCCGTTGATCCGTCGCCACCGGATGCGGGATCCGTCGCCCCGTCGCCACCGGATTCGGGGTCGTTCGTTTCGTCGCCGTCCTCCGGGGTGTCGGCCGACCCGTCCTCTGCGTCGCCGGTGCTTTCGCTCGTCTCGTCACCACTCTCGGTGGCAGGCTCGTCGGGCGGTTCGAGGTCTTCGGGCGGGACGGGGAACTCATACGTCGGTAGCGGCGTCTCCTCGACGGGCTCTTCCACCTCGGCCGGTTCCTCCTCGGGCTCGGGTGCCGCGTCGACCGGGAACGAGCGCAGTTCCGGGATCGACGGTTCCTCGGCGAACGTGCCCAGGGCGAGCCACGGGACGGCGGCACTGACCGCGACGGTGACGACGAGGGTGGCGATCCATGCGAGTGCATGCGACGGCAGCATCCGGCGACGCCCGTTGGGCCACCGCGCGCGCAATCGGGCCCACAATGCATCGAGTTCGTCTGCGTCGGGAGATGTGTCGTGTGTTTCCGGTGAGGTTCCCGCGTTGGCGACGCGGGTGCGAAGCCAGCCGTCGAGATGTTCTGCTGCGTCGTCGCTGCGCGCTCGCAGCAGTGCCGCGAACGCGACGGTCGTGGCGTCGAGCGGGTCGGCATCGCGCGGGACGGCTTGCCAGACGGTCGGGCCATGCCGGTGCACGATCGCGGCCAAGGCACTGTCAGACCCCTCGCGCATGAGCGCGAGCAGCTCCTGATCCGTGCGGTCAACCAGATTCACGACGTCGCCTGACAGCCAACGGTTGCAGCGTATCGGTGCGGTCGCGGGGAACTGACCGTCACGGCGCTAGCCTGCGCGCCATGCCCGTCCTCGTCACCGATGCGTCGAACACGCTCGCACGCCGCTGCGCGGTGCGTCTGCTCGAGGAGGGCGGCGAGGTCCGCGCGTACGGGGGCGGCGATCTCTCGGTGTTGCGCGCGGCGGGTGCGATGGTGTCGGCCGGCACGCCGGATGACGAGGGCCGCCTCGAGGCGGCGTTGACCGACGTGCATACGTTGCTGCACGTCGGCGTCGGACTGTTGACCGCGCGTCCCGAGGAACGTCATGTGGACACCTCGACGATGTTGACGGCGGCACTCAACGCGGGTGTGGCCCGGATCATCTCGCTTTCGGTTCCCGGTGCTGCGACCGACGCGCCCGATGGGCTGCGCCGGGCGAAGGGCGCACTGGAAACCGCTCTCGCCGCCGCTCCCATCCCCACGATCGTCGTGCGAACGTCGCTGATCGACACCCCGACCGTGCGAGACGCGCTCGTCACGACCGCGCCGGAGGACGTCGATGACGTACCCGTCGCGCCTGTCACGGTCGCCGACATCGTCGAACTCGTCGTCGCGTTCGACGCGGCCCGTTCGCGGTCGACCAGCGGCCATCTCGTCGTCGCGGCAGACGGTCCTGAACGGATGACCATTCGTGACTATCGGCACGCGGTCGGAACTGCTGCGAGGCAGCGTGCGGGATCCCGTGTGGGACGACGGCTCGTACCTGCCGACGCCACCGAGACGTTCGTCGCCGCTTTGAAGGGTCCGTGGTGGTCCGATGATCCCGTACTCCTGGACGGATGGAAATTCGCCGACATCGCGCCGACGTCGCCCGGTGCGGGCGAGCCGGTCGAGCCGTGAGCGGCGACGTTGTGCTGTTCGACCTTGATGGCTGCCTCGTCGACTCCACCGAGGCGATCACGACCTGTCTCAACGAGACGCTGGTGTCGCTCGGACTCCCGGCCCGTTCGCCGGACTCGCTGCGGTGGATGATCGGTCCGCCGCTGGCCGACGGCATGGAGCAACTGCTCGCCGACAGCGGCGCACCGGCGAACTGGCGTGACGAGGCGATCGCCCGGTACCGCGCCCGTTACCGCGACGTGTCGTTGACACACACCCGCGTTGTCGCCGGTGTGCCGGAGATGCTCGACGCCCTGGCCGCGACGGTGGCGATGGCGGTGGTGACGTCGAAGCCACGCGTGTTCGCCGCGCCAATCCTCATGGCGCTGGGATTGGGCGACCGTTTCGTCGCCATCCACGGTCCCGACGTCGACGGCGCGGCCGAGGCCAAGCCGGTCACGCTGGGTCGTGCCCTCGCCGAGCTCGATGCGTTCACGGCCACGGCGATGGTCGGTGACCGCCGCCACGACGTCGAAGCGGGCCGCGCACACCGACTCGTCACCGTCGGGGTCACCTGGGGGGCGGGCGACCGCGACGAACTCGAGTCGGCGGGCGCCGACGTCATCGTCGACGAGCCCACCGCACTCGAGGTGGCTTTGGCCGCGATCAGTCGAGTTCGGTCGGCGGATCGATGAACGGCATCATGTCGCGGAGCTGACTGCCGACGACCTCGACCGGGTGCGAACGCCCGGCGGCGCGCATCTTCGCGAAGTTCTCGCCGCCGCCCTCGATCTCAGCCATGAAGGTGCGAGCGAACGAGCCGTCGCGGATCTCGGCGAGGATGTCACGCATCGCCTGCCGGGACTGGTCGTTGATGACGCGTGGCCCGGAGACGTAGTCGCCGTACTCGGCGGTGTCCGACACGGAATAGCGCATCCAGGAGATGCCGCCCTCGTACATCAGGTCGACGATCAGCTTGAGTTCGTGGAGGCACTCGAAGTAGGCGGCCTCCGGCTGGTAGCCGGCTTCGGTCAAGGTGTCGAAGCCGGCCATGACGAGTTCGCTGATGCCGCCGCACAGCACCGCCTGTTCGCCGAACAGATCCGTCTCGGTCTCTTCGGCGAACGTGGTCTGCAGGACGCCGGCGCGCGTGAGCCCCACACCTGCGGCGTAGGAGGTGGCCAGCGCGAGCGCGTTGCCGCTGGCGTCCTGGTGGACGGCAACGAGGCCAGGCACGCCCTGGCCCTGCTCGTACATGCGCCGCGCGATGTGGCCCGGCGACTTCGGTGCCACAAGGAACACGTCGACGCCTTCCGGCGCCTCGATGAATCCGAAGTGGATGTTGAACCCGTGTCCGAACACGAGGGCGTTGCCGGGCTCGACGGCCTCTGCCAGGCCTTGTTCCCACATGCCTTTCTGGTGTGTGTCCGGCGCGAGTACGACGATGACGTCGGCCTCGGCGGCAGCGTCATTGGTGTCGAGGACGCGCAGCCCCTCGTCTTCGGCCTTGCTGCGCGAGGCCGAATCGGGGCGCAGCCCGACGCGGACGTCGACGCCGGAGTCGCGCAGGTTGAGCGCATGCGCGTGCCCCTGGCTGCCGTAGCCGAGCACGGCGACCTTGTGGCCCTGGATGAGTGACAGGTCGGCGTCGCGGTCGTAGTAGACGGTGGCCATCGATTCTCCTCGCAAGCATGGGCGGCGGAAGGCTGGTGTGCGCGGGCGCGGGTGGTGCGCCGCGTTCCCGGCGCCAAGCGTAATGCGTCCGACTGCCCGGGTCGCCCGTACCTGCCTTCGGCCCAAGCAATGGGGCCCAACGCCCCGGGTCGATCGCTGCCGGACGCGTAGGATGCGACGTGCCCGACGACCCGCCGGGACGTGCCCGACGACCCGCCGGAAGGCGGAGGAGGTGACCGTGGCGAAGGTCCACGTGCCAGCAGAGTCCGAGGCAGGGGAACGGCGGGTCGCAGCGACACCCGATTCGGTGGCCGCGCTCGCGTCCACCGGAAGCGATGTCCACGTCGAACGGTCGGCTGGCGTGGCCGCCGGATTCAGCGACCGCGACTACGAAGCGGCCGGTGCCGCCCTCGTCGACGCGGCGGCAGTCGGCGAGGCCGATATCGTCGTCCGGGTGGCGCCACCGAGCGTCGATGATGTCACCGCGATGCGATCCGGGAGCGTGCTGCTCTCGTTCATCGCCCCCCACCGCAACCCCGAGGTCGTTCGCGCACTCACTGCTGGCGGCGTCTCGACGTTGTGCATGGAATTGGTGCCGCGCATCAGCCGGGCGCAGTCCATCGACGCGCTGTCGAGTCAGGCGAACATCGCGGGCTACCGCGCCGTCATCACCGCGGCCTACGAACTCGACAAGTATTTCCCCCTGTTCATGACCGCGGCAGGGACGATCCGGCCCGCCACCGTCGTCGTGCTCGGTGCCGGTGTGGCGGGACTGCAGGCCGTTGCGACGGCCAAGCGACTCGGCGCGGTCGTCAAGGTGTCCGACATCCGCGAGGCGGCCAAGGCTGAGGTCGCCTCACTCGGCGCGTCGTTCATCGACGTTCCCGAGGCGGAAGACCTCACCGACGAGGGCGGATATGCGAAAGAGGCAGGTGAAGACTTCCTGGCCCGGCAGCGCGAGGCGCTGACCGCGGCGATCTCGTCGGCACATGCGGTGATCGCCACCGCACAGATCCCGTTGCGTGCCGCGCCGCAGCTCGTCACGGCCGAGATGGTCGCGGCTATGCCGGCGGGCGGCGTCGTCGTTGATCTGGCGGCGGCAGACGGTGGCAACTGCGCGCTGACCGACGTCGACCGCGTCGTCGAACACGATGGTGTCCGGATCATTCCCGGCCACGACTTCCCCGCGCAGATGGCGCACGAAGCGAGCGCGCTGTATGCGCGCAACATCTCGTCGTTCGTCGATCTGATCGTGCGAGACGGCGTGGTCGTGCTCGACGAGGACGACGAGGTGGTCACTGGTGCGCTGCTGACGCACGATGGGGCGATCACCAATGATCGCGTCGCGACGATGCTCGAGGAGGCGTGACGATGATGGGTCCGTTGTTAGTCAGTGTCTACGTGTTCGTGCTCGCCGCGTTCCTCGGCTTCGAACTGATCAACAAGGTGCCGCCGATGCTGCACACGCCCCTGATGTCGGGCGCGAACGCGATGTCGGGCATCACGGTCATCGGTGCGCTCACGCTGGTGACGGTGGCGACGCCGAGCGTGAGCGTGGTGATCGGCGCGGCGGCGTTGGTGCTCGCGACGATCAATGTCGTCGGCGGTTTCCTCGTGACCGACCGAATGCTGGCCAACTTCGGAGGTCGCCGATGATCACCTCCGACGCCCTCGCCGTTCTCGCACTGACTTCCATCGCCCTGTTCGTCTTCGGACTCAAACGGCTGTCCCGCGTGCGTACGGCCCGTAGTGGAAACGCGCTGCTCGCCGGCGGGATGCTGCTCGCGGTCATCATCACGCTGCTCGAGGTCGGCAGGGTCGACTACCGCTGGATCGTCGGCGGCCTCGTGCTCGGTGGTGCGATCGGCTGGGCGATCGTCGCTCGGGCGCAGGCAACCCAGATGCCGGAGATCGTGGCGCGGTTCAACGGGTTCGGCGGTGCCGCGTCGGCCCTGGTCGCCATGTCGCTGTTCTGGGCCAACGTTGTCGAGCCGGGCCGTGACGTCGTCGCCGCCGACGTGCTCGGCGTGACCCCGGCGATCACGCTGGTGCTTTCGGTGGTCATCGGCACGGTCACCCTGTCCGGCAGCATCTTTGCAGAACTCAAACTGCGTTCACGCGTGCCCGACGGGCGGATTCCCGCGCGTGCGGTCGTGATGCTGGGACTGCTTGCGGTCGCGATCGGTGTCGGTGTCTACGGCCTGTTCGGTACGGCCGACATCGCGCTGGCAGAACTCGCCGTGATCGGTGTGCTGGCGGCTTCGCTGCTGGTCGGTGTGGTTCTCGTGCTGCCCATCGGCGGCGCCGACATGCCGGTGGTCATCAGCTTGCTGAACTCGCTGTCGGGCCTCGCCGCCGCCGCGACCGGATTCGCGCTGTCCAACCATCTGCTGATCATCGCCGGCACGATCGTGGGAGCCGCCGGACTCATCTTGACCCAGATCATGTGTGTCGCGATGAATCGGTCGTTGCTCAACGTGCTCGTCGGCGGATTCGGCGGCGGTGGCGCGAGCGACCACGGCGACTACGGCACGGTCGTGTCCGCTGACGCCGAATCGGCGGCGATGGTTCTGGAAGTGGCCGAATCGGTCATCATCGTGCCGGGTTACGGACTCGCGGCCGCGCGTGCCCAGAACGCGGCCCACAACGTTGCCAAGGCACTGATCGACCGCGGCGTCAACGTGCGCTTTGCGATTCATCCGGTCGCCGGGCGGATGCCGGGACACATGAACGTGGTGCTGGCGGAAGCCGAGGTGCCCTACGAACTGCTGGTCGAGATGAGCGAGATCAATCAGGACTTCGCCAACACCGACGCGGTGATCGTCGTCGGCGCAAACGACGTCGTGAACCCTGCTGCACGGACCGAACCATCCAGCCCGATTGCGGGCATGCCCATTCTGGATGTCGAGCAGGCACGCCGTGTGTTCGTGATCAAGCGCAGCCTTTCGCCCGGCTATGCCGGCATAAAGAATGAGCTCTTCGAACGCGATCACACGGTCATGTTGTTCGGCGATGCCAAGGCGGTGCTCGACGATCTGGCTGCGCAGCTGTCATCGTCGTGAACCTGCGCGCCGGGTGTGACGAGCGTCAGCGCGGTCGTCCGGCGTCGGGGTCACGCATGGCGTGGATGAGCAGCGCCAGCTGGACGTTGAGCCGGACGCGGGCGTCGTCCATGAATGGTCCCAGGAGCTGGCTGAGCTTCTCGATGCGGTAGCGCAGCGTGTTGTAATGAAAGTGGAGGCGGCGGGATGCCTCTGCGACGTTGCCGCCGGTGTCGAGCAGTACTTCGAGTGTGGCACGCAGATCTGCGGCAGCCGGTGTGTCGGCACGGAGCCCGCCGAGCACTTCGGTCGCGAACACGTCGAGTTCGCGGTGATCCTCGACGAGCGACAGTACGCGGTAGGCGCCGAGGTCATCGAAGTGCGCCACCGCACCATCACCGGTGACGGTGCGTCCGATGTGCAGGGCGCGGACCGCCTGCTCATACGCATGGGCGACACCCGCGAGGTCGTCGACCGGTCGGGACATGCCGATCGACACCGAGACGCCGCCGGCGCGCGCATCGTCGACCAGGCGGCGGGCGAATGTGCGTGCGTCGGCCCGGCCGTCCGTTCCGCTGAATGCCTCGGTGAGGATGACGGCTTCGGTGCTGAAGTGGACGATGGCCGCGTGCGGGTCGCGCGCCGTCACAATCGGGGAGACGCGCCGGGTCAGCGGTTGCCGCTCGGGTGCGTCGTGCGCGGTGCCGGGTGCATCGAGGCGGACGACGAGCGTGATGAGTCGACGTTCGAGGTCCCAGCCGAAGCTGCGAGCGCGGCGGACGGCGTCGTCGACGTCGTCGACTCCACGCAACAGGTCGTGGACGAGGTCCGATCGGTACTTGTCCTCGACGGCCTGCAGCTCACGTGCCTTGGTGATCGTCAGCGCCGCCACGGTCGCGGCATTCTCGAGCGCCAACCGGTCGTCGGTCGCCAGCGCATCGCGACCGAGGACGATGACCTGGCCGTGGTCACGTGGACCTGCGGTGATGGGCGCGCAGGTGCACGGCAGTGTGCGGCCGTCGACGACCGCAAGATGGCGTCCGGCGTCGAGCAGGACCGTTTCGAGCGGGCTCGACAGTCCCAACGCATCGGTACCGGCAGCCGCCAGAACGTCGCCGTCGAGGTCGACGATCGCGCACGGCGCATCGATGAGCCCGGCGACGTCACGGGCGATCTCCGGCAGACCGTCGCCGCCGAGCACGAGTGCGAGAAACGCGCGGTGGATCTCCTCCGACCGGGCCAGCTTCGCCGCCTGGTCGTGCAGGATGTCGGTCAGTACGTCGTGGAGGATCTCGTCGAAGCCGACGTCGTCGGGAAGCTGGATGATGGGAAATCCGCGACTGTCGGCGACGTCCAGGACGGCGTCGTCGAGCTGGTCGAGGTAGCGGCCGAGCTTGATCCCTATCCCGGCGAGACCCGCGTCGTCGAGGTCCGCGACGAGCTTGGGAAGCTCCTCGGGGTGGTCACGCAGCGGATAGGCGGTCGTGAGCAGCAGTTCGTGGGGCTTGACCCACGGCAGGATGTCGGGAACCTCCATGATGTTGAGGCGTTCGACGGACCGATCGAGGCCGCTGGCGCCGGCGAGCACCTTCGCGTCGGCGAGCACCGGCGAGGCGAGCACGTCACGAAGTGGTCGTGACGCGGTCGTCGCTGCCGTCATCACCATCACCATCTCCCCGAGGTGGCCAGATGCGCTTGGCAGTCAACGCTAGCGCACGCCTCATTCCATTGGCGATAGTCGACATGGAGGCGGCGGGGGGTCGTGGCTAGGGTGCACGTCGTGGAGCACGGCGTCCACGATCGCTTGAGCGATCGTGTGAACCGCGCGGTGCGCCTGGCCATGCGGGTGCGGGC